>JAJRQD010000016.1 GCA_024280435.1 archaeon | reverse complement strand
GACTTTATTCATCCAATAATCCGTAAAAAAAACAGGGTTATCTGTGATGGTCTTGATACAGAGGGAATAATCAAATATCACGAACAAATATAAAATTATCACCTAAATGCAGTATCTATAGATAAAACTCTATATCAAGTAAATTTATACTCAACACATGTCATTTGATTGGAATAAAAGAACATATATCATGGGTATTGTTAATGTTACCTCTGATTCTTTTTCTGGTGATGGTGTACTACTCAAATCAAAAGAGCAGATACTATCACAGGTTCGTAAATTTATTGATGCTGGTGTTGATATACTAGATATTGGTGGTGAGAGTACTAGGCCAGGGAGTAAACCCATCTCTGAAGAGGATGAGATACAAAGAGTTGTGCCTGTGATCAAAGCAATCAGAGAGATAACTGATCTTCCCATCTCAATAGATACTTACAAGGCGAATGTGGCAAAAGATGCAATCAATGCAGGTGCTAATTTGATAAATGATGTATGGGGTTTACAGATGGATGATAACATTGTAAAAGTTGCAGCAGATGCAGATTGTCCTGTTATTATAATGCATAATAGAAGTAAACCAAAAGATGTGGAAATGATTGATAAATTGGGTGGAAGATATATTGGAGTTGAATATGATGATCTGATAGAGGATATCAAATCTGAATTGATGATTTCAGTTGATCTCGCAATTACTAATGGGGTGCGAAAGGATAATATAATCCTTGATCCTGGAATTGGATTTGGGAAGACTGTTGAACAGAATCTCAGAATAATAAATCAATTGGAAGAATTTGTATCATTGGGTTATCCAATACTTCTAGGTCCCTCTAGAAAATCATTCATAGGATATACTCTGGATTTACCACCTGAGTATAGAATTGAAGGAACTGCTGCATCTATTGCAATCGGAATAAAAAATGGTGCTAATATCATACGTGTTCATGACGTGGAGTTTATGGTCAGAGTTGCAAGAATGACTGATGCAATCATTAAATCAAATTCTGTACAGTTTAGATAATAAATTCCTGGCAGCAATCTCTCTTGCATTTTTTTTAGATGATCCAATACCTGTACTACTAATTATCTGATCATTATAATCAATAGATACCTTGATAGTGAATTTTGGATTATTATCCGGACCTGTCTGATCTATCTCAATATACTCCGGGTATGCAATTTTTTCCTTCTGTGTGAATTCCTGAAGATTCCCGATTGGATTACTATATTTTGAATCTATATCTATACCCCCCAATTTAGTGACATTTCCAATGATTCTATTGAAGAATTTTCCACATTCTATCATACCTGTATCAAGATATATTGCACCAAAAATCGCCTCTAAAGACTTAGATAGGTCATTCTCAACTATCTGATAGTGATTTGATGTTATCAGGATTTTATGTATCCCCATCAATTTTCCTATGCTACCTAGAATTCTATTATTGACAATATTTGACCTTCCCTTGGTCAACTGTGATGGTGAAGCATCTGGAAAATTATCAAGAATGTATTCAATTGCAAGTAATCCAAGAACCGCATCTCCAATAGTTTCTAGCTGTTCATAATCCTTTATGGATGTATTATCCACTTTTGCAGATGGATGAGTGATTGCCTCTTTAAATCTAACCACATTGCAATTTATACCATATTTTTGCATCCATGATTTAATTGGGCTCATATATGAAACTAATATAACAAATATTTTAATAATAAGCTAATCTGATTTTTTATTGTCAATGAATCTGAAATTAATCAGCAGAATGCAGAATATCAATATATGTTGGATAAGGCCATATATCTTCGGGTATATGTCCTTCTAGTGCATCACTATAGGCTCTAATTTCCTCCATCTTGGATCTTAGTTCATAAGTACCAAACTTTGCCGCATGTACATCATCCATCTTCTGAAATTGTGTGAGTAGATCTTTTAGATCATCGGTTGAATTTTTAAGATTGGAAAAAAGCTCTATCAATTCATCTCTTAATTTGTCAACAACAGCAATACTCATTCTTTCATTGAATAACCCACTATCATTGAAGTATCTGAGTACAGATGGAATTATTCCATTATTGATCATGTAGATCAGAGTATTTGCCTCTATTTCCAGTAAACTAGATAGATGATCCATATCTATGGTATATCTTGCAGTGAGCTCTTTGGATGTAAGAACATTGTACTTCTCAAATAACTGTTTATTCTCATCTTTTATCAGTACTTGTAATGCATCATATGCTGTACTTATATTGGGTAAACCTCTTTTCACAGCCTCATTAACCCAATCTTCACTGTAGTTGTTACCATTGAATACAATTGGCTTGATCTGAGGATAAATCTCTTTTATAGTATCTAGAATTGCCAGGTTCTTATCTCCATTGAGGTGTTTGGACAGTATCTCAGACACCTCATCCATGGCCTCTGACATGATTGTGTTGATAAATGCATTTGGAAATCCAAGTGATTGTGAAGAACCCACTGCTCTGAATTCAAATTTATTACCTGTGAACGCAAATGGAGAGGTTCTATTTCTATCACTATTATCTAATTTTACATGTGGTAATTGATCCAATCCCAGAGAGACAAATACATCATCTGTTTTTGCATCCCCATGATCTCCCTTGGCAATATTATCCAGAATATCAGTAATTGTACTGCCAAGAAAAACAGATATTATACCTGGAGGTGCTTCATTTGCACCCAGTCGGAAATCATTTCCAGGTATTGCAACAGATGCTCTCAATAATTCTGCTCTCTTGTACACTCCTTTTAGCATAACACACACAAACAATAGAAATTCTAATTGTTCATCATAATTATTCCCAATATCAAATAAATTTCTACCCTCACTGGTCATAATTGAATAATTATTGTGTTTTCCAGATCCATTGACTGCCTTGAAAGGTTTCTCATGAAGTAATACCTCAAATCCATGCCTTCTGGCAATTCTTGGCATCATCTCCATAAGTAATTTGTTTTTGTCATTGGCAATATTCACATTCTCAAATATAGGTGCAAGCTCAAATTGAGATGGTGCAACCTCATTATGTCGGGTAGTTATTGGTATACTTATCTTGTATGCTTCTTTCTCAAGATCTACCATGAAATCAAGCACATCTGTTCTAATTGTGCCAAAGTAATGATCCTCAAGTTTTTGCCCTCGAGGGCTCTCTCTTCCAATTAGTGTCCTACCTGTCAATCTTAGATCTGGTCTCATCTGATAATACTCTTTGTAAATAAGAAAATATTCCTGTTCTGCACCAAGAGTTGAATGTATTCTTTTGGTCTCATGTCCAAGTAATTTCAATAATTTTTTTGTGGATATATTCAATGCTTTGTTAGATCTTAACAGAGGTGTCTTCTTATCAAGTGCATCTCCTGTATAGCTGGTAAATATCGAGGGTATACAAAGTGTTTTGGATACACCATTCTCTATAATAAACACAGGAGATGTTGGATCCCAAACTGTGTATCCTCTTGCTTCGAATGTGCTTCTCATTCCTCCCGATGGGAATGAACTTGCATCGGGCTCTGCCTGTATCAATTCATTTTTTGTGAATTTAATAATGGCCTCTCCATTGTTCAATGTCTCAGGAGATAAGAAACTATCATGTTTCTCTGCTGTACCTCTACTTAAAGGCTGAAACCAATGTGTATAATGTGTGGCACCTTTTTCAAGCGTCCACTCTTTGATTGCCTGAGCAACAGTTCCAGCAATTGATATATCAAGCACTGCTCCATTCTCGATTGTCTGGATAAGTTTATCATAAACATCCTTTGGTAATCTTTCTTTCATCACTTTGCGACTGAAAGTATTTATACCATATATTTCTTTCAAATTCATATTATCACCAATTGTGTGTATAATTCCACAAAGATAGAATAATTGTATCATATTTAATACTTTCCTAATTTTACATTTTATTTCTGGAATAAACTGGAAATCATTTTATCAATTGTTATAAATTCTCTAATTTGATATTTTAAATGTAGTTAATCTTTATTTCAATTCAATAATGCTTTCTGCAAAATTCCTGAATTTGTTAAATTCCAGATCAGTTATTTGTTTATAATTTGTAATATTCATTTGGTCACAAAAAATCTTTCCCAATGGATTTTTAAAAATCCTGCTTTTTGATTGTTGTGTACCTGAACTTGCCAGTTTGTTCACAACCTCCGCCTCTTTGATAATATAAGAACGTAATTTATCTTTAATATGTAGGTAGTGTCCCAATATATCTGATGAATCTGCTTGTATAATGCTTAACCATTTATCTGGATATTTTTTCAATTTTTTGAGTATCTCATTAGCCAGGGTTGATCTGAATTTTTCAATATCTGGACTGCATCTCACAGTCTTAATTACTAGCAGTTGTTGTTGCTTCTCATTCAAACCTATATTTGAAACAATTACATCAAAAAAAGCTCCTTCTGCTGCGATAATCTGCTTTGCCAGCGGTCTACTCAATGAATTCAACCTTCCACTATCCATTTTCAGACTTGAGTAAATCTCTGCATAATTCTCCTCAGATATTCCTGTTTTTCCCAGTTTACTTATCTTTTCAAGAGCATTTTTCAGTGCAGTACTCCCATAAACAAAGGAAAACTCCTGACATTTTTTAATTCCCACTGATATATCTCCACCATGAATATAGCCTGTTCTGGCAAAATCACTGAGTATATTCCATGGCAGCACATTTGATATTATTGGCACTCCTTGTAAAACTAGATTTACAACCTGATCTGGTAACATAATATAATTCGGATTAGTAGATTTGATATATTTATCCACATGAGCGAGTTTTTGATTTGTGGAGAATGTATAATCAAATGGTTGCAATATTTTGAATACAATTGAATTTATGTTGATCTTCAGACGATTACTCTCATGATGTGCATAGAATTTATCATTATGCAACTTATTAGCATTTATCTTCCACTGTACAATAATACCCTTGTTATTGAACATCATATCTGCAGTTCTGTGACGGGGTCTTTCTCTATAAGATGATGTCACACTTCTTCTATTCAACCAATTAAAAAATCTCGTATGCTGATTGAATTCCTCAGATGTTATATATTCTCTCTCTGATTCTTTAATCTCTGAGATTACAAATCTCAAAGCTGCATTCTCCTCCAATAATGTGGTTGATAACCTTGCAAGACCTTTGTATAGGCTAACTTTATAACGTATATCCTCTCTGTTACTAAGCATTGTATAAATCAGAAAGTCATCTATATAATCCATAGAAAAAGATATAATTGCTGCTTTCTTCAACTTGCGATTTACCCAGCTTTTTATTGCTGATAGAGAGGTATCATTGAAATAGATTTGCTTTCGTATATTCTCAAAAATTATCTCCGTATTATCTGAATATACAAAATTAGCGGGTAAATTATCTGTAAAAAGCTTAAATTTCCTGTCTGTATACTGATACAATAGATCTGCAATTGCAGTTAGATTTCTTAATTCTACTATACTTACATCATCAAGATAACTGGAGTCCATTTGAGGTAATTCATACTTCATTTTATTAGCAATCTCTGATATAAGATACACCAATTCTAGGTTTTTCACAATATTATGAGCTCTAATTCCTGCTAATACACTCTGTACATGTGAGATAAAATTTTTCTCAAAACTTGAAGCTATTGCACTAGTGAAGTTTTTTCTTGTCAGCCCAGTTGGTATGGATATAAACTGCATGAACCTCATAAAGTACAGGTAATTATCATTCTCATCAAGTTCCTTCTCCATGAAATTAATGATAAGTTTTAGCAATTTATTATTCTTGGTTGAAAGATAGCTATCTATGGTATCTGCAATATTAATCTCTTCACCTGTATTCTCTTCTATTTTCTTTTCCACTAGTGATGTTTTAATCTCCTTCAATCTTTTATCTATACCTGAGGTTTTCTTATCAAGATTTCTATAATTTGTGATAAAATAATATAGTAGATCTTCAGGTAACAGTAGAAATAGTTTGCCAAAATGTTTGCAATAGCTACTTATTCTGTTATAATCCGGGCAAGAATGATATGCTTTATTATTCTCAAAATCAATTATCACTGTGTATGGAGATGATGATGAGCCCTGAATGATGGAAAATGCAATCAACGGCTCTTCACTTACCACTTCAAATTCATTTACCTTTGATTTAGATATTTTTTTTGCTCGTGATAGTCTAGAACTATCTATAATTCTTGTAGGTATTTTCATACTCTTGACAGCACCTCACTCACTGTTTCTGGAAATGCCTTCCAATCTGATATGGTTATCAATTGTGTATTGGTCTCCTCAAGTACATTTTGTATATTGCCCAATCCATATGCTGAGTGTGGCATAATTAACACACTAGTGGCACCCATTTCTGCAATACCTCTAAGATGTACCTTAGATCTCTCAAAATCACCAATCATTGCATCTGTTACCATAATAAACATCTTATCCTCACTTTTTGATTGTAAAAACTGTTTCTCTGCCCATGAAATTGCTGCTTGCATCATAGTTCCACCACGTGCAGTGAGTTCTAGTATCTCGTCCACCACCTCATCAATCTCAATTGCTTGATTAATCTCACAAAGTACATGTGTATTAGATTCAAACAACGCAACAGCAAGCTCATCTCTTGAAAATGCCATAAGTAGCATTGCAGTTGCAAGAGAAGCACTTGCCAGAGGTGCTCCAGACATAGAACCACTGATATCAATGAGAAAAATCACACATCTTCTACCAGATACAGTTTTACGCACGATAAAATCACCTGTCTCAATATCATCAATTCTTTTTCCAAGATTCAATATATTATCAAGTGATTCATCTATATCAATTGTATCAAGGTCATCTCCAAGGATATATGGTCTGATAGAACCTTCTGGTAATGGACCTGCCTCTGATGACCCGATTAGAGATGCAGATTTTAACTTGGCAAGATCTATCATTACTCTTTTTGCAGCATCTTTGACAATTTGTCTCATTGATTTTGGTAATTGTTTACCACTCAAAAACCATTGCTGAAGTAAATTCTCTCCATCACCTATACCAAGTGCTTTTTCAAATAATTCTTTCCCCTTATCTGTATTGGGTATCTGATCAGCCACACTCATCAAATCTCTTCCTGCCAGTGCTCCAAGTACTCCTTCCTGTTGTTCATCTATTGCTAGCTGTACAAGTTCATTGAACTGTGAAGTAGTATTTCTCATCTTTTTAAGTATGTTATCTGCACGTTCATAACTTACCTCTTCTGAAAGAATAGTTTCTTTAAAATACTCAAATAGACTCCCAAGTAATCTTGCTATCTCATTTGATTTCAAACCCAATTGTTTACCTTTCTTTTTAATATTAGTCACAGGCACTTTTGCAGATAGTTCTCTGGCTCTATCCACAACCTGTTCAAGATCTTCAATACTTTCAGACCTGTCCGCCATAGCTGATAGTACTTTATTGATCTGATCTGATGTGAATTCATTCATGTACGGATTATTTATTTCTTCAGATAATTCACTCAAACTGTCCATGAATTTATCTAGGTTACTGAAATCATCAGTTACATCATTTCTTTCCTGAATAGCTTTTTCAAAAATATTCATCCATTCAGCTGTTTCAATAGGTTGTTCCATCAGATCTTCAAGTGGGATAAGATCAAACTCTTCATGATACTTATCTGCAATCTGTTCAGAGGTATTGGTATTGAATTGTACATCAAATTCACTGGATTTATCAAGCAAATCAAGCATATTCTCTTCGTACAGTTCTTTTGTTCTATCAATAATCTCTTCCAATTGTTCCCTATCAAATTTATGCTCACTAAAAATACCTGGATACTCTATAAAATCATCGAATATCTTGGCATTATCTCTGATCTCATCCTCAAATATGGAAATGATATAATCAAGAAGTGGTGCATAGTATATCTCTGATACAGATAGTCTGATAAGCAATTGCCGATATGTTATCATTACTGAATAGCCATCTGAACGCTGGCTCTGTGTGAATGATGAGAATATCTCATCAAATTCTCCATCCAGTTCATTTTTATCTCTAAGTTGAGATGCTAGGAGTAAATTGGCTATTATCTCGATAAATCTTTCAAAGGTCATTGAGGCTATTTCATCACTATACCCCAATAGTTGTCCATAAACTAGATCTACATCCGTGATATTTGGTATTCTCTGTATCAGAATATGTTTGGCAACACTGAATAATGTATCCCATGAGTTGATATTATGTGTGACAATTCCATTTCTACCACCCACTATCTCGAATGCCACTCTTCTACGAGCATTTTCCAGTAGGGTTTTATCATCCTCTACTATTTTCTTTGAAAATAAATCCTTTTCAAGACTACTAATGAAATCTATCACTGTCTGATCTTTTTTTATACTCACAGACTGTTCAAGATTTAGGAAATTCAAAATATCACTGAGTAATAATTTACTAGCAGTCAGAGAGTTATCTACATCATCAATTTCTTCATATTCTGTTGTCACAATATTATCCAGAATTTCCTCCTCAACCTCATCACCATAGAGAACTTTGAATGCAATATACTCTGCATATTTCTGTGCTTCTGGTGGTGAGGTTGTTATGGATAATGATATTAAATTTTCAAAACTCAATGCTCTTTTCTGTCTCAATATCCGAGCAATACCAAGTGATGCGATGGCAATTGACTGTCTGCTTGTGAAGATGGATGCTTTTATTGCAGGATATTCATGTACATATTTTCTAGCAATATGAACAAATTCCTGTGCATATTCAACTAATTCCAATTACCTCACCACTTGGTTGATGATCTTAGATATTGATACTTCAGCATCCACTCCCGGTCTTGGTTTAATACCACCTGAAAGTACTCTTTTGGCGATTTTTTTGAACTGTCCATATGTCAGATCCTTATCATTCTCCATTTTTCTTCCCGCCAGTTTAGCAATTGCAATTGCAGATCTGATTGATGCAGGTCTCTCTATCTCTCTACCCTTTCTTGTGGCATCAATCAGTTTATGTGTAAGATCAAGATACTCTGAAGATAATCTTGTTTGGGGTAGATTATTCTTTATTATCTCCATTTCTACTGATCGGCTTGGATAATCAAGTTTAATCCATATTTTTATTCTATCTTTCAAAGCCTCTGATATTCTATGTGTACCTGCCATATCTCCTGGATTTGCTGCACATATCATGAAAAAATCAGGGTGTGCACGGATTCGTCCTAACTTCTGTAGAACTAGGCTCCTCTCTTCAAGTGGTTCGAGAAAACTATTCTGAGTGTATTCAGTTGCTCTGTTTAACTCATTAGCAAGGAATATACCCCCAGTTACCATTACTCTTGTCAGAGGTCCTGCAAGAAATGCTTCTTTGACAAATCCTTTTTTCAAAGTCTCTGATGGATCAAAAGCACCAGTTAAATGAACTGGCTTGGTACTCTCATCCAATGTTAGCCATTCAAAATCTCTTCCTCTTGAATATGAGAAACTTCTAGCAAGCATTGTCTTTCCAGTACCTGGTGGTCCTATCAACATTGGAGTTAATTGACAAGCCTCTGCATCTTCTAACAGTTCTAACGCTTCTTTGTACTGCCCTTTGGCTACAAAAGTAGTCTCTGGTTTCTCATCTGTAATGATTGATTTGGATAATAGTGAATTGAAATCGATATTATCTACTTTCTTAGTTGTTCTTTTTTTAGTTGTTTTAACAGGTGTCTTTCCCATTGTAAGTCAATGATATTATTCAACTTTAATAAAGTCTTTTCAATCAGATAGTTAAAAGTGAAATTTGTACTTTCATGCTTTGAAAAGTCAATAATTCCTTGATTATTATTTGTTACTATATTTTGTAAATCTATACACCAAATTTATGTAAATAAATAAATTAATAACAAATATTCTATATATTAGTAGCCCGTATTTTATATTATCACCAAAGATAAATCCAGTAACTTGCAATATTTATGCAATGTTTGTAATCAGACAAGAAATCTAGCTTTAAGTTGGAAAGTCCATCTACATCGGGCAGAGTTAGAAATAAATGGATTGGCCACATATATAGATATCCATACTGATGAGCTTAACCGGAACAAACATGGGATTAAATTGGCTATTGATAAAAATTTTCATGTTAGAACTATCTCTGAGCTGAAATCAAAGATTACAAAAAAAGATACTTTAATTCCTTCTCCTAGCACAAAAACAAAAATAATTAATATAACTAGGCATTTGTCATCTTGGATTGATCTTGAATTAGAACTGAAAACAGATGGTATTAGATATTTTTTGAAAATGGATGAGAATATTTCAAGTATGTTTATCAAGAAATTAGAAATAAACTCAACACTAAAATCAGTTGTTTGTAAAGCAAATATCACAGTATCTGAGAAATCAAGTCAGGTAGAGTTTATAGCTGAATGGTTGAGGGTTCTTTGTGATTACATAGAAATTGCTTCTTCATTATGGATTGATATGATTCCACTAATACTCAATTATATTGATAAAAATGCTTTTAGGCGTATTTTAGAACCTGATCGTGTAATAATTGGTATATTTATAGATTCAGCCTCTGTAATTGTTCCAAATATATCTGTTGTGAATACAATAGTTAATTTTGGTAGTGGATTATTGATGAAAGGCATTGTTTCAGATGATCTGGTAATATTTGTAAAATCTTTACTTATCAGGAAAGAGTACAACTTAAAAGATATAATCAATAAATTAGTACCTGAAATGGAAAAATCGAATATATTGCAAGAAGAACTACCGTTTTATCTATTTCATATTTTTATTCTGGATGGTTTTGAATATTATTCCTCGTATATCAAGTCAGTATGATTATAACACTTGACAAAAAGTGATTGAAAATCAAGCAAACTTTCTCTCGTTACAAGAATTATTCTTGATGAATCTATTAACATTTTCATGTCTCCTGATTAAACCAGGTCTGGTTCCGGATTGTGGACGAAGCCAGATTAATTGCCGCATTTAAGTGCGTATTAACCATTTTACTGCACAGAATACAGGGTGCAATATCATAATTTTCTGATGTT
>JAJRQD010000281.1 GCA_024280435.1 archaeon | reverse complement strand
ATCTTTTTTTAATTACTATGTAGAACGATTTTATTTACTATATAAACTAGGTGCATTTGTCCATATCTTGAATATGCAAAATACTATTTATAAAATAGTAAAAATGGGATTAAATATTGTTATTGTATTAAATTAAGCAGTTACTACTTGTATTTTCCAGTAATTAATTTAAAAATTGTTTAATTATCAATTAATAATACGGAAAAATCACAATAATTTGCAAAATTGCTAAACAAACTACTCTCTATCCAAAATATATAAAATATATGGTATCATGAAAAACTATATGATTGAAGGTTTAAAATCAATTTATATCAGTAAATACAAATTTTTGTAAATTATTCTTTTAATTTGTTGATCAATATAATTAATCACTAAAATTATTTTGTTAATTTCAAACATGATTCATAACATGATATTAAATTAATTAGTTGGAATCTGGAAATATATCAATCTCGTTATATTTATATATAACAAAAATAATCTTAAATTGTAAAGGTGCAAATAATGGGTTGTACCGGGCCATAATGGGGAACAAGAGATACGGTTAAGTGAAAATGGGTGCTTAGCCATCTCTTGTGGCATTTTATGCTATTGGGCGAGGGTGTCTTCTCAAATAATAGGGGATGGGTATTTTTTAACAAAATTTCATAACTGAAATATAAGTTGTTATAAAAAATAAAAAATAATTATCATTAGAATAAAATCTGAACTCTATTCTAAATATCTTCAGGCCAAAAGACCACTATGATATGAATCATCAATTATGATAACTAAAAGCATTGCAATAATCTCATTGAAAGAATCCTGATGAACAAGTTGGTATTTATCTTTAAGTATACTAAGACTTTTTTTATCAATAGTTAACACAATATCATTTGTCTCTGTATCCTGAAAGACAAATTCTTTTGCCCTGAGTTTAGGAGTGCAATGTAATTTGGGTTCATACTCAAGTTCTATCTGATTCTTATCCAATTTTACACTTGCCTTAATCTCTCCATCAAAAATAAAATTATATTTGTTCTGTATACGATCCTGTTCGACTTCTGCTATCAATTTGTCTTTTCTTTTTATTAGATAATGAGAATTTGTTGTGGCTGTTAAACTAGTAACATCATAATACTCAAGTTGATCATCTTTGTTCACAATCTGATATGATTGTGATTCCTGCTGTCTTATTAGCCAAGTTTTTGTATTTGGAATCTTTGTGAATCGATCAAGACCTAATGGCATTATTACTATATACATCAACAACATTCATAAAGTTTTATTGTACTAAATATTTTTTATATTCAATATTTGGGTAATTCATATGTATTATTTGATTTTTCAATAGATATGATTAAATAAATTATTACATATTTTTTATTGTGGATAGATATTTTAATATCAATGATCTACCATGGATTAATACAAACCAGGGTATGCAAAAAAAAGTACTTGGACGTTCAGTGCTTGGTTCTTCTGCATTAAAACTGGTATGCATTGCCCCGAATACAAAGTATGAGACGCATGAGCATTCTCATTTGCAGGTTATGATTTTCAAGAAAACAATTGATGGATATGTTCTGATCGATGAAGAGAGAAAATATAAGATCGTAGAAAATATGGTACTGGTTATCAAGCCCAATCAATGTCATAAGGTAATTAATAAATCAGATGAGATGCTAGAGATACTTGTTCTGGAGAGTTTTGATGCAGCAAGGCATTCCACTCCCTTTGTTGATTTTTGAGTTAATTAAAAAATTAATTTTTTTATTATTTGTTAGAATACGTAAGCGATGAAGTTATATTCTGACATGAAAATTATATAAATATGAGATTACTTGTCTTTGGAAGTGGTATAGGATCTAATTTCCAGGCGATTCACAGATCTATTCTTAAAAATGAGTTAGATGCTGAGGTAGTGGCAGTCATTTCTGATGTGCATGATGCTGCGATAATTGAATATGCAAAAAATAATGATATAGACACAATTGTTGTTGATAATTCTGGTAAAGAGAGACATGAATATGAGAGATTAATAATTGATAATATCCACGATTTAAACTATGATCTTGTAATTCTCGCAGGATATATGCGTATACTCTCGTCTGAATTTATCCGATCTCTAAAAATGCCAATATTGAATATTCATCCATCAATACTACCCTCATTTCCAGGATTAAATGCACAGAAGCAGGCTTTTGAATATGGGGTCAAAATTACTGGCTGTACTGTACATCTTGTTAACGAAATAGTGGATGGTGGAAAAATCCTTGCTCAGAGATGTGTTGAGGTTAAAAATAATGATACTGTGGATAGTCTGTCCGCAAGAATTTTGGAACAAGAGCATATTATCTATACAAAAACTATCCGGGAAATAATTCAGGGCAAGATTACATTGAATATGCAAAAAATTTGAAATTATTAACTAAATTGTTATGAACTTATAAAATAAGAAGTCGAATATAATGATAAAATAACATAATTTTAAATGTGAATAAGTAAAATCCGAAAATGTAGTGTATACACAAAATAAGGGTTAGAATTGATATGTGCGGTGTTCTAGGAATATATGGCAAGCTTCCATTGAAGATATCAAAGAATCTATTGAATAGTCTCATAAACAGGGGTCAAGATGCTTCAGGAATGGTATGGGTAGATAAATATGGTGTGCATCAGAGTGGTAAGTACAAAGGTGTACCATTGGGAATTAAAACACCCAATGAGAGTAGTAAAAGAACTATTGGATCCACTAGATATCCAACATCTGGTGATCGTGAGGGTTATGTGGAGACACATAAATTTGCACAACCTTTTAGTTTTCAAACATCGAAGGGTACTCTGAGTATAGCACACAATGGAAATATCACCAATATCAAAGAATTAACTGATAAAAAATATCAATCAGATGCTGAATTCATAACACTGAGGTTGGGTGCACTGATAAATGAGACTGATAATCTTGAGTATGCACTGATTAAATTTGTAGATGAATTTGATGGGGCTTACTCTCTTGTTGGAATACTTGGAGAGGATATGTTTGCATTCAGAGATCCAAGAGCTATCAGACCTCTAATATACGGAACAAATGGATTACAACATTATATGACTTCTGAGAGCTCGGTATTGCAACAGGCAAGAGTTACTGAGCAATCAGACCTGAAGGCTGGTGAATTATTGTATATTTCAGAAAATACAGTGGCTAGAAAACAATTAGTTGAGGCAAAGAATATTGCTCACTGTTTCTTTGAATATGTATATTTTGCGGGCACTGCATCTGTGATTGATAATAAAAATGTATACTCTACAAGATTGAAATTGGGTGAATATCTAGGTCTGCAGGTGAAAGAGCTTAATCTTGAGCTGGATTTTGTTATTCCAATTCCAGACACCTCAAGAACTGCATCATCCACAGTATCTGAAGTATTACAAATACCTCTTAGAGAGGCCATACTGAAGAATAGATCTGCTAAAAGAACTTTTATCATGCCAGGTGTGGATTATAGGGAAAATGCAGCCAAATCAAAATATCTTTTTGTTGATGAATTCATAAAAGATAAAAAAATACTGATTGTGGACGATAGCATCGTGAGGGGTTTCACAATGAAATATCTTATAAAAATACTTCGTGATCTGGGTGCTGATAAAATACATGTGGCAATTACCAGTCCACCCCAACGCTTTGCATGCCTCTATGGAGTTGATTTTGGAACTAACAAAGAATTAATTGCAGGAGATGGAAAATCAATAGATGAGATTGCGACTATAATTGGGGCAGATAGTTTGACCTATATATCTCATGATGGTCTGAGAAAATCATTGGAGATGGATGATATCTGTGATGCCTGTATCACTGGAAACTATCCAACGCCACATGGCCAACTGATCAAACAGAAAGTAGAGCTTGGAATTATAGATGATAGTAAGACTTACTATGAATAGAATACAAATATGCATGGAATATACTTTATTTGATAATTGAATATTTGTTAATACAATATCAAATAAAATAAACGCTAAAAAATTGTTTATTTTTCAATAATACTTTATAAAAATTAAAAATTGTAGATATATCAATAAATCTATACGAATTTTCTAGCTATTACTTATAAGTTCAATATTTTTTGGTGCGATTGAAGAATATTGAAAAATAAAGAAACTATTCTTCTACTTGGTAACTCAGGTAGAAGTCATGCATTGGCCTTGCATCTCAAAAAAAGAGATATTTCACTGATTTCATGGGCACCAACTATCAATCCAGGAATTGCAAAATTAGCTGATATTACTATCGAGGAAAAATATATTAAAGATGACCACAAAATTCTAAAGATCGCGAGTAAGGCAAAATATGCAATTATTGGACCTGAAACACCTCTTATTGATGGAATTGTGGATTGTCTGGAGAAAAAAGATATCAGAGTATTCGGCCCGAATGCAAAAAATGCAAGAATAGAGGGTTCTAAAGTATATATGCGACAGCTTCTACATAGACATGATATACTTGGTAATATTGATTTTGATGTGGCAACGAGTTTAGATGAATTGGTTGATAGATTGAATAATAATTATCAGGTAGCTGTCAAACCAGATGGACTAACAGGGGGTAAGGGCGTTAAAGTATGGGGAAGCCATTTCAAAGATAAAGATATGGTATTTGATTACGCCAAAAAAATACTGGATGAGGATGGGATAGTTTTGCTTGAAGAACTGATAGTAGGTACTGAATTCAGTCTACAGGCAATTGTTAAGGGAGATAAAATGATATTCTTACCACTTGTTAAGGATTACAAGAGGGCATATGAGAATGATGTGGGGCCAAATACCGGTTCAATGGGTAGTTGTTCATTTGCAGATCATAAATTACCATATGTTTCGGATGATCAGTTAGAACTGGCAAAACAAATTATGCGAGATGTAATTCTTGGACTTAATGAGGAGAATGGAGAGTATAATGGCTTTCTATATGGTCAGTTCATGCTTGCCAAGGATGGAATAAAAATAATCGAATTCAATGCCAGACTAGGAGATCCAGAAGCGATCAATGTATTCGGATTATTAGAAACTCCATTACTCGATATATTGGATGAACTGTATGATGATAGAATACCCGAAATTAAATTGAAGAATGATGCATCTGTATGTGTGTATGTTGTACCAGATGGTTATCCTGAGAAGCCTGAAGAAGGTGCTCTGATCGATATCGACCAATCATTGATTGATAATGCAATATTTGCATCTGTCAAAGAGAAAGATGGTAATTTCTATGCTACCAAAAGCCGATCTCTTGCAGTTATTTCCTATGCTCCCACTCTTGAAGAGGCGTACAAAGAAGCATACAGCAAACTTCCACGAACACATGATAACCTAAGGTTCAGAAATGATATTGGTAAGGAGTTCTTGAAATAAAATACTGGTAAAGAATTTTTATAATTTAGTATAATTGAGATCAAATTTAGAATAACAATATCTCATATTCTCACATATATTTGTCTTCTTTGAAATTTATCTTCCCGCGAAAAAATACCTGTGGTTTGTTACTACAAAACTAGCTATTACTAAAAGTAACAAAACTAGAGGTATATTCAAACTTACTTGATCTTTGTTCTCCATTCTTCTATTGTTTTAATTGCTTCTTTTCTTGTTATCTGTCTTTTATTTATTCCCTCACTTAATTTTCTAATCTGGAAAAATATGGTTCCTCCAACTCCTCTATCCTGTAATGTCTCTTTGAAATTCTCTATGGCTGCATTTACATCCTCTATCTTTGCATTTTTCATTATTGATTTCATCTGATCAACTATCTCATCACCCGAAAGACCAGACCAGCTGGAAACCTCTGTCATATCCTCTCCTTTGATGTATATACTTATCTCATCATCAATTTTATTTATTATCTGCTCCTCTGTTAAAATATCAACAGCAGTGTTAAACATGCTTTTATCTGTTACAAGATCTCTTACTCGATCCATTGGTCCTGAACCACCATATTTGAACAGTATGGCCACTATCTGAAGCAATACATCTCCCTCATTTATAGCAACCTCAATCATATTTTTGAATGAATCCATATACTTTGTATTCTCTGGATCATAATTATTCAATATTAGTGGTATCAATGCATTGTACAATTTTGAATTATCTGTTTTTTTTGTTTCAACAGTAGTTCCCCCTCTGGCAATCTCCATCTGCAGGTCCTCTATTTTATCATTAAGCTCTTTATTCTCCAGTTGTAATTTGGACATGGCATCAAGATTTAACTTGGTCTCAAATTCTTTAATCTTTTCTGCACGTTCTTTGGCTATATCACGAAATGATAATAATTCCTGTTTAGTATCTGATAATTCAGTTGATAGTTGATTATATTGTTCAACAAGTTCATTATATTGTTCTGTTAATTGCTCCAAGCTAAATTTAGTCTCTGCAAGAGTGGCCACTGCTGCATTTTTCTGTATTTCCATTTGCCTGAAACGCTCTCTCCAGGCATGTACACTATCGCTTGTCTCTCCAAATGGGTTCAATCCTGACAATTTTAGTCCTCCAATTTTTTCTTTCTACACTCTAAGTAAAACTAGTTCTTTTAGTTTGTCAAAAGAAAATTATTATTTTGATATTTTTTATCTCCGAATTGTTCTTATATAGTAATCCTGTTTATCAGATTTTTTTTCATGCAAATTACTTGCAAAACAATAGCTCCGCACGTTTATACTTGACACGTTTCTTTGAATGAAACAATAATACTTTGAATATTATTATGAATACATTATTCAGTAAACTCCATTTTATGCATATATTCTAAATACACTCTATTCAATATTGATTACAGTTCTGATTTTATCAACTATGGATTCGAATGCAATCTTGAATTTACCATCCTTCAATGCAGATGGTGTGCCCTCATCTCCATCAATCACAGCTTGTGGGTCCAATGGTATCTCTCCCAGAAAATTAATTCCAAGCTCACTTGCAGCGACTCGACCTCCACCTCTGGAGAATAGATTTATCTCTTTTGAGCAATGGGGACATTCAAGTCCACTCATATTCTCAATCAAACCTATAACTGGCATCTTCACTGCACTGGCAAAATTTATTGACTTCTTCACATCATGCACAGAAACCAACTGTGGTGTGGTTACAATAACTGTCCCCGTGATATTCTCAAACATCTGTGAAATTGATAATGGTTCATCTGATGTGCCTGGAGGTAGGTCTATGAAGAGAATGTCTATATCCTCATCCCATGCTACATCAGAAAGGAATTGTTTAATTGCAGCCATTTTAAGTGGACCTCTCCATATTACAGGGGTGTTTGCTCTTAATAACAGATCCATAGAGATAATTTTTACTCCATGTATCTCAGTTGGTACAATCTTTTGATTTGCAATTTCTGCATCTTTACCATAAAGTCCTGCCATCAGTGGAATAGAAGGTCCGGTTATATCAGCATCAATTAATCCAACTTTGTACCCTTTCTTTGCAAAAGATACTGCAAGATTGATTGCGACAGTTGATTTTCCAACGCCACCTTTTCCTGATAAGATTGCCACTGTATTTTTCATTCTAGCAAGGCTATTCTCAAGATTCACTTCTTGTTTTACCTTTCTTAGTGCAGGGTTATTGGGATCAATTTCTAGATTTGCATCCAGCTTAACATTACCACTCATATAATTTGAATTAGAGATGCTAATATTAAAATTATTTTGATAGTTGTAATATGATTTATTTTCTTTTATTATTTGAAATTACTAGAAACTTATTGTTCTGGTAGAATGCGTAAATAATTTAATTTTTAAACTAAAGTTGTTGATAATTAGGATTAACTATATATTTTTTAGTTATTGGGTTAAACAATTGATTTCAAATATTGTGGATTTTTCTAGGAATTGTATGGTGTATTTAGGTCACCAAGAAATGCAATCTCATTGATATTCTTTCTAGTTCGCTCTTTGGTCTCTCTACCTTTTACATATTCAACCTGATCTTCTAGTTTACCTGGATAACCAACAGGATAGATAACTAATGGTGTGTAATCTGATGGGATATTGAATAACTCTATCACTCTCTTCTTATCAAAACCTCCTATGGGTGTTGTATTAAGGCCTAGTGATACAACCTGAAGTGTGAGGTTCTCATTTGCCAATCCAAGATCATGATATGCATTGATATATGGCTCTCCATCCTTCTCAGTCATTGCGAGTGATAAAAACAGTACTGATGCATTTTTTGCCCATACTTGGTTTTGCTCCATCATAGTTGATATCAGTTTATTTTTTGCTTCTGGAGTTCTATTATCAATGACAATATACTTCCAGGGTTGCATGTTTCTTGATGAAGGTGCTCATTGAATAGCTTTCAGAATTGATAATATTTTATCTTGTTCTACCTCTCTATTGGGATCAAGCATTCTGATAGATCTTCGGTTTGCAATTATCTCATTTAGCATAATTACTATATAAAAATAATTGAAAAATAAAGCTATCTTTTAAGGTAATAACAAATTTCAGTGAAAAATCATTGATAAAAACCTATGAATTTCAATCAAAAATAATAATCATAGAAATCAGAATTATTACAATTCCAATCCATTCTAGTAACACCAGTACTTCATTAAATAAAATAATACCAAAAAATATGGAAATAACTGGAATTAATAATTGCAAAGCACCTGCTACCACAACAGTTTCTCTTGATACAATATACAGATAAGCATAGAAAGCAAGGCCTGTTGAACCTATTGCAATTATCAGAATAAGAAATAATGCCAGTAGATCCAGTTCTGGTAATCCATATGGAATTATTGCGATACCTAGGATAATACTGGCAATCCCTAGATTAATTATTGTAACTTCCAATGCATTCTCATTCTCAAACCATGTTTTCAATATAATTGAATATACTGCCCATATCATACCTGCAACAAAAGATAATAATGCACCAGTGAAAGTTCCCTGAGCTTCTCCAATAATACTTGGAATGAATAGTATAATCACACCCAACATACCAGATAATAATCCAATAATCTCATTGCTGTGTATTTCTTGCTTTAACAGGAAATATGAGAATAATCCAATCAACAATGCATTGGTATTCAGCATAATACCTCCAATACTTGCAGTGGTACTCTCCAAGCCAATAAATAGTATAACTACAAATGCAACCAGAATTATACCTGCAATTATAAATTTATACCTTCCACCTTTATATTCCTTTATTGTGGTGAATTTCAATCCTTTATTAAAAATATTAATTGTTAATAATGTTAGAAACCCGATGCTGTATCTGAGAAATGATAATTGAACCGATGATATCGATTGATTCAATCCAACAAGATATCTACCAATTGGACTAACAATTCCCCACATTATGGATATAAAGAGAGCAATGAGTACATTCTTTGATTTCAACTAATTACTATCTGTAATTCTATATTCCTTATATTTTTCCTCAACAATCTAATTGTTATACACAGATATTGAATAATTCTCTCAAACAGATGTGAGAAAATCAATCGCCAGTTTACTGAAGAACTCTGTTGTCTTGTATATAGCATCTAATGGTATTCTTTCATTATCTCCATGAGGATATTCAGATAATTCCTTAGTTGTGATTTTATCAGTAAGAATTGAGAAGCCATAGCATTTTATCCCTATTTTTCTGAAAATACGAGAGTCAGTTACCGCAGGTAACATCATAGGAATTATCTCATTGTCTGCCATTTTGCTGAATACATTTTGTATCGATTGAGTGAAAATAGTATCAATTGGATCTGAAGTACCAGCTTCATCTCCCTGATTAATTATCTCTACTTTTTCCATAAGATCTCCCAATGTATCTTTCAAATAATTATTTACTGTATCTTTATTCTGTCCTGGAAGTAATCTTACATCAAATTTAATCACTACCTCATCTGTAATCACATTTATCTTATTACCACCTTCAATTATTGTTGGAGCAATTGTCATATGTGTTAACCCATGTATTGCCCTTGCCATTCCTTCATCTTTTTTATACATTGATTTCAATGCAATTGGTATCAATTTTTTACTTGTCAGCATAATTCTGCTTACTTTACCCACACCAAGTGCCTTCACAAAATCCGACCAACCCTCATAAAAATAAGGTCGTGGTAGATTATTCTGTATCTTATTGATTATCAATGATGCAGTCAATATAGCATTATCTTTTTTATATGGCATGGAGGCATGTCCAGGTTCTCCCCTCACAAGCATTTCAAACCAAGCCATTCCTTTCTCTGCATGCATAAGGCTGTATTTATCACCAGTTGGTGTTTTCATTATTGCCCCACCAAATTCTCCAATCATATAATCTGCATATATCTCCTCTGCTTTGTTCTCAACCAACCAACTGGCCCCGTATTTTCCACCTGCCTCTTCATCAGATACTGCAAGAAATACAAGATCTCCCCTCGGTTTGAATCCATTTTTCACAAGATGTGCAAATGCAACGGCTTGTGTAGCTGTGTAGTATAACATATCAATCGTACCTCTTCCCCACAGTTCATCATCAATAATCTCACCCGAATATGGATCAACATCCCAGTTATCAGCATTTGCTGGTACCACATCAAGATGGCTCTCAAACATTAGAGAAGGTGCATTATCTGAGCCTTTCAAACGTACAAGTAAATTTCCTCTATCAGGTGCAGGTTCAAATACTTGATAGTCATTGATTCCATATTTTTTGAAATATTCAATCAAAGTATTCACAGATCTCATCTCAAATCCAGAATCCACTCTCTCTTTGTTTATACATTTATTTCGAATTAAATTCTGAAGTAGTTCCACTGCCTCTTGTTTCATCACAGCATAGTCTAGTTCCATATATTCAATATATTTTAATTATTTATTACTATACCGAATGAAGTTCATTTTAAAAATGGTCAACAAATTAAGTAAACAACAGTCAAATATTCAATTTTCAACAATTCAATGTTTAACAATTCAATATTTAACTATTCATTGATCAACTATTCAATATTTAACAATTTATTGATCAACTATTCAGCTAATCATAAAATAAAGTGATATAATTTTTAAATTACCAAAGCAGAATAATTGCAATAATTATGTATTTGCCTAATCTCTCAAACCTAGTGAGGTTGTGGCTGCAGGCCCTAAAGCAAGTGGAAGCGTATTGAAAAAAACTTCTGTTAGTACATCAAGCTCTGCAGTAACAGAACCAGTTTTTATCAATTGCATTATCATTACACCTATAATTACACCTATGCTTACAAAGGCCCAAGTTAGGAAAAAGTCTAGGCTCAACATTTTGAACCAGCTATATTCCTTTACTTTCTTTGCAAAGAAATAAGTTGTGAAGGAAATTAAGAACCAGAATATTGCATTTATCAATTCTGGTAGATCAATGATTGTTACCAGATATGAGCTGATCACAATTCCAATAGCCGATGCTGCTAGTGCCATGAAATATATTGAGAATTTCATATTTCAAGATAAAAATGCAGACTAATTAAATGTATTGCATTTAATAGATAATTTGTTAGTTTGGATAAATTTTTATTTAAAATAAGTTGTTTACCTCTAAAATTGCGGAATTTTGATTATTAATGGAAAAGTCTTTAAGCTTTCAATCTTATAATTATTTGTATACAGATGATTCCGAATCAAGAGAATATCATTACTATTAATTGGGATTATGATTCATTAGAAAATTCATTGAGAAGGGGTTATCTTCGAGATTACAATTTTTATATGATATTTCTTGACAGAAAAAAAGATTACTGGAGAAATATAGATCCACAAGGAACCAGTGAACTATTCTATATTGGCTCAACAAGGCTGGCAAATACATCTAAGAGATTATTGAACAATCATGAAGGTTTGGAAATGGCATTGAGAGAGGGCTTTGGAGATATACACATTGCATTGGGGTACTGGGAAATAAACAGTGATAGCATATCTGTGAGGCAGATCAATGATCTTGTGAGATTTGTTGAATCAGCATTGATATACCATTATATGCCAACTAAGAACAAAGTTAATCGAATGAATTTTAACGGTCCATCTATGGCTATTCAGAATAATCTCAGATCTTATGGTGGCCTATTAATCAGAGAGTTGGTGATAAATCAGTTTGTAAATCCAGTAGATTCACTTGATTATTCAGATATATCGCAGAATTACATTGTGAATTATTTCAACCATTCACCTGATCGTTTTGAGGATGGCATTATTCAATTACTCGGTAGAATTGAGATTGACATATCTCAGCTAAATGATGAGCTGATTGTATGAGCCATTTGATTGAACTATTTGAATGGGTTATTTGATTGATCTAATTGTATGAGCTGATTGTATGAACTATTTGAATGAACCATTTGAATGTGTTATTTGATTGAACCATTTGAATGTGTTATTTGAATGGATTATTTGATTGATCTAAATGATGAGCTGATTGTATGTGTTATTTGAATGGATTATTTGATTGATCTAAATGATGAGCTGATTGTATGTGCTATTTGTATGTGTTATTTGAATGGATTATTTGTATGAACCATTTGAATGGGTTATTTGTATGAGCTATTTGAATGGATTATTTGAATGTGTTATTTGAATGTGTCATTTGAATGTGTTATTTGAATGGATTATTTGATTGATCTAAATGATGAGCTGATTGTATGAACCATTTGAATGTGTTATTTGATTGAACTATTTGAATGTGTTATTTGAATGGGTTATTTGAATGGATTATTTGATTGATCTAAATGATGAGCTGATTGTATGTGCTATTTGTATGTGTTATTTGAATGGATTATTTGTATGAACCATTTGAATGGGTTATTTGTATGAGCTATTTGAATGGAT
>JAJRQD010000280.1 GCA_024280435.1 archaeon | reverse complement strand
ATAATCCATCAGTATAGGCTTCCAATGCATATTTACTCATTGAATACACAGTACTGAATTCCTGATGAATTAATCCACTATCAGAGCCGATATTAATTATATATCCCTTATTATCCTGTATAAATGGGGATAATGCAGAAGTTAAACGGTGTACCCCGAATATATTTACATCAAATAATTGTTTCATAGAATCAACTGATATATCATTGATAGACTCAACATTCAGTACAGCAGCATTATTAATCAGTGCACCAATTTTTAATTGATGTGATTGAATATATTTGACTAATCTATGAATATCTCCCTCTGAGGTGACATCAACCCTCATATATATTTTGTTTGGAATGTTAGATGAGATTATATCTGCTTTTTGCCTAACTAGGTGGATTAAATTATAATCCTTATTAGATAGGTACTCAGCACAGTATTTTCCAATCCCAGATGATGTACCCGAAATTACAATATACTCATCTGATATACTCATAAATCCGATTTATCGCTACTGTATTAAATTATTATTATTGTGAATAATTTTTATATAAATCGATATCAGTTAATCATTATATTTGCAAGTTGAACAAACCAATTTTCTAAATTATCACTTAATTTAGGTAGCTCATCATTTTCCATACCGATTTTAATACCTTTGTAAAATTCTTTATCATTGAAGTAATCATTCCACTGAGAGTTATATCGATCGTAATCTTTACCCAATGCATTCTCCAAATCAATGGCCTTGTCTATGGCAATTCTTAATACTCTGCCAATATTGAAGCCTGAGAGAAATTCTAGTGATCCCATGTAATTTAACGATATATATTATCTTTTTAAGTGTTTTTGAATTTAATTTATCCGTATATTTGTAAATTAGATCTGTATCAGTAAGAAAGTATTATTTCTTGCAAATGTAATGTTTAGTAAACAGATTATTATTTTTATTAAATTACTTCTTTCTCCCGCTGTTAATACTGGATGTAACTACTTGAATTATTTTTATTATTGTAGACAAAATCAGATATGAGATTCAATTATTCTTTAAAATTGTAATTCTTTCCTCTATATCAGAGATAAGATCTATATTATCCATCATCTTGATTGTTTCAAGAATTTCAATTGAATCTATGCAATGTATAGCCACACCTCTAACAAGCATACTCTCATCTGTTTGAATTATCTCTCTAATAAATTCCTGGTCTTCGATTAATTTAGTTGCGAACATCCTTGTATGTGCAAATCCAGCCTTTTTAGCGATTATTTTGAAATAGCCATTACTCTTTATCCTCTCCATAGCCTCCTCAGCAATAACATAATCTCCACTCTCAATAGCAATTTTACACAAAAGATCCTCCTCATTGATCATTCTGGCAGCAGCTGCACGTACTTCACTATCATGAGACTTCAGTGATAATTCCATCAAGGTATCTGTTGGTAGATTTACCATCTTAATTTTACGCATTGATGCTTTTCTTACTCGATAATCAGTCTCTGTTATCATTATATTTGCAAAAAATTCATCATATATGGCAGGTAATCTTTCAATTGCCTCTCGTCTCATTATCCAATTCGGATCATTCCTAGCTATTTTTTTGAAAATATCACGATTCCAACTTGCAAGATTCCCAATTGCAGTCTTTCTTACATTGTAATCCTCATCATTCAAGACAATATTAATTAATAGTTTCTCATCCTCAACTTTCTCAGCTGCAATATTTCTAATGTCCGGATCATTTGAATTCAGAACAATTTTCTCAATTAATATTGGATCTTCAATTTTTTTTATGGCATTATATCTCTTGCCCCACTCTAGTTCATTATTTAATGCTATTTCAAACAATTGTGTCTGTTCCAATTTGTAATCAGTCCTAATTATCAATATATTGATATTCATAACCCTTAATAAATAATATTAATTTTTACTATATTCAAGATTAAGTAATTCATTTAATTACATTTTTCAAATGTACACCTAATATAAATTATATATGTAATGAGATTATCAAAGATAGATTGATTTATACCAATGCAAGATTAATTCAATTCACCATATCCAAACAAAAATAATATCAAGGTGATATTGATCTAGGATTATCTCTTTACTCTAAAATTGCAGTTAAGAAATATCTTGATAGTTTATCAGATGATCCAGTTATCCGAACCAAAGAATTAGAAGATATGTCCGTATATCCTCATAAAGCTTCTTCAGGTCTAACTATCTCCAATTACAAAAGAGGATTTAGTATGAGTGTTTACAATAAGGTTAGATGAGGGTTACAGAATAAAGTAATGAGAATAGCTAATCGTAGAGATTTAATCAAATCACAGATTAAGAAAATACTTGGAAGTGAATTGAGAGAAGGATTAATTAGATATGAATTGACTATTTTTGGATTGGAAGAAATATTAATGAAATCAAATGATCATCTACTTGGAATGGTTTCAAATTATTTGGATAAAGTAATAAAAGTAGCCAATGATATTGATGAGTATTTCAGTGATGAATTGAGTATGTTAGATGAGGAATTACCGTTCT
>JAJRQD010000279.1 GCA_024280435.1 archaeon | reverse complement strand
TGTGTTTTGATGGTGTAGAGTGCATAGTTATATAGGTTCTTACATTTATGGGATAATAGTTTCAAAATATGGTACCCTTCAAAATGTGTTCTGAGATGGTTTTTCTGCACTATATACACATATTATCTGATTGTTTATCATCAATAATATTATCGGTGAGTGGATTAAAAGTGAATTTTACGCACTTTCAGACCCTTATACATCACAATTTAAAATTTGTATGTACAAATACCCTCAATGATGGAATATAACTTCAATCTAGTTTTCCAGTTCTGCTTCTTCTTTCTCAACTATTTTAAGAATATTATTTGCAAGATCCATATATGCCTCTGTCACTCCAATATTCTCCTTGGCTGAGGTCTCAATGAATAATATTTCTTCACTCCACGTCTCTTTTACCTTTTTGGTGAATTCAAGTCCTTCTTCAATTGTAATTGCTCTTTCTGAAATAAGATCTGATTTATTTCCTATAATTATAAGGGGTACCTCTCCACAATGCTTTTTTATATCTTTCATCCAGAATTCAATATTCTCAAATGATTTTTTCTTTGTCAAATCATATACTACCAATGCACCAAATGCACCCTGGTAATACATTGGTAGAATGGTTTTGAAATTTGGCTGACCACCAATATCCCATACTGCATATTCCACTGCAATTTCTGAACCATCACTACCTGTTAGTGTGACATGTTTGGTGACAAGGTTCATTCCAAGAGTAACAGTATAGTTATCAATGAAAGAATTGGTGGCAAATCTAATTGTTAATGCAGATTTACCTACTCCTGCATCACCAAGTACTACTATTTTAAAGATATAATCAGTTGTTTTGATTTTTTCATCCAAGTCTCATCATTGCTTCCTATAGTATCTTAATCATTTGTGGCACTATTAATTATTACCTTTTCCCAATACAATTATGATATTTGTTCAAAATCATACTATTGTTTGTAATTTATTCAGTCTTCTTCTACACCCAAATATACCGTTTCATTCTGATCAACTCTTTTAATTCTTCTTTTTGTGTGTGTGAGTACACTGACATGAAGAAGTCCCTGTGTCTCAAGAGCAAGGAGGTTCCTGTTAATCTCTGTTGTTGAGAAATGTTTGTCTCCATATCTTTTATTCAATGCAATTAACAGATCTGAATCCAGCATCTCGCCATCTTTATCATCTAATATCTCAATTATTGCAGACCTGATCGGTAATTGGCTCTTCATAATATTATAAATTTGATACAATATATTTAGCCTTATGTTGAATGTGATATGATTTTTACCTATTTTCAAATATGATTTGTCAATCATTATTTTTCAAAGGTAATGTGCACCTGTCCAAATTTTTTTGATATGGCAAAAATTAGGGGTGATATGAGCCAAGGAATACTTGAATTGGATCAGTTATCTGTTGAGTCTGATTATAACGAGCTATATTCTAAAAATAGAGAGAACAGTTTTTTAAGAAGGAATTGGATGTCTATTCCTATTGTGATTGCTATTGTTGCATTAATAATTAGAAGTGTCTATTCAGATATTAGTACTGTACACGTGACACTGCTAGTGCTGATCATTTTGTTGAAATATCTAGAAACTATTAGTACTGGAAAATATAGTATTATAGAAGAGGGAATACTTGTACCATATACTTCATTCACTAGAAAATTAATATCATGGAAGAATATAATCAATATACATGAGGTAAGTCTAGAGGATATTCATGGATATGCTGTTGAATTGGATACCTCACTGTTAAAATTCAATACCACGGGTATGACAGAGCCCTCATTATATTTGACAGAAGATGAATTTGAAAGAGATAATCTTGATAAATTTATCAATACACTCCGATCTAAAAAAGATGCTAAGGCAATTGTACCCAATACTCTTGCGGAGAGACTTGATAAACAGGTTGATAGGGCATGGAATGGTAGATACAGACGTTTTACCACAAATATGCTGGATGGTGTGATTAATACAATGATTTATCTTGTAATAATTGAGATACTTCTTTGGAATATATTTGGAATATCACTATTTCCATGGATCGGTGGTATAGTTATTGCGAGTCTATTAATTATATCTGTAATCATACATTTTGATACAATGCCCAATGCAATAATTGGAATTAGACCAAATGAATTGGGACCATTGATCTATGATGAATCGAATCTTATTACTAGTGTGAGATTTATGCTAAAATCATATCCAAATGATGTGGAACTATTAAACTGTACTATGATTAATCCTGAGGAAAATATCAAACAAGTTGAGAGTTTGAAAGAAATACAACCCGAAATAATTAAATCCGGAGAATTAACACATGCAGTTGCACAGATACGTGGAAATCATAGTAAATCAGTTGGTGCTTCCATTGCATTTAGATACTCTGATGATAAGGATACAACATATACAATAGATTTGCTATGGTAATCAGATAAAGGATAAATATACTAATTCCAGAAGAAATCATTCAATGAGGTCTGTCTTTCATCAATTTCATTCTTGATTGATTTTGCAGTATCCCATGTGGTTCTTGTGAAAGCAGGATATTTTTTATATCGTCTGTAATATGTACTCAGAAATAATTTACTAATCTTATTTGGGTAACCTGATCCCACTCTTGGCAAATTATTATCGAATAATAATACTTCCTGCTGTATTTTCTCCATTTTGGCATCTCGTGTGACCTTTGCCAGTATACTGGCAGCAGATACTGCTGGAAATATACTGTCTCCCTTGTGCTTGGATATTATCTCTCCATTAACCATACTCTCAAAATTCTTTCCAAATCGTTCTGCAATCACATCTGCTGCATCAAGTTGAAGAACTATCTCCTGTTTGAATTCAAATTCATTTAATAATTGTTTGAAGGCCATCACCTCTATCTCATTGAGTGTGATCCCACCAGTTCTCAAATCATCTATCTCTTTTGCACTGATACTTAGAATACCAAATCCAGTGAGCTTCTCTTTTATCAGACCAAATAGCTTATCTCTGGTAACTGCCTTGAGTACCTTTGAATCCATGACACCAAGTTTTTTTATGCTACTTATCTGTACTTTGGTAGCAATTGCAATACCAATAATCATTGGCCCCATCACTGGACCACGTCCTGCCTCATCCATACCCACATACAGAGTACTTGCTCTACTTGTTCTGAAATCCTTGTCAACTATCTCAAATCTAATAGTCATCATTCTCCGATATTTTTTATCATATAGACATCTGTCAAATCATATCCAAATTTCCGATAGTATTCCCTTACTCCAACTCCAGATATGATTGCCAATTTTTTATAGCCCGCATCTATTGCCATCTGCTCAGCCCATCCAAGTAGCTTCCTACCATATCCCTTGTGTTGGAAACTCTTAGAATCAGTGCTTTCAAGCTCCAGAGCAGAACCATAAACATGTAACTCACGAACTATTGCTGCATCCTCCAATGCATTAATAAACACATCATCACTTGGATATCTTAATCTCAAGAAACCTGTTAACCAATCATCCCTGTTCTCATATGACAGAAAATGTTCTGTTCCATCTCCCGCTTCATAGCTTCTTTTAACTTTGTTAAATTCTCCAAGATCCTCTAGTTTTATACCCTGTTTGTAGACATTCAACCCAACTTCTCTACATCGGATACACTTGCATTGCAATTCCTCCTGTTACTTCAATTCAAGCTGAATTCTGTGACGCATATCCCCCCATGTAGGGCCATCTATGACCATTGGAATGGGAAGATCTCGTAATGCTCTTTTAATTCTAACAAAAGGTGGTGTCATTAATTTAGCCTCTTTCATTATTCTAAAGGTATCCTCATTACTGAGGCCCTTGTATTCATCATTCAATACCATCTCTGCAAGTGGAGTATTCTCAACAACCTGTGTTGGATAGATTTTCATCTCATCCGGTATAAATCTGGGATCATAGTACAGTGTTCTGAAGTCCTCGATATCCATTTCTGGAGTACTACCCGGTAATCCTGGCATCATATGTGCAGTTATTTTCAAACCTGCATCTCGCATTGCCTTGAAACTATCGACTGTATCCTCAACTGTGTGTCCACGATTAACAATTTTCAGAATATCATCACGTAATGTCTGTACACCAATTTCTACTCTGGTGGTACCATAATCAAGCATTCTTCGTATATGTTTTTTCTTTGCCCAGTCTGGTTTTGTCTCAAGTGTCAATCCCACACATCTGTGGACTGCATTCTCATTTATTTTCTGTGCTTCCTCTAATGTTTCACTGCTAACTCCATTCATCCCCTCATATACTCCTAACATGAATTGTTTCTGATATTCTGTTGGAGTGGAATTAAAAGTACCACCCATAACAATCAAATCAAGTTTCTGCGAATTATGTCCTGTTGCCATCAATTGATGTATGCGAGATTGTATCTGTGATACGGGATCAAATCCATTGGAGATTGCCCTCATTGCACCCGGCTCTCTACCGGTATATGACATGGGAGTACCCCAACTAGGCCCTCCAGGACAGAAAATACAGGCACCATGTGGACACGCAAAAGGAGCTGTGAATACAGAGATCACATTTACTCCCGATAGGCTCCTCACATTACGTACTCTAAGATATGGCAGCAATTTATCAAACTCGTCTTTACTTGCAAATTTTAACAGATCTGAATTTCTTGGATACTGTGGTATCTTGTATTTCTTGCTGATCTCTCTTTTAATATTCTCCAAATCCTTTTTATCCGGTTTATCACTAAGTATCTGTACAATAATGTCCTTGAATGCAAGTTTCTCATCTTCTGTAAACTCTCTTGCTACTTCATCAGAGAATATCTTTTCTGCCATAATTTTATATACATAAAATTAGAATATATCTTTTTATATCTGAACTGATGAATTCAAAATATCTGCTCATTGTAAATGCACAACAGACCATAATTGTGATATTAACTATGATCATTTTACAAGGAGAAGTTAGCTGATGAATATCTATAAAAAATGAAGAACAATATCTTTAACTTTTTAACTATGATCAATATCAATAAATTATAGAAAATTAGATTCATATCTAATTAGCGGAGAATTTAACAATGACTCACGGACGTATACAGAACGCCGGTATTGTGCGTAAAAAAACACCAAAGGTGACTCTAAAATATGAAAAGAGGCCTAAATATTCACCAAGAAGAAAATACAAAAGAAAATTTGTAAACCGTCATCTAAAAGAGAAACCTGCTGGACAGAATAGATTAAGAAGATCTTGATAATCACACATCTGATAAAAGTAGCCTGTCGCTAAATTTATTTTTTCACATATTATGAAATTATGTAACCTTATATGATATGGCCTACACTACATGATACTTTTATAGAACTTATAAATTACAAAACAAACTGTTGAATTCAATATTGAATTTTTATTATACATTTACTTATTAAGGTTAATCTTCGTTATCATCTAGAGCTATATCCATCATAACGGTTGCTTGAATGACTTTTCTTACTTCTTTAGGTATATTTTTCCATAAGTTCACTGCATTTTTGTTTATTGGATTATGTCTACTCCATTGTGTCATTTTTTGATATCTTACAGGTGACAATAGTCTATTAAATTTTGATATTGACATAGAGGAAAAATTTCCTTCAATAATGTCAAACACAAGAACAGTTGGTATTTTAGATATAGATTCTTTATCATGTCTAATTGAATCAATTATTGCTTGCAATCTGAAATATATTATAGTTTTTCCAATAGCTTGCAACCAATCTTCTATCTTAGATGGAGGTGTTAGGATTATCTGGTCCGATACTTCAAGTTCATCATTTGGAATAAGTGCCAATATATATTCAGGTAGTTCTTTTGTCTCGTGTATGATCTTGATTTTCAGTTTTTCAATATTTTTTGTATCAATAAGAAATGTGAAATTTTTATCCTCATTCATTTGTATTAAACTGTCTTTTATTTCAAACAGTGTATTAAAGACATACTTTGCAGGTATACTATTTCTTAAAACCCTCATTCAATCTCTCCTTTTAAACTAAATTTAATTATTTAATTATATTAATATTTCGGGGAATTCGCGGAGAATATAATGTGATAAAAGATTGAATAAACTTGTACATTTCCCATGAAAAATTAAACTGAAAAAATAATTGAACAAAAATCTCAAAATAAGAATATATTGCAATATCATAGAAACAACATTTTACTA
>JAJRQD010000278.1 GCA_024280435.1 archaeon | reverse complement strand
GGGATAAAATCCTCGGATTGGTTGTATGATGTTATACCATTGTTACCAATGATTTCAATCACCATACAAAATCGTCATAGAAAAATTGTGCAGAAGAAATATCTGGAAGATATGGATCGAGAGATTGAATATGACAGCATAGATGATAGAATCAGAATAAAAAAAGAATTGTTAATGGACAAATCATCACCTGGACATAAGCTTGCTATGCATTACTATGAATTGTTGATGAGTTACACCGCATCTTTTGATGATGATAAATTCATCTATATTCCCACTACAAATCAATTGATCACATGGTGGGAAGAGAAGACAGGCAAAAATTCAGATGAATCCCAAATAAATTTCCTTGACTCTGTTGATAGGTTACTGTGGGATCCCAGTTATCTACCTTACACCGATAAATTGACAAGTGATGAGATAATTGGTAGGAAAATGGTATTGGCCATAAAATAGGTGATTATATATGTCTGAGAAACTGTTAATATCAAAACGAATTGAAAATCTATCCTTAATTGCCAAAGAGAAAGTGGCAAGTTTTCTTTCTGGAAACAGACGTTCACTTTATCTGGGACATGGAAATGAATTTGCAGATCTACGTGAATATAGAACAGGAGATGAGATGAAACATATAGATTGGAGACAATCTGCAAAAAGACATGATAAATTAATTGTCAGAGAATTTGAGGTGGAGAGAAATACAAATGTGATCTTCTTGATGGATGCCTCTGCATCAATGATGCTTGGAGATATGGATCGAATTAAATCATCTGTAATTGCAATTGCATCTCTGGCACATGCAGTGGTAAAAAATAAAGATCTATTTGGATTTGGAGCATTCTCTGATGAATTATCTGAATTTATTCATCCAAAAGGTGGAAAATTGCATGAACATCTCATCTACAAAAAATTATTGAATATAATTCCTGAAGGTAAAACTAACATGGGTGAGGCATTAAAACAAGTAGCTGCAAATCTCAAGAGAAGAAGTGTGATAATGGTATTAACTGATTTACATGATGATCTTGATAGTATGTATAGGGGCTTTAAAATAGCTAAAGGTTTCAAACATGAATTACAGATAATACAGCTTGCAGAACTTGGTGAATATATTTTACCAGATAAAGTTGGGAAAATCAAATTTCAACATCCTGAAACAGGTAAACCAACAGTTGCAGATTTTACAGATCCAATTATCAAAGGTAAATATAATTATGAAATTAGTAAGCGACAGATGGAGATTGCACAATTTAAAAGAAAATTACGTGGTATGAATGCCAGAGTGGTAACTGCATATTCTGGAGATATGACGGAGAAAATATTAATCTCTTACTTTACATCCAAACAGAGAGGAATGTCAAGATGAAATTTAAAATATTTACCATATTAATATTAATAATTCTTGTGGGTAGTTCAACTAATGTACATGGTGCCCCATCAGGTGATGATGGTGCTCCTCCTCCATCTGGTGGAGGTGGTGGAGGTGGAGGTGGTCCACAGTATTATAATTACTATATACCTCTGGTTTTCGATGAAACACACACTGATGGAATATCTGAGATAACAATCTGGCTAATGCAACCATCTGCTGTTATAACATCATTTGCCCAGGATAAATCTGGTACCAGTGTATCACAGTATCAGACACCAGTTAAACTTACCTTCAATCCAAAAGATAATGAAGGGTTGACAAATGGATCTGTGATCAGTACCACAGCTCCAGCTCTTGTAGTGGGACAGAGATTGTCTCAGGATATTATTGAGGATAAATCATTTGCATATTCAATTTTATCCGACAGAATGATGGGATTTGAATTCATTGCTCCAGAAGATGGATATTTTAACTTTTTATCAAGTAGTAGTAATGTTCAGATCAATATTGATAACCCAAATGTTGAAGCAGTACTCACTGAGACGATTGCAATACCATTTACCACTGTTGAAATAAAAGTAGATAAGGGCACATATATTAACAGTACAGGACCAATGAATGGGGCATTTATCTCATACAAAGATGGTAGATCTGCAAGTATGGCAGTTCCTGATTATCTTAAGGGTGATAATTATATTTTTGATTCAGAAATTACTTCATTACGTGTAGATGAGATAGACCAATCATCAATCTCAATCATTCCTGAAGAACCAACTGAATTATTGTTTATATTCAAAGACGGTAGCACAAAAAAAGTTAATCTGTTCACCGCAGCTGAGTTTGTTCTTGATAATAATATACGCGGTATCAATTCATCTCGTGGTAAAATTGATGTTTCATTGAAAATTAAGATAAAATATGGTGGAACAGTTCGTAGCAGTCTGATACAATTGTTTGCAGCAAGTGAGATGAGAGCAGCTGAGATATACGCATCGCCAAATACTTTTAGTACAAACTATGCAATCACAAGTGTTCAAAATGCTCTTGAACCACTATATTTGGACTTATCAGATCCTAATAATCAGGGATACTTTAAGAGTACAAAATACAAAATAACAAAACTGAAGTACGAGACATTATCTGTGATCAATAATGATGAATTTCAGATAATGTACTCAGAAGATGCTTTGTATTCATATGTATCATCACCAGGATTGATTGAGAATCCAATGGCCCCATCTGCATCATTCAATAATATCCCCTTGAATACTCAGGCTGCAAAAAATGTGAGTGGTCTGGCCTCTACTTGGTATAGATCTGCAAATATTGCAGTTGGAAAAATAGAGATAGTCCCCGGTCCTATCGAGGAGTACACAGGTCAGCAGTTAAGAATCGAGATCTATTCCAATGGATCATTACCTGCAAGTAAATTCAAAATAAGAATAGTGATAGATGATGAAGATCCAATAGAGGAAACTTTTGACTTTATTGCAGTGAATGAGACATTGGTGTTTAAATTTGACCGTTTCATTCAACTTGGAAGTACAAAAATGAATGTGACTGTGGAAGTAGATATTGATGATGAGGTGAATGAATTGAATGAAGATGATAATTATATGGAAGGAAACTATAATATAGATAGGAACATTAGATTGCGATTTTCAGGTTATCTATCTTTGTCAATTGTTTTCGTGTACATATTATACCGTTCAAGAGAATGGCAGAAGAAACAGAAGAAAATGAGCAGAACACATGTTGACGTGTTGATAACTGAGGAGGTAATTGAATGAATCTGGATGAAATAGAAGTATTCATTATCAAAAGATGGAAATTCATATTGCTTACTATCTCATTTATATTCGGTTTTGTAAGTTTTATTCAAGTATTAATGAGATTAAATACAACTATTGTAAAGACCACAGGACTGATCTCACTTGGATTTCTAGGTGTTGTTCTTCTCTATTCCTTTTATCAGTTCTTTACAGGTGAGGGTAGGGTAAATCATGAGATCAAAAATATGCATGCCAATATTGCATTATCGTCTTTTTACAGTATATATTTTCCAGTAATTATGCTATCATTTGTTATTCAGATAATACTTATACTTAATAGCGCTAATTTGATAGATTCATCGATTAGTCCCATGGGAAATATAATGTTCATTATACCCTCAATAATCACAGGTGTGGGTATTATTGCAATCGCAGATCATGAGATGAGATCAAAAAATCTGTCATATTCTCCACCTGGAAATGATACATCTTTTATCAGATCTATGCTATATGTTATGCCATTGATAGGATTATATTTTGGAGTTAGATCTCTGATTATATTTTTATTGAAAAATACTCTTGGTTTTGTGGCATATACTTCACTGGCAAATCCATTCAGTATTGATTCAAATGTGATCTGGGTTGCAAAATCATGGACATTTCTATCAAAAATAGAGAGAACATTATTACCCATTACTTTTATTCTGATATATATCTCAGTTGAGATATTTTTAAGAGGATATATTGGTAATTTAATCAGATCATTTGATCTTGGACCATCTGCATATATTTTTATTCCTGCTGTGATACAGGCTGCTGCATTCTCATCAGGTATTATTCTATTCACAGAACCTGTATACTATCTTTTCAGATTTTTTGATGCATTGTTTTTTGGTGTAATTGTTGGTATAGTACTCTGGCGAACTAAAAAATTCTCAGTATCTCTACTTACAGCTCTTTTAATGAGATTTCTTGATACATCGAGTCAATTCTTCAGAGTAATGATGTTGAGTATACCAAAAATATTTGGCGAATACAATCTAAATGATAACGTGACCTCTACAACTGAGAATATTGCAGGTTCAGTATTATTTATTCAGATTTTTCTTATTGCAACTGCACCACTTATATTATTAGTGGCTTATGATGAAGTAGAGAAAATTATCAAGGGTATCTGGTATAATTTCAAGAACCAATGGTTTGGATATCTTATTATTGCAATGGGTTTTCTGGTAATTGATCTAGTATTCTCATTTCTGTTTGGAGATGGGCTTAATGTAATATATATTGTGATTGGTTATTTAATAGCAATGTTTATCATTAAAATACTGATCAATATGTTATTCTCAGTATTACCAAAAATGGAATCTCCATTGACAATAGAATCTCAGCAGGGATTATTGGTTGGTTCATATCCAATCAATGTTAAGAAGGATATAAATTATCTTGAGACTAAGAACCCATGGTATGAAAAATCAAAGACATTTGGGGTACTTGCAACATTAGTATTTCTTTATTTTCTGTTTATTGCTGCATTCTATAGGCAATATGCACTACTTGATACACTTGATTCAATTAAATTTACTCTGTTTCTAGTTGTTCTTCCTGCGGTATTATTTGGCCTTTCAACATATCTTCTGATAGATCGTTATAAAAAAGGATTTTTCTTCTCAGATAGTTGGAGAAGTCAGTTATTTAAAGGGTTGATCCTGCTCTATATATACAATGTACTGATTTGGACAAATGCAGGGGCTATTGCTAGTTTTTCATGGAGAAATATAACTTTCTTTATTTTCTATGTTCTGCTAATATTTCCCAAGGAAATTAATTCTCCATTCAAAGAATTTGCTGTTGGATTGGCAAAAGGTGGCAGATATGCTACATTTAGATGGGTAGAAAGACAATCAAAGGACTTTGAGATTGCTTTGGAAAGATTATTTGATGTGGAGAATGATACTGTGAATTCAGGTGCCTACATACTCTCAGCAAAAATTGGAATTGCAGATGATGAAGAATATATTGAGATACTGAGGAATAACACTTTATCAAAGGGAGAAACAGTTGGTAGACTGATAGCTCTTGGAATAATGAAATCAGATACTGCTGAGGGTATATTATTGAATTATCTCAGTAATGAGGATGTTGATATCAAGATGGCTGCATTCTGGGCACTGGGTGAGGTTGGATCCTCAAGAGTACTCTCAAGGATGGCACAGGTTCTAGAGGAGAACCCCAAAAAAGAATTGATTTCAATTGCAGAGCACGCAATACTGAAAATCGATCCAATGTATCCGTTAGCTGGATTAAGAGACCCAGTAGTGCTTGTTTAGTTTGAATTAAAAACACTGCGAAAATATGGTGATAAACTAATTATCTATTTTATAGAAGAGTTCAATAATTTTACAAAATTTTATTAAAATGAAGTTTAACAGCTATTTAAACATACTAATTTTATAATTCCTATTAAACATTTTAATATAATATAAAGATTCTATAAAGATATCTTGAGAATACAAGGATAGTTTGGTAACAAGCTCTTGTGTTTTACATAAAAATTAGTGAGGTAAAAAAATCTTGGATTTCATCATCGAGGAATTAACAGGGCCTACAAACCCAGATGCTTTTGTTGGCAGAAATGAGATTATTGAGGCATACACAGACTTGCTGACAGATACGATCCGCCAGAATACAAAAGTCAAATGGGTTCATATAAGTGGTAGTGCAGGCACTGGCAAATCATCTCTTCTAAGGAAATTTCGTATGCTAACAGAACAGCATAGGATTGGTACTGGGAGTGTTGAAGTACCATTTTCACCAAAGTCTGCATCTCAATTTTTGACTGATATTAAACAAATAATAGATGAGATTGCACCAGACTGGCGTGGATTTGTAAGAAAAAGGAGAAATCCGGAGATAGCAGGCGTATTAGAACCACCTGAATTCAGAGGTGAATTTGTAAATGAGGGAAATTTGAATAAGATGCTAGATATGTTCCTGGTTGATTTGGATGAGATAAACAATAAAATGGTGGAAAAATCATTCAGAAATGCTATTTTTCTGGATGATCTTGATAGATTGGCAACTTGTGAATTCACAAGCATTTTACAAGTCATACCAATGATTATGAAAAAGTTAATGGATCTAGATTATAATCTGATGTTCGTAACCACTTCTCATTTCAACACAAATAAATTTCTTAATATAACTGAGGCTATTGAGGGTAATTATGTATTACACTTTGATATAAGCCAGTTTAATTTCAAAGAAGCTGAGCTAATGCTCAGAAGAAAGGGAAAACTGGGTAAAACTCAGAGAGAAATAGTTGTTCAGGCATCAACAAGGGTGCCATTTGATCTGAAACTAAGACAATTGATACAACTGAAAGATATAGACCCCACCAATCTTAATGCTAAAATAATAACAGATGCTTTTAATCTGGTAAGTGATGAGGTATCACTTCTTAGAGAACTAGCTAAAAGCTCAATAAATTATTACAAAATCGAGGATATAGCAAGATTACACAGTATCGAGGCAATTGAAAGTTTGAACAATGCACTTTTCATTTCTAAAAGCCAGGATGGTTATTTTATCATAGATTCTTATGCACTATGGGAGTTGGTTGTCCATGTATTCAAGCCAACAGATCCTAGAACAGAGGCTATATTACTATTGAATAGATTAAGATATCAAGCAGAGATAAGTCAATTACCCTCTACACGTGATCTGAACATACTTGAAGAACATTTCACCGGAATTGAGGATAATGCTCTTATCTTTGAATTATCTGCACAATTAGCAGAGACTGCCAAAGCTGCACTAGATGGTAAATTGATTGAGACTGCATGGAACCTGCTTAATCTAGCCACAATTGGGCTTGAGAAAACAGGTGACAATGAGAAGATTGCTGATTTTCAAGAAACTCTTGCCAAGGGATTTGCAAAAGTTGATCATGATTATTTTGCAGCGAAAACATATGAGAATGCAGCAAGATATTACAGAAAAGCAAGTATTGAATGGAAATCTGTGACTAATTATAGAGAAGCTGGACAGAAATATGTCAAAGAAGCTGGTAAAACAAATCTAAAAAATTACCATTATGCAGTCAGATCAATGCTACACAACGCAATTAAATCTTATATAAACGCCAATGAGAGCAAAAAAGCTAAAGGCGTAATAGAAGAAGCAAAATTGATTTTCAAGGAATATGAAAATCATCTTAACTTCTTCAATACTTTAGACTTACAAGGAGAGGTATAAAAATGAGTGAAACAAACAATTCAGAAGAAACAAGAATTTTGGATTTGGTTAAAAATACCAAAGTTAAATTAGAAAATGAGATAAATAATTTGGATGAATTGATAAAGAATAGATATTCTGAATTTTCTGAGCAGGAAAAACTGTTGTTAGAAAAGGTACGAGATCAATCTTATCAACTGAATGAAAGTCTAGAAAAATCATTGAAAAGTCTGGTGTCAGGCCATCAAGAGAAAAATTCAGCTATCTTGAATAATCTACGAGAGGTTCTCGAAAATGAACTTGGTAGTTTTGGAGAGTATGGAACTTCACTCATAGGAGAACAAGAGGATAAATTGGTGAATATCAGCGAGTCATCCTTGACAAATGTAAAAGATATCACCAATTCTCATTTTGAAAATATAAATGAGCTGATCAACAGTATTTCTAAATTAGCTAAAGATACTGTTGAGGTACCGATATCAATCACAAAAGAGAATGATGAGAAAGTAAAATTAAATCTTACAGAAGCACTGACATTCCAAAAAGAAGAGCTCAAAGGTTCTATAACCACATTACAGGAGGAATACCGTGAGAAAATAGGTACTCAGATGGAGAAGGTATTCATGGGTGTAACTATGACCAAAGAGGCGATCAATGGTATCATCAAGGATACACTTTCTAGATTGGAGGAGAATCTATTAAGATTAACTGAAGGTCTCGATGAGAATTTCACATCTGAAGTCGGTGTTGCTCAGGATCTATTCCATGATTATGAAGGTAAGATGCTTAATGCAATCACCTTAATGCATGAGAACTATGAGAAACAGATGAGTAATATTCTCTCTGAGCATTCAACAGTTACCAAAAACAGTTTGAATTCATTGCAGTCATCTTTGAACAAGCAAAAAGATCAGATACTCAGTCAGATCTCTACTTTAAGTGATGAACAGCAGAAACTTGTAAAGGGTGCAGTTGTTCAATTGGAAGAAGAAGTTGCAAAATCCAAATCCAGCGTAATCGAATTTATGGGAAGCCTAAAGGACCAGTTGCAAAATGCATTGAAGGAGAACAGAGATTCCACTGATAACTTTATCAAGGAAATTCAGGAAAACAATTCCAAGTTGATTGTCAGTATGAATGATGATATCTCTGCTACAACAAAAACAACCAGGGATGAGATGAAATCCAAATTATCTGAGCATAAAAAATTGATTGAGACAGAGACAAAAGATGCAAAATCAGATATCAAAGAACACATATCAAATACTCAGAAAATTCTCAAGGAATTTGATAAGTCTTTGAAATAAAGGAATGATTACAAATGAGTGAAATGAATGATATATTATCCAAAGTAGGCCTGACAGAAAGTGAGATGCAGGTATATAATGCAATAATTGCCTTTGGAATGAGAACAGTGGGTCAGGTCTCCGCATATACGAATATGGCGATGGATGAGGTTCAAAACTATTGTCAGAGCCTTATGGATAAGAGCTATCTGATAAAAGTAGAATCCAAAATGGTCAAAAATGAGATGGGCAGTCTGTATATTCCACTTGCACCCAAGATTTCAATTTCTGGTGATATTAGTAAAAGATTGTCAGAAAGGTTGAAAAGTCTGAGTACAAAAGTAACTGAACTTTGGAATGATACACAGGGTATTATTGATAAAGATACAGAACACCTAATTAAAACCGTTCAGGATGTATTATCCGAGAATACAAAAATTGTGAATAAGATGTCTGAAGATCAGCAGAATTCTATCATTGAATGGGGTATTGATGTGAAAGATGAATTAAATATTATTACAAAAGAGGCTAATAATATTTTTATTTCTGAGGTAACTGCACCATTAGTAGAGATTAGTGGTTCTCTGAATAATCTGGCAGATCAGGTAAACAATTTGGTTGATACTAGCATTAGTGAGATCCAATCAAAAACAGATTCTCATAAAACATCTATTGAGAATGCAGTACGGGAGATAAAGACCGAACTTGAAGAATTTTCCGATGAAATTGGTCTGTTATTAATGGGCAGAACTGCTGCATTAAACCAATCACTTGAGAATATAGCATCTGAAAAAATTGAAGCTGCTGATGAGATTTTTAACAAAGTACAGACAAATATCAATACAGTACTGAATGATGAGGAATTAAGGATCTCAACTATTGATGATGAACTTGCCAATACATACATGACTGCATTTGATGCATCCAAACAAATTCTTGGAGATGTGGTTGAGAATATTAAAAATACTTTTGGTGAAACAATCTCAAAAGCTGTTGATACTGGTAAATTGGCCCAGAAGAATGCAATCTCAGGTTCAACTAAACTGATTGAGAAGTATAAAGAAGCCCAAATTGGTAGTGTGGAGGATCTGCAGAATTCATTTTTGAATTCTATAAAAACAGTACAGACAGAAGCAGTCACCGAGCTATCCGGTCTGTTAGGATCTACTTCAAAAGATCTGAAACAGTTGGAGAAAAATATCACTGATAATCTTAATAAACATCAGGATACGCTTGACAAAGATCTTCAGAAATTAACCAAAGATGTTTCAGATAGTTTGAAAATCAGATTTGGAGAGGTAGAGGATAAGCTTGCTGGATTTATTGGTGGTATCAATGGAGAAAATGATGGTATTATTGGATCTATAAATGAGATGCGTGATTTCATCCTGAATTTTCTATCTGAGGTAAATAGTGATTTATCAGACCATCTAGATACACTTCAAGATAAAGTGGGTAATGATATAGGTGATATAGTCAAGAGCTCAAATGTATCAATTGCAGAATCTCTGAATGAGAACAAAGAACAGATAAATGAAATAAGCAATAAGATTAATGAGAACCTTGATGAATTCCAGGATAATATATCTGATCTACTAAGCAATGTTAAGAAAGATATAGAATCTAAGTTAATTGATGCGCAGTCTAAATTCAAAGAAGGAGTGGATGAAGGTGTATCAAGCTATCGATCAGAATCTGCAAAGGTAGCCGAGATACAGAAGAAGCAGATTGCAGAGATAGAAACAGAGAGTAAAAATATATCTGAGATGGCAAACAAATCACGAAATGAAATTAACTCATTGATTGAGAGTGGATTAAAATCAGTAAAAAATGAGAATATGGATAAATTCAAGACAAATATAAATTCCAATGTGGAGAAATTTAATCGTCAATTCAATTCATTCAATGATTCAATGACAGTAGATCTCAATAAATTCTATGAGAATTTTCAGAATAAGTCCACAGGATTACGTGAAAATGTACCACAGGAGATCAATACTGTATTCGAAGACCAAATTGATAGAATTACCAAATTCAAATCTGATTTTGAGAGAATAAGTAATTTTATAGATCAGACATTCTCTAAGCTTGAATCTGCATTTGAACCAAAATCAAAGGTAAATCTGAAAAAAGAGAAAGAGAATTACTATCAAGAAGTTATCAGAAACAAAGATGAGTTTATCAGACTTGGTGGTTCAATCTCCACTCACTTCTCTAGTTCAATTAATGATCTTGACATGACCAAGAATGATCTTTTAGAGGAAGTAAACAAGACAATTCAAGATGAATTGGAAGTACTGGAAGAGTTAATCGGTAATAAAACCCGTGAAACTAGCGATATGATGAGTGAATTCAAAAATAAACTTGATTCTAATAAGAATAACTTCATTGATGAGGTAAATACACAGACTTCAGATACCATGAGGACAATTGAAGCATCAATCACAAAACAGTTACTATCAATTTTCCAACAGCCATTGGATTCTATTCTAAGCAAGGCTAGATCTGTGGCAACAGGTACTGAGGGGATGGAACAAGAGAACAGGTTGATAAAGACACAGAATGATCTGGTATCATCAATTCAAGATGCAGTTGGAGTACTGGTAGATACTCTTCAATCTGCATTTGAAACATCTATCTCTGAATTAGATTCAAAAGTATCAGATTCTATTGATACTTCACAGAAAATTGTCAAGGATCTGAAAAATGAACTTGCCAGTGAGTTTGGAAAACAGAATTCAAATGCAGATAGTTTTGCAGCAAGTTTGAATGATTCAATTGGTAATGTAGAGAAGTCACTCAAGGATAATTTACAAGATACTCTGGTAAACACCAAGAATACAGTTAAAGAGACTGTTAATCAGAAGAATGACGAGATCAGCAATACTGTATCTGAGAGTACTGAAGGATTGAAAGCAAGTTTTGAGAATTTCAAGAATGAATTCAATCAGATCGGAGAAGATACCTCTGCAAGTATCGAGAGTACTGTCAAGACTGCGGTTGATGAACAGAAGAATAGTATGGGTGAAACAGTTGGTACTTTGTCAGAGACAACAAAGCTTGCAACAGATTCTATTGCCAATACTCAGAACTCATTGAAGGATAAAGTTGGTACTCCACTTGCGTCAATCGAGAAAGATGTCAAGGAGATGATCAATACATTCAACAAATCAACTGAGAATGCCAAGAAGATGATTGGAAAAGAGATCAAAGATTACTATTCCGAGACAACAGATCATCTGAATGCAATATCTGATATGAATAAGGAGATAATAGCATCTTCCAAACAATTCATGGATGAGATCAATAGTATACAGAATAGTCAGAAAGATACAATTCTTGCACAGACTGGAGAATTCAAGCAGAAACGTGAGGTAAGTGTTGCAACATTCAAAGAGGCACTACAAAAAGAAGGTGAGGATCTGACTGCAAACAATCATGAATTTATTGAGGAAAGTTTCTCCCAGATGGCAGAACAACTATCAATGTTGCAGCAAGAGGTACTCTCATCCATTGAGAATGTTAAAGGTGAGATAGATCTGAAGGTGACCAATGCAGTGGAAACTGTCAGGTCTGATATACTTGGTCCTGCAAATGAGGTTGTAAATGCATTGATGCTTGAGAAAGACAATGTAAATGAGAGATCACGTGGTTTGGCAACTAAATTCGCGGAATTAGAAAGCTCACAACATTCAGTAATTGGTGATAGTGAGAATAAATTCAAAGCATCAATTGAGAAGACAATTGATAAGGAGCTTGATAAATGGAAAGTTAAAGCAGGTAAAAGCTATGGTAAACAAGCTGATAAATTTGATGTGCTTGCATCTGAATTTGCCAATAAAGTCTCTTCTGAGAGTTCAGATGGTAAACAGAAGGTTACAGACGCATTCAATACTATTCCAGATACTATTGATGAGACATTGGCAGCTTCAGCTGAGAGTATGAAATTACTCAATGAATTAAGCAAGGGGTCAATTAAGCTAGAACCCAAATTTCCTGAGTTATCATACTTTGATGCAACAGCAGAGGCTGTCAAGGCAAATCTCAATTCAGTGCTTATGAATACCAAATCAAATGCAACTATTATCAGTCCAACTCTAGAATGGTTAGATCTTGATTTACTTGATAAATGGTCCCGTGCAAGTGTTAGGATCGTTACAGATCCAACTCAACATACTGCTGAGGATGAGAAGATAGTACAGGCAATAAAAGATTCAGATTCAAATATCTCCCTGCGTAAACATGATAAAAATCGTTACAGAGGTGAAATAGATCTGATAATGGTTTCTAGAGATAGAGAAGAGATTGTGATGGCAAAATTACTCACTGAGAAGTATCCATATGCATTTGTCACACAGGATGAGGCATTTATAGAGAAATTCAGGGTGTTATTTGCAGATTTTGCAACTATGCCTGAGATGTAATATACCAATTAAACTCATAGTATAACTAAATTTCATAAAAATACAATTTAAAACATCAGTATTATTAATTTTCAATAAATGAAAACTATCATTCTATTAATTTTGGAAATAATTGACCTGTTGTATTCTGGTAATTAATATAGTCATCACCATATTCTTGAATTAGTATTTTTTCCTCAAAATTTGCTCTGATTTTACCGGCTATAATTGTGGATGGAACCCCTATTAGCATGATCCAGTTAGCACTGATCAACCATATGTCTATTGCCATTATTATGAAAATTGTATATAGAGGATGTCTTACATACTTATAAGGACCTATTGTTATCAATCTACGTTCTGCATGCGTTGATGAGATATTGACATCTAATACTTTCATTTGCCATATCATAACTATGATTAGCAAAATGAAATCAATAATACCAATGATTCTCAGAAATTCAGGTAGGTTCATTGAATAATTATCAAATATTGTTGTAAGAATGAAAAAAGGAAGAAGCATTATCAATGCATTAATCCCCTGAAAAATACCAATACCAAAAGGATAATTATTTCCATCAGCTTTTTCAATCACATATTTTTTTGTGTAATAAATTTTAATTATCATAAATATTGATACTAGGGTGACAAGAGTATATTTATAGAATATTTCATTCATATTACTGATGATAATTAATTTAGTTAATGATCTTTTGCACAATTAACTATGATTTATTTACAAATACTGAAATAAAAAATGCTATAGAATAATAATTGCGGATAGCTGACACTATACGCAAACTTACATTCTTTTTTCTATGGTATAAATTCAACATAAATTGATGATACAGCTATCAAAAACCCAGTATCAACATTATTTCTAGTTAATTTGAGATATTTCAAAGTAAATGATGGATTTGGAT
>JAJRQD010000277.1 GCA_024280435.1 archaeon | reverse complement strand
CCTGTCTTTGTTCTCTGTACAATTGCATCAATCTTGTCCTGTGAAAGAAACTCCTTCAATGGTAATCCACCAATGCTTGTGTGACCTGTTAATGGTACCATACTGTCTCCATGACCTCCAAGAACCATAGCTCTGATGTCCTTGACTGATACATTTGCCTCCATTGAGATGAATGCTCTGTATCTTGCTGTATCAAGTATGCCTGCCATTCCCATGACCTTATTCTTGGCAAATCCACTCTTCACAAATGCAGTGTATGTCAGTACATCTACTGGGTTTGCCACATAGATGATGAATGCATCAGGTGCATATTTTTTGATATTCTCAGTTACTGCCTGTGCAATAGCAATATTTTTCTGCAACAGATCCATTCTGTCCATTCCTGGCTTTCTAGGAAGACCGGCTGTGACAACTACTATATCAGAACCCTTTAGATCCTCATAATTGTTGCTACCATAGATATTACAATCTGCTCCAACAATAGGACTGGCCTCTTTCATATCAAGAGCTTTTCCCTGTGGCTTATCTTCGATGATGTCAACTAGGACTACTTCATCTGCAATTTCATTACGAACTAATGCCCATCCGACGGACTCTCCGACAAAACCGGCTCCTCCGATGACGCTAACTTTTGTTTTACTCATATTAATTCATCCTATTGGATAATTATCCTATTGTAAGAATTTCATACCTCATTAAAAATAATAATGTTTATTCATCCAAAAAAATGGAATTTTTAATGTTTTTTTGTTCCGAATTTCCATTTTATTAGTTATACTCACATTTTTTACCTACCTTTGACTAGTTTTTTTGAATATTAATTTATAAAGGATCGGATTTATTAATTGATTTGATATTTAGTTATAGAATTAATTATATTCTCGTTCGAGTTGAATTTATTCATTTTAATTAAAATCTAGAATTACTGTTGATCTGAAATAGTGATAAGCAACCTTTGATACATTTGTTCTCAGCAGAATTAATCTAGAATATAGCATACAATTCAGGTATTTGATTTGGAAATATAGATAGTATTCTCTTTCTCATCTTCTCATCTATTTTTCCCCAAGCTCTGAATTCAAAATCATACAGTTCATATCCACCAAATATAATTGCTGATATTCCATGGATTGTAAGTTCAATATCTGCTGTATCTGTTTACTCACCTCAAGTTTGTTATCAACTGCACAGAATTTCCAAATACCTGTGTTCCAATCACAGTATTCATCTACAATACTGATATTTATCTGACCATCCCCCACCTCAATACCTGATAAACCTGCTATATCCACAATCCTCCCCATTGCAGAAGGTATCCAGTCTCTAGATCTGATCACTGCTTTCAAATCATATGCCCAATTCTCTGGTGTGTCATAAGCAAGCACCCTCATTTTGATCTCTTTGAATTGATCTCGATGTGATGCAAGATGTTGTAACAATATATACTTGGCCTGTGAATTATCATGCATGAAAGTATTCACAACCATCTCTCTTTCAAATCCCTTGGTACTGAATATCATCATACCACTGTCAACATCATCAATAATTGCAAATATCACCCACATATTGGATTTCTCATGTCTCTGTACGTTGGTCCTGCTGAACATAGCTATACCATGATGGGCTTGTTGGTATCTCAACATGTATGAATAGTACCTGTCAATGCAGTCTTTGATCTCGTATCTCTCAATTCTACCCTCTATATTTCTGCTGATCATATTTACAGGATTGATGATTAATTCTCTTGCCTGTGGAAAGGTGATATATCCAAAATTGGCATAGAATGATTGTCTGAATGGATATAGTGTGGAGAAAATCTGTCCATCTTTTCTAGCCTCTCTCAGTGCATGTATCATTAATTTTCTGATATATCCCTTGTTTCTAGCCTCTGGATAGGTGGCCACACCTGCAATACCCTGCATCTCAAATAATTTACCTCTTACATTCTGAGTCATTGGAATTGCATCCAATGTGGAATTATCAATTTCATCATCTGAGAGTATGTATATCCTGTTATCCCTGGTATACTCAAATCTACTGGTATCAATATCTTTACCAGTGGGTGAGGGAGCAAATGCATATGTGGTCATCTGCTTGGATATAATCCAATCTTCCTCATTCTCCACTAATCTTATTTTAATTGCCATAAAATATAATTATTAATCTCCTATTTTTTACTTTTGAATGGTATAATAATTGATACGTATATTATTTCTTATTTTCTTTTCTATCTATTGGAGTTACTCTAACAACCTTAACACGTTGTCCAATCCAATCAGTTGGTAGATATATTCTTCCTGTATTTCCAGAAGATCTCACCTGTTTCTCTATCACTTCATATGCCTCCATGGAGACGAAGAATAGATCATCTGTGTTTTTCCTCCTTCTTCGGACCTTTTTCTGTTCTCCCTCAAAATTTTCCGGAAAATCTGTAGATTCACTCATATTGAATACTATTCATATTATTTGATAAATGTAGTTGCATTGTATTGTTTTGTAGCTATTATTTTATTCTAGATTGTATTGGCTCCAAATTATTTGTAGATAATCACAACTAGAACTAATATTCAAATATTCTATGTACTAAAAAATAAGTATATCAAGTATTTGTTGAATATTTGATTGATCAATGGTAATTCCTTAATAATTGAGTTATATTGTGGTATTATGGCTGTAGAAAACGGAATGGTGGATATATCTGATAAAGTTGCAATGAGAAGAACGGCAACTGCTGCGGGTATTATTCATCTGAATTCAAAATCAATTGCTGCGATCCGAGACAAGACAAATCCCAAGGGAGATGTACTTGAGAATGCCAGATTAGCTGCAATACATGCAGTAAAAAAAACACCAGATCTGGTATTTATGGCACATCCCATAAGAATAAACTCAACTAAGGTATATTTTGATGTTTATGATAATCGTATTACCTGTGCTGTCAAGGTTGTTGCACATGATAGAACTGGTGTGGAGATAGAAGCAATGGCAGGGGTGATGAATGCTCTGTTGGCAATATTTGATCTTTCAAAGCGATTTGAGAAGGATAAAAAAGGTCAGTATCCAGTAGCTGTGATATCTGATATACGCGTACTTGATAAAAAAAAGGAGGATCTGCAATAATTGCCCTGGGTACCACATGATTCAGCAGATCTTGAGAATGTTCGTGCTTCATTAATTATGGTATCTGATTCATTATTCTCGGGTAGTTCCGACTTCACAGAGGATAAATCAAGTAATATAGCACTTGAAACACTCAATGAATCGGGTATATACAGTGTTAATCTAGATTACTTTCCAGATGATTTTGCAGCACTACGCTCAAAAATAGAGGATGATACCAGTAATGGATTTGATCTGATAATTCTGCTTGGTGGTACTGGGATAACCTCCCGGGATGTATCAATAGAGGCATTAAAATCAAAAATTATCAAAGAATTACCGGGTTTTGGTGAGGAATTCAGAAGAATAAGTATGCAAGAGGTACAGGAGAGAGCTCTGTTAAGCAGAGCAACTGCTGGTGTATACAAGAAATCAGTGATTGTAGCGATTCCAGGATCTCCAAATGCAGTGAAAACAGGTATTGAGTTGATATGCAAAATTGTTGGACATGCACTCAATCTATTACACCGTGATTAGTATGACAGATAGATTTGATGGAGATATATTAACAAAGGGTTCAATTACACTTGATGAATTAATTGGACAGATACCTGTGGATACACAGAGTGGTGCCATCACAACATTCTCAGGTATTGTACGTGATGTATCGGATAAGGAGAGTAAAAAAGTAGTGTCAATGGAAGTGGAGGCATGGCCCGAGAAAGGTAAGGAGAGTATGCAAAAAATAGCTGTTAGGATTGGCGAGAGGTATAATCTGCTTGGAATGCGAATAATACATTTCACAGGAGATCTGAAAATTGGTGATCTTATAGTATTGATTGTGATATCATCAGTTCATAGGAAAGAGGCATTTATCGCCATGGAAGAGGCCATCAATGCTTATAAGAATGAATCTCCGGTATGGAAAAAAGAGATATATGAAGATGGCACTGGTAACTGGATCACCACTGCTCATTGAGTAAATATACTTTTTAATAACCTTCCAGAAGTTCTTAGATAGAATGGATAAAGTTTCCAGGTAAACATGAATTTTTTGACTATTGTTGCCTGATCATCCACATGCCCATATTTCTCTATATCATCAAGTATACCTTTACTATCCATTTTTGAGAACAATGTATCAATCTCCTTATCACTAAGCACATTCATGTATTTCCTCACCAACCGCATCATCTTCAGATTTCTTGACATTTTCTTTTTCCATTGTTTCTGATACCGTTTCAAAAATCTTGCAGAGGTATTATTTTGTTTTATCGCATCTGCTGCAACTGTACCCGCGATCTGTGCGGCCATACCACCCAGGATAACTCCTCCTCCAGTTGTTGGCTTTGTCTGTCCTGCAACATCTCCTGTTAATAATAGATTATCTGCATATGTTCTTTTCACAGGTCCTGTGGTTGGAATTCTACCCGCAGTTCTTCTACGTATCTCTGCTCCCTCACATCTCTCTCTCAGAACTGGATGCTCTTTGATCATATTCTCAAGTTGTTTGGATGCATATTTTTTCTTAGTACCAAGTCCTACCTTTGCAGAATATTTATCCATTGGAATTACCCATGCAAAGAAATCCTCTGCATATTTCTGATACTGATACACCTCCACCAACTCTGGATCCATATTATTCAACCCATACATGTAGAACTGTGCTGCATTGACAAACTCGTTCTTTGGAGGACCCTGTAAACCAAGTTGATTGGCAATAGTGGCACGGATACCCTCTGCTGATATTATCATCCTTGCAGATATTTGTAACTCCTCATCTTTTGATCTGATAGTGATATTTACTCTATCATCTTCTCTGACCGCAGTCACTGCTCTGTATGGTTGATAAAGTGTAATGCCCGCATCCAATGCTTTCTTCATGGTATAAGCATCATAAGCCGCTCTATCACACACTATTGCATGTATTTTATCCTTTCTAACTGTGAGTACCTTACCATTGGGTGCAATGATCCTGGATCCATATATTTTGTTGTTAAAAATTATATCATCTGGTGGCATGTTGTCAATTTCATGAAGTCCCCAGTATGAGAATAATCCCGAACAGTGTTCTGGCATGCCTATACTTGGATGCTCTTCGATAACTGCCACTGAGACACCCTGTTTTACTGCACTCAATGCAGCCTGTGCACCATTTGCAGATCCACCAATAACGATGATATCATATTCCATGAAATAATAATTCAATTCAGAATTTAAAAAGAATTGTGTAGGAAAACAGTTCAAACAGACCTTAATTCAATAGTGTATATTCAATAAAAAATATTTAAAATATCAATTCTGGTATACATAGTACAGATTGCAAATGTATTTCAATAAGTACTTATTACACTGCATATGAATGATGAGATCTCAATTAATCTGAAAAGATGGGATGAATTGGTAAATCTGCATTTTCAATCCAAATTCTATGATGTGCAATCTTTTATCAATGGTAAAAACACAATTCCTGAGTTGGAACAAAGACTACTTGGAGATATAAGTGGTAAAAAAATATTGCATCTGCAATGTCATTTTGGAATGGATACATTATCACTGGCGAGAATGGGTGCTATTGTTACAGGTATTGATTTTTCAAGTAATGCCATACTTACAGCTGAGAAATTACGAGATGAAGTTGGTATTTCTGAAGATCACGTGAAATTTATCCAGGCAGATATTATGTCTGTCAATCCATTGGAAATGATTGATAATGATTATGATATGGTGTTCACTACTCATGGTACCATCTCCTGGCTACCCGATCTGTTCAAATGGGCAACTCTTATCTCATACGCACTTAAAACGGGGGGTAATCTATTTTTTATGGATACACATCCATTATTATCTATTTTTGAGGGAGATATGGAGATGAGATACAACTATTTTCACACGGGTAAACCATCATACTATGAGTATGAATATTCCTACGCATCTGATACCAAGGTAAAGAACAGATCTGCCAATAACTGGACATATGATATGGCATATATTCTGAATTCATTGATCAATGCTGGATTAACTATCCAACGCATGGAAGAGTATCCATTTCTAGCATGGAAATTTTTTGATATTATGAAGAAAAGAGATGATGGATATTTCTATTTTCCAGAAAATAGTGAATTAAGTGTTCCAATGATGCTTTTAATCATAGCTGAAAAGAATTGATAAAGAGAAATTACAATCTGTGCTTACGGTATTTTTATCTGATCAGTAAGATAAATATATACCCTGAATTTAATTGATTTATGAAGAATGTACTGTTTTTAAGAGATCCAAGTGATACTTTGAAAGATAAATTTAATGATCAACTGAATAATATCAATTCGATCTATACAGTGGATAATCTCAGTAATATAGAGGATATAGAATGTATAGTGGGTTGGAGGCCTGATCTGGAATTATTGAGGAAAGCAAAAAATCTGAAATTATTTATCAATCCCGGAACTGGAGTACAGCATCTTATTGGTAATATTTCTGAATATTTTATAAAAAATAATATCACACTGGTAAATGGTCATGGGAATTCATATTTCACAGCAGAGCATGCAGTGGCTATGTATCACACCCTTACTAACAGGATAATTCCCCATCATCAATGGATGCTTGATGGAAAATGGAGGCGTGGTGATAATTATGCAAAGACTGATCCAATTAGACATAAAACAATTGGATTACTTGGCTATGGTGCAATAAATCAGAAAGTACATCGTTTCCTCTCTGGATATGATGTCAAGTTTCATGCACTAAAGAGAAGATGGGATAAAGAATATGAGGGAATTGATAAATATTATACCTCAGATAATTTACATCCGTTTATAGATGGGATCGATGTATTGATCATAGCTATTCCATTAACTTCTGAGACTGAAAATATAATTAGTAGTAAAGAGCTAGAATTACTTGATGGCTACCTCATCAATGTGGGTAGAGGTGGTATAATTGATCAACAATCTTTATATGATGCATTGAAGAATAATGTGATCAAAGGTGCTGCAATTGATGTATGGTATGAATACCAGCCTGAAGAGGTGGATGGTAGGAAGTATCCCTACAATTTTCCATTTCATGAGCTCGATAACATACTGTTATCTCCCCACAGAGCAGCCTCTCCCTTCGATGATATCGAGAGGTGGGATGAGGTGATAATCAATCTGAATAAACTGGCAAATGATGATAGTGATTATATTAATCAGGTAGATCTAAAATTGGGATACTAGCTTTCTAAATTCAATGATATTGTAAATTAATCACCTAGATTGTCCTATCAAATGCATTCTGTATATCTTTGATCAGATCATTCACATTCTCAATACCCACACTCAATCTAACAAGTCCATCATTTATACCAATTTCTTTTCTTCTCTCGGGTTCAATTGATCCATGTGTCATGGTGGGTGGATATTCTGCCAGAGATTCAACACCTCCAAGAGATTCTGCCAGATAGAACAGTTTTAACTCAGAAAGGAATTTCTCTGCAATTTCTTTGTTTTCCAGATCAAATGATACTATTCCTCCTCCCAATCTCATCTGTTCTTTTGCTAATTGATAATCATTATGACTCTCAAGATGTGGATAGTATACTCTTGATACACTCTCATTCTTCTCAAGATAGTTAGCAATTTTCAAAGCAGATTCAGAATGTCTCTGCATTCTCAGAGGTAATGTCTTGATACCTCTTGATAATAACCAGCTATCAAATGGAGATGGGATCGCACCTGCAGAATTCTGCAGAAATCTCAATTCATCTGCAAGTTTATCACTATTTGTGACAACAATTCCTCCAACCACATCAGAATGACCTCCTAGGTATTTCGTACTGGAATGCATTACAAGATCTGCACCTAGATCAAGTGGGTTCTGAATATATGGTGATGCAAATGTATTATCAACCACCAGTATGAGATTATTATCCCTTGCAAATTCCGCAACTGTATTTATATCAAATACCTTTAACAGGGGATTTGATGGTGTTTCCATCCATATCATCCTGGTATTGGGTTTTAGTAGTTTTTGCAAGTTCTCCTTTGACATATCACCAGTGTAATCATAAGATAGATTGAATCTTCTCATCACCTTGTCAAAGAATCTGTAGGTTCCACCATAAACATCGTCAGCTGTGATTATATGGTCTCCCTCATTTAGCATGAGTTGAATGCTAGCAGTGGCTGATGAGCCAGATGCAAATCCTAATCCATATTTTGCATTCTCAAGTGATGCAACCTGTTGTTCAAGCCTGTGTCGTGTGGGATTTCCAGTTCTAGAGTACTCATACCCCTTGTGATTACCAACTCCATCCTGTCTGAATGTGGTTGACATGGATATTGCTGGTATCACTGCTCCAGTCTCTTTCTCCGGATCCTGTCCCGCATGTACTGCTCTTGTTTCAAATTCATAGTTCATAAATCAAAGTATAGTGCAACTGTATTTTAATAGTTATTTATAAGCAAATTCAAATTGCAATCAAAAATATATTGCTCTTAATCATTCTGATCTGTTGATACGTGTTTCTTTATATTTTCAAGTTGAATATTGTTTATCAGATCCTGTGATGTCAGCAGAGTGATCAACTCTCCATCCTTTTTGATAAGCACAGGACCATCACTGATAATAAACATGATAAGCTCGGCTAATGATATATCATGGTCAATGATTGTCAGCTTATCTGATTTGATCGTAGCTACTTTCTCATCTATTGACGTTCCCGAAAGCACCTCATCAAATAATTCTTTTTTGTAAAGTACTCTTGGATCATCTCCCATCACAATCAGCTGATTTATACCAAATTTCTTTATCTTGTCAATTGCATATGCTAGTGTATCATCTGCTTCTACCGTGATCAATGGTAATAGATGTGAGGATTTTGATACGATAATATCATCCACAGTCTGTGGAGGAGGCAAGAAACCATTTGATCTCAACCACGCATCATTGAATACTCTGCCAAGATATCTCTCTCCTGTGTCTGGGAATAACATAACAACAATTGCATCATCATCCAGTTTATCAAGATATTTGTTCATACCAGCTGCAACCATACCAGAGCTACCCCCCACAAGAATCCCCTCACGTCTTGCAAGTCTTCTAGACCAGTCAAATGCCTCTTGATCATTCACTGTGATGACCTCATCAATGATGTCAAAATATACATTATCTGGAATTATATCCTCTCCAACTCCCTCTATCTTGTATCCAACTGCATCAATTCCATCTGTGGTCCTGTATTCATGATAGTATGCTAGAATTGAACCCTTTGGATCAATTCCAATAATCTTGATTTCAGGATTTTTTTCCTTGAGATACTTTGCAGTACCAGATATTGTTCCACCAGTGCCTATTCCTGCAACAAAGTGAGTTATCTTACCATCTGTCTGTCTCCATATTTCAGGTCCTGTTGATATATAGTGTGCATTTGGGTTTGAAGGATTGTAGTATTGATTGGCATAGAATGAATTCTCCGTCTCCTCTGCAATCTTTTTGGATACTGAATAATATGATTTGGGATCATCTGGCGCAACATCCACAGGACACACAACAACATCACATCCAACTGCTTTCACCAGGTTCATCTTATCAGGAGACATTTTATCAGGTAATACAAGAATCACCTTGTATCCTTTCTGTATCCCAACAAGTGCCAGGCCCAGTCCTGTATTACCACTGGTTGCCTCCACAATGGTACCTCCTGGTTTCAAATCTCCATTCCTCTCTGCTTCCTCTATCATAGTGACTGCAATTCTATCCTTTGATGATCTTCCCGGATTGAATGCTTCAAGTTTACCAAGTAGCATGGCTTTGTGGTTGAATAATTTCAGCTTGACAAGGGGTGTATTTCCGATTGTATCGACAATCGAATTGTATATTTCCATATAATAATTCATGGTAAGTATTGATTAAAATAAATTGGTAGTGACTATAATAATAATTCGAATATATGAATATAAATCATAAATATTGTCATTATCTTGATTAGCCTAGTCCACTTTCAGTAGAATAAAAAAGGAGTATTACAATATGTATCTATGGCAAAAAAAGGTCTGGATGTAAAGCAGATAATAGTTGTGAGAACTGATCTCAAGATGGGTAAAGGAAAAATTGCAGCACAGTCAAGCCATGCCTCTGTACTGGCTACACTCCATGCTCAAAGAGATAACAGGATATGGTATGATGCGTGGTTTACTTCTGGAATGAAGAAAATAGTTGTGAAAGTTAGTTCAGAAGAGGAATTGTCACATGTATATCAACTAGGTGCAAAGGCAAAATTACCAAGGGCATATATCAATGATGCAGGACATACACAGTTAGAACCCGGAACTTCCACTGCTGCTGCACTGGGACCTGCTCCTGCAAGTATTATTGATCCCATTACCAGTAAATACAAGCTACTCTAGGAGAAATAATTATGGAAATTTGGCCTACTGATCTAGATTATGGTATTCTTGGATTTGAATTTGAACATCCAATAAGAGGTAGAATAAAATCAAAAGCAGAGGATTTTGTGGTAACTGAGGTGGATCCAAATACAATGAGAGCCATCCCCCGTCCTCCAAAAGAGATGTATGAACATGGAGATGGAGGAGGGCTGTATCTTGGTGCTAGAGTATGGAAAAAAAATATCGATCATGCAAAAATGGAGAAATTATTGGCAAAAACATTCAAAGTACCCACTAATGCTATCTCAACTGCTGGTATCAAGGATAAGAATGCCATAACCACTCAGCTATTCACTGTGTACCAGCCAAGAAAGGTGATCGATCCACCTTTACAGATAATTGAGGGAATGGAGATAGATGGATTTGCAAGATACAAAGAGCGTATGTATCCTGGTAGAATGGGCGGTAATTCATTTGATATAACTATTAGAGAAACAGAAGGACTTACACAGGAAAAATTGGATAACTTTGCCAAATTTCTTGATAATGGGATAATTAATTACTATGGCTATCAACGCTTTGGCGGATATCGTCCAATTACTGCTGAATTTGGCAGATTAATAGTGAAGAAAGATTATCATGGTGCAATAGATCTATATCTCGGTGGTAAATCAGCTGGGTATGATGAGATATATCGTGAGATGTGGAGAGATAATCATGATCCAGATGAGTTATTGATGAACTGGGATAATATTCCTGCAATAGAGCGTGAGATATTAATATATATCTCTAAAAAAGATGATTACTTTGGTGCAATCCGTAAAATGCCCGAATTCTTGATCAACATCTCCAAATCTGCATTTATATCATTATTATTCAACAACTATACATCTCGTAGAGGTATGGATATGGAATTACAAAGGGGAGAACGGATAATTGAGGAGAAAATCCCATCAATTGTTAATTCAAGAATGGTTGAAAATATTGAGGTGGCATTTCCATCAAAAAGATGGGAGGTACCATTGAATGATATCTGGGCAGATGTATTTGATAAATTCAATGTTGATGTGAAGAAAGAATTAAGAGAATTCAAGCATAACAGTAGAATGTTAAAACTATATCCTGTTGATTTTGAAGGTATGGTTCTTGATGATGAAACTGCATTGGTAAGCTTTCAATTACCAAGTGGTGCATATGCAACCACCGTGCTACGTGAGTTGATGCAGGTAATACCTGTTAAAATGGTGTAGACTAAACGAAAATATAGTGCGTTTCCATATTCAGTATGGCAGAGGTTAATTTTGACAGTTCAATGGCAGGTAATGGGATCTCACTTTTATATTTTGATTTGAATTTCAATTTAATCTCCTTCTGTCCATCTGGTGGTAGAATAATTGTGGTGGAACTGATGGGCTTGATAGGATGTAATAGCATATTTACAAGAGTTTTGGAACTCTTAGTTTTCTCAAAATAGTATAATTTCCTCTTCTCTAGACTACCTAACTGTTCAATAATCTGATCATGTGCCTTTTCCATTTTCTCTATCTGGCCTTTTTTAACCATAATGAATACATTATTACTAGTTTCAACAATATTCAGTATGGTGAGATCATTTAGATATTTATTTGATTTGGCAAGGTTCATCAGAATCAATCCTAGCTCCATATCAAATTCACTGATCTCTCCCTTATCCATCGCGGTTTGACAAGCTTTACAAAGATTTTTTGTCTGTATACACATTCTATCCAGGGTTAATTTCATACACACACAATAACACACTATTTTATATAAAGAATATGAACAAGATCGAATAACTCAGACAAGTAAAGTGATTAAATTTTAAAATATGATATATCATGGGATAATAATATGTTTTATCACTCATTTACTTTTAGAGTTTGTGCACTCTTCAAAGCAATTATTTTTGAATAGTGAATAAATATGTAACTAGGATACAATATGTACAGACCTTTAATTGATAAGCATAATCGTAAAATTTCATCTGTAAGGATCTCATTGACAGATAGATGTAATTTCAGGTGTAAATATTGTATGCCAGATGGAACAATAGATTGGACACCTAAGAAAAATATCCTTACTTTTGAGGAACTAACTAGATTGGTTGATTTATTCTATAAATCATCTATTCGTAAGTTCAGATTAACAGGTGGTGAACCAACAATACGCCATAATTTTGAGATATTCTGTGAGACAATAAGTAAAAAATATCCGGATATTGAATTGTCAATGACTACAAATGGTCATAAACTGAAGGAAATTGCAGAGAGATTGAAAGAGGTTGGTATCAGTAGATTGAATGTATCGCTTGATATTTTTGATCGGGATAAATTCAATAATATCACACAACGAGAGTACTATGATGATATTCTTGTGGGTATTGATATGGCTGCTAGTATAGGCATCAAGGTAAAAATCAATGCAGTATCAATGAAGACATTCAATGATGATAAGGTATCTTTGAATAAATTCATAGAATATTCTGCAAATACAGGAATTGAGATAAGATTTATTGAACTGATGCCATTCACAGGAAATGATTGGTCTGCTGATAAATATCTATCATCTGAGGATCTTAGAACTGCATTCAATAGAATAGAACCATTGGAGGAGATTGATAAGGATAGCCCATCACAGACCTCAAGAGTATTCATCGGAAAATCTGGTGCTAAAATAGGTTTTATATCATCTGTATCAGAATCATTTTGTGAAAGCTGTGATCGGATCAGAATAACTGCTGATGGAAATCTTCGTCCCTGTTTGCATGCAAACAAAGAATACTCTCTGCGTGATCTGATGAGATCTGGAGCCAGTGATGAGGAGTTATTGAATGTGATCAGAGATGGTCTGAATGAGAAATGGGCATCACATCCTGATTTTCTTGAACTTCAATATCTACCTCCAATGTCTGATAGAGAGATGATACGTATTGGCGGATAATTATATTTTGTTACTCTATCACTAACCACTTAATAACTATATATAATTCTGTCAACACTCAGAAATAGAGTGAGAAATAATTTCAATTTTTAGTCATTAAACGTGATAATATCCCTAAACATTAAATGTCAAAAAGAATTACAAAGATTGTAGAAGTGAATATTATGTCAGATGGCGCACCACCCGTAAAGGGCCATGTATATGTTTTCAAAGTTTTACTCATTGGAGAAGGCGGTGTTGGTAAAACCAACCTCCGACGTCGTTATATGGGTGAGCATTTTGTGGCAGAGTACCTGTCAACAGTCGGAGCAGACTTTGCCTATTTTTCAGAAGAGATAGAAGAGAATGGTGAGATTGTAACCTATAAATGGAGTATCTGGGATCTGGCAGGGCAACCAAAATTCTCTAATGTACGCCCTGTATTCTATCAGGGTGCATTTGGTGCATTGTTATGTTTTGATATAACTCGTAAAGAGACATTTGAGAATCTAGACAAATGGGTGGATGAATTGAGAAAGAATACTCATACAGAGGGTACTCCCATAGTTTTAATTGCAACAAAGATGGATCTTGAGGATCAGATACAGATTGATTGGGATGAAGTTGAGAAATATCGTGAGAACCTTGTTAAAAGGCTTGGAGATAGATTTGAGGTATCTTTGGTTAAGACATCTTCATTAACTGGATTGAATGTAAAGGAGGCATTCAAAGTTCTACGTGGTTCAATCTCCAAATGGATCAAAGAAGAAGAATAATCAACTTATTTCTGTAATAACTTTTGTTAAAAATTAGTATAATTTAATTTTCCAATAGGTAGAATTGTATACATTATAACCACACTGGATGATTCCATGGAACTGTGGCTTCCTGTGGTATCACCACCTCGTAGGGAATAAACTGTGCATATACTGAGATCACGATCTCGATTCTGATGGTACCATCGTTAATTGCAAGTACAGGTATCTGCTCAGTGGCATTAACCACTATATCAAAAGATTTGAACTCACCTGCTTCAATATCACCTAGTAAATTATTACCCTCTCCAATAAACATCTCACTCAGTCCATCTGTTTTAAAATATGCCTTGATATTTACCTGTAGATCTCTTAATCCAAGATATGCATTATTACTGATATTCACTGGTGTCACAATTGAGATCATACCCTCATAGCTGAAATCCAGTAATTCTACTTTTCTCTCAATATAACTCGTAGTCTCAGTCTCACCTACATCTGCGGTGATTTTAGTGAATGAATAACCTACTATACCGACACCACCAATAAGTAGTAGCAAAATAAATGCAATTATTTTCAATTTCATTATATTTCTGAATTGGTGTATATTCTATAAATATTCCTCTTGAAGTTTTGAAAAATAATGTCAATAAATAACTAACATACCTTCGTGATTGTGAATAAGCAAATTGCTCATTATAATCCTCAGTAATGAATTTTGTTTATGAAAATCTAGATTAATATTGTTTTATGCATTGAAAATAATATATACCTGAATTTACAGAATAATTGAATGAAAATTATAGCTATAAATATATCTCTTGCAATCATTAACTAATTTCAAATAGAAAAATAAATCACTTGTCAAGATGACCTGTTAATTTAGGTAGATTACCTGGAAAATTTTAATTTATCGTTTAGAAAATACAATGGTAATTGCGATTATTGTATACATTTACGAATAATTGGCAGTATTAGCAGAATAATAAATGGAAAGAACAATGGACTATTGTTATTTTCAGAATAATCTTGATAATTATTTGATTCACCTACCGACTGTGGAATAATTTTTTCAGTAATATTAAATAAAATAGTGACCATATCAATCATAATATCATTTTCATACAAGATAATTCTAAGTTTACCCGTAGAATTCTTATTCTCAGTTTGGATTGTAACTGAAATTTCCTCGGTACTTACTGGATCTACTGTCACATTTTTTGTTGTCTCTGTAATGATGTTTAATGACCCATAAACTTCAAAATTTATTGAATAAGAATTAACTGTGTTTAGATCATTTTTTATGCTGCATACAAAATCATTATTTTCATCACCAAACAATTCAGTATTTGGATTATTATAAACAATTGATCCATTTCTATTGATTTCATACATCCAAGTGACTAGGAATTCATCCTGTGTAATAGTATCAAATTTATTTGCTCTATCCTCTGTAAATTCAAATATTAATACAGAATAAAATATATCATTATTTGTCGGTAATAATATATCAATATCAATATTCTGGCTATTAGAAACACCTTTATCAATATTTTCCATCTCTTCAGTGGTATTATTGATCATATGATCATTTAAATCATAGAAAATCAACGTAATGGAGATATCATGAAAATCATAAACTAACCCAAATTGATCCACTGTCAACATAATATTGAAAGAAGAATTCATTGAAATTACTCCATAGTTAACACCTGTTATTAAGAATGAAAATTCAGAGCCCTCAGTGGTTACTGCTCTATAATTAGATTTAACATGTTCATTTCTTGAGGGATAGTCACTAGATAATTCCAATTGGAATGCAGGTTGAATATCACTTCTTATCCCATTATCAAATCCACTAATTTCATCTTCTGTAAAATTAGCGTAAAAATACAATGAAACATCACTATAGGTTGCGTTTAATGATAGTTTTACAATTGTTTCTGAATATCCATTTATAAACGGAGTTGTAGAATCTTTACTTGAAGAGGCCCTGTTATTATCATGATCCAATATCTGCTCATTCATATAAAGTGCACCCAAATTAACACTATAAATATCTCTTATATCAACACCATAATTCAAGACAGTCAAACTCATTTCATAATCTATTACTTCCAGGGTGTTAACATTAAAAGGTCCTGCTATTTTTATCAAATATTCTGAACCTGAATTAGTTTGACCCACAAATTGACGATAATTATTAGTATCTTTATCTACTCCTAATTTTCCTACTATTATGTTTTGAATATTAGTACTTGGGTCAGATCCTCCATTGAACTTTTCTCTGAAACTTATTCCTATCCTGAATTCAATCTCTGTTTCATTGAAATCTAATGGTACTATTATTCCAACCATTCCTGATGAAATTGAACCAATACTGGAAATTTTAATTGCGTCATATGTATTAGAATGAACTTCTACTCCATTTTGAAAATATGAAGCATAAAATATTATATCATGAAAATCCTCCATATTTGTACCTATATTGTTAATTTCAATTGTATAATTGTATAGAGATTGCACTCCAAAAGATGTTGAATTGAATCCAGTCACAGTAATATTGTAGTTAGATCCACTTCCTGTTGT
>JAJRQD010000276.1 GCA_024280435.1 archaeon | reverse complement strand
GTATCAATCAGACCATACGGATGCTAACCACCACGGGAAATTATATAATTTATGCAAACAGTACCAATCTACTCGGAAAATCAGATATACAGAACTATGTATATGACGGAGCAAATTGGGATAACAATGATACTGCCACAATGGGTATCATATATCCCAGCGTGTTAAATGGAGATCTGGTAAATTCCACCATTGTGGATTTTGCACTGCTAAAAATCACAGGAGGATCTGTAAATTCATCACTTAGAGCACCTGATGGAACATTATTTGACAGTGTGATAAATCCACTATCAACTTCAATCACATACAGTACAACTCTTGTTGGTAGTATGGTTATTGGAGTTTACTCATTCCAGCATTACTGGTTCAATGGTACAGCAGGTGGTGCGATATCTGCACAGATACTGATCAAACCAAAGACAACAATTACCTTCCTAACACCCAAAGTAATTGATGCACTTGAGGGAGATGTGGTTACATTCTCAATCACAGTACATGATGAGAGCCATAACAATGGATTGGAACAGGCAACTAAATACCTTCAATGGTCATTTGATTCATACACTACAAACTTCACCACACTGAACAAAGTTGGTAATGGCGGAACTGGAAACAATGTAGAGTACAGTGGTACTATTGATACATCTAAAAATGCAAATTCTGTGAAGCCTGAGACTTATAATGTAAAAATATCATTTGAGATCGGAGATTATGTGGAAGTTGCATCTTTTGACATTAATATTTATTATCTTGGGAGTGCAGATATTCAGGGATCAACTGTGATGGATGAGGGAGGTTCATTATCACTGCAATTCAGATTGTTAAATGATACCGATGGAGGTGTCGCATTCAATACATCTGGATTAACAATCAATGCAAATGTAACTGCATCAATAAATTACCTTCCTGCATCTGAATATTATGATGTAACAATTGATTGGAATACAAACAGTTTCAAAATTGGTTACAATCGGATTGAATTCAACTGGACACATCCAGATTTCAGATCTATTGCAGGACAGAATTATACAATTGTGACCTTTGATTTCCTGGGAGATGATTTGATTAATCCACAGGTAACATCAAGTTCTTCAACGGGTTATGGAGAGGGAACTGCAACCAAATTGGTTGAATTTACCACTGTTGAGGTAAACCCTGATTATTATGAGGTGAGAATGACTAGTAATTCAACTTCATATGATGGATCAGTTCCATTTGATACAACACCCACTATATTTGACTGGACAAGTGATGGGGCAGTAAATATTGATTTTGGAGGATATCCAAAGGGAGAATTTGATTTTGAGATTACATTCACAGATCTATCAGAGAGAATTGTTCAGAAAACACTATCACTTGTAGTACTTGATGATACAGCACCAGTATTTGATACCACATCACCTGCGGATACAAGTATTGATGAGTTCTCAGATTATTCATTAGTTTGGAATGTATCAGATAACTATGCAAATGTGTATAATCTGACTATAAATGGAGTACTCACTGTTAAAAATGCGATATGGACTTCTACAACTGATATCAGTATACAATTGTCTGCATATCAAGCAGGTGTATATAATTTCACCATTGAATTCTTTGATGCGTCTAATAATGTATTAAAAGATACTGTGATTATCACCATTGAGGATAATGTAGATCCAATATTTGTGGATAAACCCAGTTCCACTGTTAAATCATTCACCAATAGTTCTTTGGTATTGGATTGGAATGTGACAGATACACACCCAGATACATATGAACTGTATCAGGATGATATTCTGATCATGTCTGGAAGTTGGACTGGAAATATCACACTTGAAATCACTGATTTAAGTATTGGAGAGTATAATTTCACATTGGTGGTATATGATGAATCATCTAACTCAGTAGCACAGACTATTATTGCAACTATTAAAGATCCTGCATTGATAGAGACCACCACTCCACAGATCAGTCATATTGAGAATGTATACGAGGGATCATATGAGGAGATAGATGTTTCCTGGAGAACTAGTATCAATGATCTGGCAATTGCAGATGCAGGTGTTAACTATACACTTATTGTTGATAATATTCCATCACAGCCTAATATGAATGGTACAAAGCTGTTATCATTCATCGAAATATACAGTGGAACTACCTATAAACTGGTTCTGAACTATACTGGATTACTACCCGGTGATTATTACTGGTTAATTACATTCTCTCAGGATGGTTATGAAGCATCCAATGCAATAAAATTATCATTCACTGTATTACCACATGAATTGGATGTGATTATATCAACTGACCCTGAATTTACACAGAACAAGGATTTCAGAATATCAGTAGAGGTTAAATATTCCAATCCCTCTGGTATCACTCTGAATGGATTGATAAATACTCGTACTGGTGCAGTCAGTGGATTAAATATGACATTGATACTCAGCTTTGTTGATAATAACGGGGTCAGCAGTAGTTTAACATTCGACCTGCTTACAGATACAGATGGTATAGATGCAATTGTAATTTCTGGAGATACAACTTCTGGGATCAGAGAACTAACAGGTTTACAGGTAGATATGGAGGATTCAGATATTTACAACACATCTGAGGTGATCAGTCTTAGTAGTGATCAACTACCTGTTGTTGTGCTATCAAAAGATGAGACACCAGATGTGTTTGAAACTATACTGAGTAGTATCACTGAATTGTTCACACTGTACAAAGAGCTTATTATTGCACTGATATTTGTGATAATACTGTTAATTGTACTCATATCAATTCAGGTCAAAAAGCAGAAGGCTAGAAAGAGGCTTTACAACAGGTTGAAAATAAAAACAACAGATGAGATTGTCGGTCTGTATAATCTGAATGCGATTGTGATGAAGTCTACTTTCACAGGATTACAATTCTATGAGAGATTATTTGATGATGCAATGAACCTTGATCTTGCATTATTATCTGGCATCACAACTGCAATCACCAATGTTCTGTCTGAGATCAGAGAAGATGAGATGGGCTTTGAGGTGATGGAGAGATCAGGTTTATCCATTACCATGTACAAAGGTAAGATGGTGACATTCATCATGGTATCAAATGATGTATTGCCAGAAGTCATCAAATATCAGATAGAAGAGGCACATTCTGCATTTGAGAAAAAATATTCCGAGTATTCTGAGAATACACAGTTACTCAATCTAGTACATGAGGATGATATTAATGAGCTTCTTGGCAATTATATAAAAATCGCATTGAAAGAGGATCTTGTTATCAATATTGGTAAAATTGCAAAAATCAAGGATAAGAAATCTATCAACAGAAGTATCAGAAATAATCTTAGGTTACTAACTGAGTTGAATAAAATGGTAGAGATGGCAAACTTGCCAATCAGCCTGCATACACTTTTTGAATTCCTTAAATCAAAAGAGATTGATAATGAGTTGATATACCAACTGATCAGTACATCATATGCCTATGGAATTATTGAAACCTCAACAAACTAGTTTTGTAAGCAAAATATCAAATAAATCAATACTAAGTAAATAAAATTGTTATAATTTCTATTCAATTCCAAGTAAATTTTATTATGTCAGTAAAAAATCACACATTAGATGGAGAATATCTCTCGATTAATTCGCGATCCTAGTATTAGAAGTGGAAATTTGGCAATAAAAGGCACTGATATCCTTGTTGCAGATATTGAAGCATTATTGAATGCAAATACATTGGATGATCAGATATTGAACCAGTATCCAGAGCTCACCAGATTGGATTTGGATGCTGTCAGAGATTATATCAGGATAAAAAAAGAGACCTTGTTCAGCTGTGTTAATCTTACTAAAGAATATGATAACCATGTGGCAATTAACAATCTCACCTATTCCACAAAAGCCAGATCGATTGGTTTATTCGGGCCAAATGGGTCTGGAAAAAGCACTCTGATAAAATTACTACTTGAATTACACTTCCCATCTGATGGAGTGATTGAGGTGAATATAGATAAATCAGATATCAGGGTGGTGCCGGATTTTCCAATACTGCCTGAATTAATGACTGTGGATGAATGGATTGAAACATTGGAGATTATTTATGGATATCCTATATTAAATGTGGACTTTCAAAGAGAGTTCAATCTAGATGGATCATGGTTGTTGAAAAATCTATCAGCAGGTCAGACTAGACTAGCTGCACTACTACCAATATTCTATGGTAGGCCCGAACTGATTGTACTTGATGAACCTACCAATTTTATGGATGCATTTATCAGAGATAAAGTATTGAAATTGATGAAAAGCCAGATAAATAAGAGTAATTCCAAGCTGATAATAGCATCACACAGAATAGATGAGATAAATTTATTTGCAGAGAGAGTACTTATGCTTCATAATGGTAAATTACTGGCAGATATTGCAATGGAAGATGATATACAACTGAAATATAATGTACTGGTGGATGATTTTGATAAATTCACCAATCATCTGAATAAACGCAGAGTAAATTTTGAGACCGAGGTGACTAGTCTTGGTGAAACTGTGATACTAGCCATCACATCACCTGTTTGGACATCAATGAAGCAATATTTGGAAGAGGGAAATATAATATACTCTATTAGTAAGATTGACAAACTTCAATCTAAATTGAAGGAGGTAATAAATTGACAGTGAATAGCTTGAAACTAATGCAGATAAAATTTAACAACAAGGATATAGCAGAGAAAATTGCTGTGAGATATCTGTTTTTCAGAAATCCAATTGCTCAGATAATTATGATAATTCCATTTTTTGTGAGCTACACCTTTCTCAATTTCTATCAGACTGAGCTCACCCCGGAATTGAGTACTTTGAAATCATTCTCCCAGTTAAACAGCACATATATCAGTAATTTTGTGTTTGGTACTCATATAGCTGTACTTATCACAGTAAGTATTTTCATACTGTTCAGATGGCATTTACACAGAAATTCAGGTGCATATGGATACTGGTTATCTCTTGGTATCAGCAGGATGAGATTTCTGATGTATGCAAGCATATACTTTCTGATTTACAGCACTATTGGGATCATAATCGGAATGGTAATGGCACATTTTTATTTTGGTGCATATTTTAGTCTTGCAATGTCAATTTCTCTAATAATTCAAATGATTGGGAATACAATACTGATACTTGGCGTTGGTTTTTTGATAACTGAATTTATATCCAATCCATATGTATCTGTGCTGTTATTTTTAACATTCAATGCCATATTTATGAGCATAGAGAATAATATGTTCAGATTATATTTCTCAACAGATGGCAATATATTATCAGTATTTGCCACCATTTCCTCCTATGCGTTTGGAGCACTATTCATGGCAATAGGGATATATCAGCACAATACTGCGGAGATTGATCTAAGATGAGTAGTATCAAGTTCAGTGGTGTATTCCTCATATTATTTATTGTAGCAGCAACTCCAATATTCATGAATATGATAAATGAAGATATTGAGGTACCTGTAATTCCACAAAGAGAGGAGAAAATCACGATTAATATTAATCAACCAAAATTAGATTTCTCTGTGAATATAAATGCCAGTTTGACTGTTAATATACTGTATTATATTGCATCCAGTAATTCCACAGAGGTGATAGTATCAGATTTGAACTTCAATAACTCATACACTGTTGATAATCTGAAAACAGGATTATATCAGATATCAATAAAGTCAACTGAGTTGGCAGTGGTTACTCTGAGAAATTATGGATTCAGTGTTGTTCAGATTGTGTTGTTCTTCATGCTTATGATAATCAATATCTACTCTCTTTATGTATATCTTGATGAGTGAACCACCGCAAGGAACGGGCCTTATTGATAATTAAACATAAAATGGTTCCAAAAATATATTATAAAATGGAACTATCAAACAGTTAAAATAAAACCATACCTACCGAGATTTAAGTGATTGGACTAGGAACAGTTGATACATTTGTCTCATTATCATTAGAAGCTAAAGAAGAGATTAAAAGACAGCTAAAACTTCATAATGATCCAAATGCAGGTGTTAGAATAATAGTTGTACTGGATAGATATGCAGGTCATGTATATGATCTTGAATTTGATACACCAGATGATTCTGATTACAAAGCCACTGTTGATAATATCCCCATATTCACTAACAAAGCATATATTGATTTTATAAAAGGTATGAGGATCGATTATGATAAAGAGGAACATATATTCAGTATGTTGAATGAGAGCCCACAGTACAATTGTGTGCCCGGTGCGAAATTTGAATGCCCATCCTGTAATCTTTATGATGAGAGAAAAGACGATCCAAAATATACAAGTGTGACGGTATAATTATTATTCTATTTTAAGTTAATTTTGTTTATCAAATTCTTGATTGATTTTTAATTCCTTCACTTTTTCATATAGTCTTTCCCAGGCCTTGGAATTATATTTCTTTTCCATACCAGCGATCCGGTCCTGGATACTGCAAATCAATTTGGATACCTGTCCTGTCTCCTTATCCTCAGTAGCGGTGATATAGTCAAATCTTATTTTCACCAGATCTATCTCCAAAGAGATCTGATTTGCCAGTTCATCTTCTTTTTTCTCAAATTCTTCTATCTTCTCAATAGCAGTCAGATCATCACGATCATTGACGATCAGCACTTTATCTCGGTACTCAATAAGATCATTTAGCACAAAAGAAACCATCTCGAACTCTTCTAGTAATTTATCCACTCGCTTTATCTTACTCTTACGCTCACTCTCAATCTTGTTTTTTATTTTTATCAATTCATCATAGAGTGGGATTGTTATGGCCTCAAATCTTGCATGTGACATCATACCAGCATCCAGTTTTTTCTTGTAGAATGATAATTCAGATGTGATCACTCTTCTCTGTACTCTCAATTCCTTTCGATGATCTGCGGTGATCAAAGAATTTGTCTTGCCACCGATGAATTTGATTGATAATCCCTGAACCGCAGAAGTGGTAATCAATGCAATCATAATTGAATTGATGAATACTTCTGCTGTGATTGTGGTAGTGAACACATGATCCAGTTCAGGAATAACTATAACTGCAAGAACACCTGTTGCAAGACCTCTCATCCCACCCATAGATATGAAAATACTCTCTTTCCAACTTACCCGGGTCCACTTCGAGAGAATTAGTATTGATATAGCTCTTGATATTATCGCAACAATACCAAGAAATATACCAATAATAATTGAGATACCAAGATAATCAGGTGTCATCAGCATGCCCAGTGTCACAAATGCAAGTAGTTCTGCCAATTCCGAGAAATTAGATTGGAATTCATGCAGATGATGCTGTGAGAAGCGTTCAGTATTGAAGAACTGTGGATTGCCAAATACAGCCCCAGCAGTCAGTGCAGTGATTGCAGCAGAGATTTCCAATCCAAAACTGTGTGCATATGCAGATAATGTAAATGTAAGTAATACAAGGGCCAATGATATAAAATTAGTCTGTACATAATGATCTAATCGAGAATTTATCTTGAGAAATATTTTACCAAGAATATATCCAAAGATAATTCCACCGAAGAATGAAGAGGAGATTGAGATGATAATTGAATAATCAAGAGTGAATGCATTCTCAACTGCCTGCTTCACAAAAATTGTTGTTACCAGCACAATTGCAATTGCATCATTCAATGCAGATTCTCCACCAATAATTGCCTTTTCCCTGGGCTTTATTCGC
>JAJRQD010000275.1 GCA_024280435.1 archaeon | reverse complement strand
TTTGAGACTTGTGTTCACAAAATTTTGAAGATAAAGCATAAAATTAAAAACTAGTTGAATACCTTAAAATCGCTTGAAAATTGATTTTTTTTAATTAGATATCGCGCTAATTAATTAGCACAGAAATTTGAAATTTCCCTAAATTTGCTAATCATAAAAAATAAATCTCAATCATCTGGAAAATGTGCCTATGAACTCTATTGTTGTATTAATAAACTCTCTAAGATATGTATCTTTGAATCCATGATCTGCTCCCTTCACCACAACAAGTTTTTTCTCATTGTTTGCATGACGAAATGCCTCTTCACTTGTTTCAACTGAAATAGTCTTATCTGCATCACCATGTACAATTAATGTGGGAATATTCAATTTCTCCAATAGCACATTTGTATTATCATTGTTTTTATCACTCATAAAATTATAGTCTATAAGAACAGTATTACCTTCTGGCCCTATTTCAATCGGTGTTTTTCCAACAATCGATGCAAATTTGAATTTCAACCGCTGAATAAATGAAAATTGTCTATTAAAATAAAATGCAGGTGCCCAGAATACTGCTATTTTCCTTTCGGGTATTTTTGCCACTAACGATGTCATCCCTCCAAAGCTCAGGCCTATTGTGATTATTTCTTTGTAACCTTCTGAAATCACCCATTTGGAAACATCTTCCAGGTTCTCAGCCTGACCTGTGAGAGTAATCACTTCTCTTTTATTTTTTCCAGATCCCAAAAAATCAAAAGTTAAGGCATTATAACCATTTTTATTCAACTCAGTAGATGTCAAATCAAATCTACCATGTTCATGTTGGTCACCTGTGAAACCATGACATAGAATTACAATTGGTTTATTGTAATCAAGATGATATATATTTGCATATACTGATTTATTATCACGTATTGGAATGAGAATTTCAGACATATTATCCTTATATCGATGTGTAATATTTACTTTGTTTATTTACTATAATAAAATACTCAAATAGGGATCAAAACTTCATGTCCCAGTATTTATCTTTGAGATGGTGTATATTTTTTATACATTTACCAGATTTCATTGCTTCCATATCAACTGCATCATACATTGCAATACCAAAACAAAGTATACCTCCTTTTGAAGATTCTGAAACCAGAATTAATCCTCCCTCAACTACATTTTCATCTATTTTTACAACACCAGGTCTCATCACATCTGCTCCATTTACTACAAATTTTATTGCCCCTGTATCTACTGATACAGTAGGAATTTTGTGATTTAAGGTTCTGATCAATTTAATATGTGGTATTAATAAATCTTGAATATCAATCAGCACAATCTGATTGTTCTTTGTATATACTGATTCACGCTTTGAAAAGCTATATTTGATGAGTTGTATTTTTTTAGGCAAAAATTCATCAACTTCATTTAAAATATGTTCCAATCGACTAATAAGTTGCTTTCTATCTTTACCACTTATTATTTTTTTAGTATAGTCTTTCATATCCCAAGTTAATTTAAAATATGATAATTAAAAGAATTTTTATATCAATCTTAATTCTCATTGATCAATTTGGATGAATTATGCAAAAATAAAGGTTCATTAATAATTTCATCGTTTTTTGTTATAAATATTTCGTGTATCTTTGTTTAGTTTTATATAAAATAAGGGTTTTAATTAAATTAGATGCCAGCAACTATTGATGGTTCATCGTCTAGGGAAGATGAAAATTATAACCTCGATCTTATTACTTACACTCGTCATCTTGAAAGACAAACAAGAAGGCTTGAAACAGAGAAATCTATGATCGAAGGGGAGCGTCTAAGATTACAAAGAGAATTAAATGGGTTGAGGAGTGAATTGGAGCGAATTCGTGCACCACCTCTTTTTACAGGCACTATTGTTGAGATACTACCTGATGATAAGGCAATTGTGAAAAGCTCTACTGGACCACAGTTGGTTGTGGCTATCAGTAATAAAATAAATTCTGCTAGCTTAAAAATAGATAGCAAGGTAGCTCTTAACCAGAGATCATTCTCAATTGTTGAGATACTTCCTGTGTCTGAGGATCCTGCTGTGCGTGCAATGGAGATTGAAACCAAACCTGAAATTAAATATGAACAGATTGGTGGTTTGAAACAGCAGATCACCGAGGTGAGAGAGATTGTTGAATTACCACTAACTCACCCTGAACTATTTGAAAAAGTTGGAATCAACCCCCCCAAGGGAATACTATTATATGGTCCACCTGGAACTGGTAAGACATTGATTGCAAAAGCAGTTGCAAGAAATACAAATGCTACTTTCATCAGAGTAATTGCATCTGAATTGGTGCAGAAATTTATCGGAGAAGGTGCAAGACTAGTTCGAGAGATATTTGAATATGCCAAAAAACAATCACCTGCAATACTATTTATAGATGAATTAGATGCTGTTGGATCAAAAAGATTAGAAGTTGCAACTTCAGGTGATCGTGAGGTCCAAAGAACACTTATGCAACTATTATCCAGTCTCGATGGTTTTGAACCGAGAGGTGAGGTTAAAGTAATTGCTGCAACCAATAGGCCGGATATTCTTGATCCTGCTCTGCTTAGACCTGGAAGATTTGATCGATTGATTGAGATAGGTTCTCCAGATGATGAGGGTAGACTTGAGATATTCAAGATCCATACAAAAGGAATGAATCTGAATGAAGATGATATTGATTTCAAATATATTATCTCCTCAACCACAAATTATAGTGGTGCAGATATTCAGAATCTATGTTTGGAGGCGGGTATGTTTGCAATTCGTGATAGACGGTCAGAAGTAACTAATCAGGATTTCATGAATGCTTTAAATAAAATAGAGGAGAAGAAATCTGGTAAAAAATCAAATATGGATTATTTTATATGATATTTCTATAAAATCATAAATATTTATCTATCAATTTCTTTACTTTGATGTACAGTTCATTTGCTTTTGCTTTAACTGAATAAACTATTTCACTGATAATTATGTTATCACTGATTTCATTATCTCGGGTTATATATTTGTATGCTTTGCCAAAGTATCTGTAAAAAATTGTTAAATATATTAATACTATTATTAAATTAACAATGAGTGCAAAAAAAGAAATTCCTTGGTAATTTCCCGAAATAATAATATCTTCAACAATTTCAAATTTAAATTTGACAGAAATCAATCCTATTAATATAATTAAAGAAAATAGGGTTTGTAGTAAATTTATATTTTTTAGGTCATTATACCAGTCATAGCTACTTCTTAGGGGTAATTTGAATCTTAACAGTATAAGTATGAGAATAGTTACAACTAATATATACACATTTAATAAATACACTGCATATACCTCATATTTACTAATAAGGGTGTGATATGCACCTTTTAACAATAGAGAGAACATTGCAGTACCAAATCCAATCAGTGTATTCAATGAAATCAAATATGAAGATGCTACTAAGAAATGAAAAGCACGGTACATAATATCGATTTTTTGTCTAGGGATGGTATAGTATTGTTTGATTGATAAATAATATACTATACATACCGGTATGAATATTGATGGAATTAAATTTCCTATTGGTATTCCATTCATACTTCTATAATATACATTATCATCTCCTGTATCTAATTGAATAAATGAACCCATTATAGTGTATACTAAATATAAAGTAAATGTACCAAGATGTAACCTTCTGATTCTTGAAATATTCCTCAGATATTTCTCTGCATCATCAATATAGTAACTAAAATATTTCCAGGTATACACATTTGATGTTATTGGATAGATTAATGATAAAAAAATATAAGTGCTGAGGATGAAAATAATCGAGGGTATATCTAAAATATATGAGCTAGTTAAGCTTGAATAAAATAAATAAGCATTGAAATCTTCATATTCTAGCAGTAAAATGGATGCATTAATTAAAAATAACAATAGTATCAATGAAAAGAAAGCGACAACCATATGTAAATATGGGAGAGTATCTATCATATTTTTATTAATACGTTTTTTATATTTTCTCAATATACTTTTCTTTTTCTTCTTCATCACCACTCTTTCATGCCATGATATGGTGGGCCAATCAAGACGTTTATTTGATATGAGTTGTTTTGCAACCTCCTCTGGGTCTCCAACTATTTTATCAAATGGATTATCCTTGACTGTATTTCTATTTAACTTTAATAAATGATTTTTATCATTAGTTTCTTTTTTAACATGATTTTCATTTTGCAGTATAGCTCGATCTATTTTGAAATTTGGATTATCCTTGTTCTCTAATGCTTCAATGTACAGGGTATTTGCATAACCATTGGTATCTATTTTTAATACACCTGTATCCTCAATATCAAGATCTTCTTCTTCAACAATATCACTTTGTTTTTCATCAATTATTTTTAAATGTTCTTTAATGATTTCATAACTAAGATTATCAAGGATAAACGGATATACCTCTTTTTTGTTGGTGTGTTTGACACGTGAAATTTTCAGTTTATTAGCAATATTGGATTTTTTATTGTGATTGTACTCTGATATTTTTGCATTAACCCTGTTAATTACCTCTTTTGTGTAATAATCGATCTCCTCAGTAGTATCTAAATGGTGTAATCTTTTATCCATTGGGCTTCCCCCTTAATCTTCTATTTAAAAATAATATACCTATTATTGTGATGTAGTAAAATATTGTAGATATAAGTATTTCATCAAAACTGATTAACTCCCTCTCACGACCTGCATTGACAAAAATACTATAGATTGTATAAAAATATGCATTCGCTATGATATTCAATACTAACTGTATCAATGACTGATTTCGGGTTCTCTTTTTAATTGCATCTATTTTTTGCATACTTGGGGAAAGCCTGAGTACCATCATTGATAATGCAAATAATACCAAATTAATCACTAATAAACTATAATTCACACTTGGTGAGATAAACAAACCATTATCTACACCTATTTCAGAGATTAGTTGAAATAGCTGATAATATATGATTGCAAAAATTAAATGATAGAGTGTTGAAAAATACATGGCTATTTGCAGGGGACGATAAAGAATCTTGGCAATCAAACTGCCAATTTTTCCATTGTACATGTATTTATCACTTATTTCATGCTTCTCAACTTCGAAATTATAAGATTTAACTAGGGTGATTATTATCAACACATGTGCAAATAAAGAGATCATACTAATGGTTGTTATATTATCTGAACTGAAGTAATTAAGTGAATTACCATTAATTGAAATCAACGAACCAACAAAATTGAATAATACTTGAGAGATGAATCTGATGAAATTAAATATGTAGAGATGTTTTATCCTCTTTCCCCATGTCTCAGCATAACCTATCTGCTCAATAGCCTCATTTCTAAAAACCAATGAAGTTATGAAATATAAAATAAATATACCAAACTCGATGTATAACATATTCTCAGGATACCAAATAATGTTTTCAGATAGACGTCTCAACTGATATCTTGATGATACGGATCCCTGAAATATATTAATAATTACACCGAATGCCATCCATGCAATGATAATATTGAATATTAATAATACTATATGTAAGCCATTCACTACAAGCAATTTTTGCACTAATGAATTATCCACAGATTTAATATTTGAAAGCTGGTACTTAATTTTATTAATTCTATATTTGATTTTTTCAGAAGTGCTTAGAGATCTAAAATAATTATTCTCCTCAGTTTTCCTCCTGATCTCACTCTCATCAACTTCTTTTATCGGTTTCATTTTTCTTTTAACCTTCAAGAATTTATCTGCAAGATCATCAGGCTCACCCATAGCTATTTTTAGTCTATAATTTCCATTAGTAACACTAATATTTCGAGTTTTATACTCCGACAATTTTTCAAGTACATATCCCATTATCTCATTTCGGGTAATTCTACTACCCTGTTCACGTAAATTTGCCTCAATCCTATTTACGTAATCATCTAGATATTTATCCTTGTAATAATTAACACGTTTATCCTGATAATTCTTAGATCCAATATCTGTATCCTCAGAGCGATTGTTCTCATTTTCGTGATTTTTCAAATCAAACATGTCAATACACTTGTGAATAACTTTTCACTCTTATTAAACCTCGTCTTATTTCTGAACAAATAAAAAAAAAATTAAAAAATATTCCTCAATTTGTCATTCATCAATAAATTATCAATATAACCTGATCGCAGCACCAATATCTGGGGCACTTGCTTCTCTCTTAACAATTTTAGATACATGTTTTGCCAGTGTCCTGCACTTGGATGCTTCACCATGAATAAAAAGATAGTTTTTGGGTCTGGGTGTTAATCTTTTACTGTATTCAATCAGCTCTTTTCTATCTGAATGCCCTGTGAATCCAGTAATTCTGTTCACTTCCATATTCACATTCAATGCAATTGTCTTGTTATTACTATCTTTCAATGTTACCTGTTTCAGGCCTTCATTTATTTTACGACCAAGAGTTCCCTTTCCCTGATAGCTTACAAATATCAATGAATTTCTCTCATCCTCTGCCAATCCTTCAAAATAATGTACACTTGGACCTCCAATCAACATTCCTGATGTGGCTAAGATGATACATTCATATCCAGATATTACCTCTTCCCTTGCCTCTCTACTATTCACTGCATGAAAAGCAGGATGAAGAAATGGATTATCATCCTGGTTGAGTATTCTCTCTTTCACAGCTCTTGATAAAAATTCGGGATGGTTAGTAGTAACTGCTGTTGCTTCTTTAATCATACCATCAAGAAATATTGGTACTTCTGGGATCCTCTCAGATGTTATCAGATGCTCCAGAACTAATTGTAGCTCTTGTGCTCTACCAACTGCCAATACGGGTATCAGTACTTTTCCTCCTCTTGTAAGTGTATTGTTGATCAATTCTGCAATTTTATTCTCAGTTTGAGATCTGGATGGCGTCACATCCTCAGGGTTACCATATGTGGATTCTAGCACTACAGTCTCAAGTCTGGGGAATTTATGTATTGCTCTATCAAGCATTCTTGAATTACTAAATTTAAAATCATGTGCAAATGCAATATTATATTTGCCATTACCTATATGCAGATGAATTATAGATGATCCAACAATATGTCCTGCATTGTGTAGAGTTAATTTCACTCCTGGTGCGATGTCTGTGACCTCACCCCATTTGAGTGTAATTATATGTAGAGTTGAGGTTCTGATATCTATTTTTGAATATGGGAGTAGCTTTCCCTCTTTCTCAGCAATGTCAAGATAATCCAATTGTAACATTGTCATCATATCTCGTGTGGGTACTGTGGTAAAAATTGGCCCTTCATACCCATATTTGAATAAATATGGGAGGAAGCCTGAATGATCAAGGTGTGCATGTGAGATTACAACCGCATCAAGATTTGTTATCTCAAATTCCGGTAGGTCAAATCTTGGCAACATCCTTGAAGGTGCATTATTACCCACTGATACACCACAATCTATCAGTATATTGGCATCTCCTGTGGTCAACAGTGTTGAAGATCTACCAACTTCTTTGTATCCTCCCAAACCGGTTATTCTGACTATTTTATCACGAATAATCTCACGTCGGTGTATTTTTTTACCTATTTTCTTCAGTGCCTCAGTTCTTCCCTTTGGATCACTGAGTAGCACGTTTCTGATAGATTGTATGACATCTGAATGTACCGGTGGTATTCTGAGTATTCTAGGCTTCCATTTTGTGGCCATAATAATTTGGTTCAAACCCTCTCGGTTTTTACCTATAAGCATACCCGGTTTATCAACATGTATTATTACCTCACCAATTATATCATCAAAATAGATCTCTCCTATATTTACTATATCCTTGAACATTTCATGGATGTGATTTTTAGCCTCATCATACGGCAATCTGATACTTGGATCAGACCTGATGATCACTCTCTTTTTGATTGTTCTTGCAATTTTTCCTATGAGATCACTATCTGTGAGATAATCCAAATTTTTGGAATAGATAGCAACTTCAGGACCTTCAAAGTCCACTCCAGTAATGTCTCTCTTATTGGACACTATTTTTTGGATGGCTGTTTCAATTTCAATTAGGTTTCTTTCTGGCGACAAATAAACTCCTTCCAATTGCTAATCCCAAATAAAAATAATTATTGGTTTAACTATATATTGTAAATTGCAAGAGAATATTAATATTATTATTAACGTGTGTTCTTTTACAATCATTATATATCAAATATAGATACCAAAATTATGGCGCCTACCAATGATGAATTTCACACTTGTTTGCATACCTATCACCAAAATAGGAGAGGTATCACACAATTTTAGATTTCTGTGATTTCTTAATGAGAACCCTGTGTCAAAATATGAAAATGATAAACCCAAATCATAATTTATATAGTATAATTTGTTTGACATATAATCTTTCATTGTTGATATCATTTATTTTAAATGATATACTATCTACATGAGATTAAGCGATAGCTCCGTCTTTGTTTATTCATGCGCAAAAATAAACAGAGAGATGTTTTGGAGATTATTTATAAATGACTGGAACTAATAAATTAGAGAATTTTAAGCCAGATGATAAGTGGCTACTGATTGAATCGATGTTTGAGGAGATTAAACTCGTCAGACAACATCTGGATTCATATAACCACTTTATCGAACAGGGTCTGCAACAGGTAATTCAAGAGGAACGAATAATCGATCTAGACAGTGAGACAGGTTATCACGTGGAGTTAAAACAAATCATTCTGGAGCATCCACGCATCAAAGAAGCTGATGGTAGTGAATCTGAGATATGGCCAATGGATGCACGTATTCGTAATTTAACATACTCTGCACCAATTTCACTAGTAATGGTCCGCAAGGATAATGAGACCAAACAGCCTGTTACTGATAGAAAACGTCGTAGTTCCACTATTGGAGCTGCCAGTGAGAAACCATTTTACATCGGACATCTGCCAATAATGCTCAGATCTAAAAAATGTAGACTTGCAATTGATAATCCAAGTGATGAGGTTCTGATAGATAATGGTGAGGATCCCAAGGATCCTGGAGGATATTTCATTGTCAATGGTTCTGAGAGGGTACTGGTCACACAGGAGGATCTTGCACCCAACCGAATACTTGTGGAGAGATTATCAAATGGAAATACACTGGCAAAGGTATTCTCATCAATGAAGGGCTTCAGAGCACCAGTCTCATTGGAGAGGGCAAATGATGGCTCTCTTAAAGTATCATTCCCAAGTGTTCCCAGGAAAATATCATTATTGATACTTCTACGTTCTCTTGGTCTTGAGAAAGAGGGTGTTATCTCCAGAAGGATCTCATCATCACCTGCTGTGTACAAACAGGTATTGCAGCTTGTAAGAGGGGAGACAATTCGTCAGAAAGATGAAGCACTTGATTTTATTGGAAGAAGAGTTGCAGTTGGACAGACACAGGAATATCGTATATCACGTACTGAACAGGTATTGGATAGATATCTGTTGCCACATCTTGGAAATGCCAAGGAGGATAGACTGAAGAAAGCATACTTTTTGTGTCTGATGGCACAGAAAGTACTGGAATTAGAAGCAGGAGAGAGAAAAGCAGATGATAAGGATCATTATGCATCAAAAAGATTGAACCTGGCAGGTGATCTGCTATTATTACTGTTCAGAAATGCATTCAGAAGTCTCACAAGAGATATTAAATATCAATTAGAGAGAAATGTGAATAAAAAAGGCTCTGTTCTGAAGACCGCAGTCCGTGCTGATGTTATCACCGAGAGGTTGAGACATGCATTGGCAACTGGAAACTGGGTTGGTGGAAAAGCCGGTGTATCACAATTATTGGATAGAACGAATTACATGTCTACACTTAGTCACCTCAGACGTGTGGTATCACCATTATCAAGATCACAACCACATTTCGAGGCAAGAGATCTGCATCCCACACACTGGGGCAAAATCTGTCCAAATGAGACACCAGAAGGTCCTAATTGTGGTCTGGTGAAGAACCTCGCATTGCAGGCGTATATCAGTATTGATATTGATAATTCACATGTTATCAAAGAATTGAGAGATCTTGATCTTGAGGAGAATATTGATACTATGTTAAAAACTCTGAATTTTGATGAGAATAGACTTGATGGTAAGCCAGTCACCAAGATGCCGTGCAGAGTGTATCATAATGGTGAGTTAGTGGGCTTCCACAGTGATGGAGCGTATCTTGCAAATCAGGTCAGAAAAGGTAGAAGAAACAGATTATTCTCTCCTGGTGTGAATATTGCATTCTACAAGGAAACCAATGAGATCTATATCAATTCAGACCATGGTAGAGTAAGAAGACCATTAATTATTGTGAAAGGTGGAATTCCCGCATTGACACAGGATCACAT
>JAJRQD010000015.1 GCA_024280435.1 archaeon | reverse complement strand
ATTGTGTACTGGATCTCTTATTGCAGAACTATATTTTTTTTTCATCAAATCTATATTTTGTAAGTTGTTTAAAATTCATTTTAATCGGGAAATAAAAATAGATTTGTTTTTTATTTATAAATTCACATTATAATTTAAATTTTTAATTCTTTTAAAATTGCATTTTTAAGCATATCTTTTTTCATTGAAGATATATCCATGTTCATGTCTTTCACAACTTTAAATCCTGTGGATATTATTTTCTCCCTTGCAATATCAACTACACCTGTCTCTTTTATTATCTCACCGGCAATCTCTGAAATTACTGTTGAAAATGCTTTTTTAATTGCTGAACCAGTAAAACTACTGACTTCTTTACCTGCTTTTTTCAAAAAATCGCTCATATTATGTAGAAGTATTCATTGTATAAAATGATAACTAATAATCAGTTTATATTTCGATGATTTTTAGTCTTCATTCAATAATACTATAACCATTAGGAAATGTTAATTTAATAATTAAAAGAATATGAGTTTATGAAATATGGAGTATTAACAAGCGGTGGTGATACACCTGGAATGAATGCAGTAATAAGAGCTCTTTATATCCGATCAAAAAGCTCAAATCACGAGTTAATAGGATTCAAAGATGGATGGAAAGGTCTTCTTGAAGGAAATATTATGGAAATATCATCAGATATCATTGATAATATTGATCTTGGAGGTACAATCCTTGGTTCTGGTCGTACAAATCCAATGAATATTGATAATGGAGTGAAAAGAATAAAAAAAACTATCTCTGATTTAAATTTAGATGGTGTTATTGCAATTGGTGGTGAGGATACCCTGGGAGTTGCCCATAAATTATACAAAGAAGGTGTTTCTATTGTGGGGGTACCTAAAACAATTGATAATGATCTAGATGCAACTGATTATACTTTTGGATTCAATACTGCTATCAGCATAGCAACTGAAGCAATTGATAGATTAAAAACAACTGCAAAATCACATCACAGAGTACTTGTTGTTGAAATAATGGGTAGACATGCAGGATGGATGACTTTACATGCAGGTATTGCAGGTGGTGCACATCTAATTCTTATACCTGAATATCCACTAGATAGGACTGTAATTACCGATCTTATAAAAAAACGCTATGATAATGGTGATACATGGGGTATTGTTGCCGTTTCTGAGGGTTATGGTTTCTCTGATGGTGAAACGGTGGATGGTGAGAAAGATGAGTTTGGACATGTTTTGCTCGAAAAAATGGATATAGGAAAGACCATTGCAGATCTTATCAATAGTGAATTGAATATACCTACAAGAGCAATCAAACTTGGACATACACAGAGAGGGGGCCCCCCAACTGCTTTTGATAGGGTTCTCTGCACTCAATTGGGTATTGTTGCAATGAACCTTTGTATTGATAATAATTATGGAAAAATGCCATCTCTTCAGGGAACAAAAGTTGTTCCAGTAGATCTAGAAAATGCAGTTGCAAAATTAAAAACAGTTGATGATGCATCTTGGAGCTTTGCAACCCAATTAATGGGTATCTAACAATTTAATCCACTATTATCATAGTGACCTGGTTTTCTATTACCAAAACCTTCGGGTCCTTTTTCTTTCAATATATTTCTCAATTCTGCTGCCTTTTTATCATCAATATCTTTTTTATATAGGCAAAATTTAATTATTTCCTCACATTCATCTATTGTAGTTGCTCTTGCCAGAAAATCATGTATCCCTGGAATATATCCCCTGTATACTGGAGGTAGTTTCTTCTTCTCTTTCTCAATCAAAGATGGAACTGAAATATCCTTATCAAAAAGTTCAGTTGCAAGTGCTGAAAAATGTGCTTCCAATTGTTCCTGTGTAAGTCCTTCTGGTACTTCATTATCATCTATCATTATATTCAGTATTGAGCACAAAAATTTAAAGATTTATTTAACTGCTGATACTATTTTAATCACATCAAGATGTTCTAGTTCATGATTGGCAGATATCCTTTTATTATTTTTATTTGCCAGAATCGCGTGTATAAATCGATCTGCCAGATCAGAATGTATTTTACCTGCAAATTGTTTGGCCGTTGTTCCTTTTGCAACCAAAAATACATCTGGCAATACTCTTCCATCCTTGTCTGTCATGTGTGTGGTATCTTCAACAGGATATATTGCATAAAGTTCAAGAAAATCATATATTGTAGTGACTAGTAATTGTTTTACACCTGTAGAACCATGAACATCTAATAATTTTTCTTTAATAGCACTTGCCACAGATACCTGCTTGCTTTCATGATCTATGACTTCAAATTCATTTGACCCTGGTGTATATTTGATTATTTTTTTCTCATCTAATTTTCTCAAGGTTAGTTCTGCAAGTCCTGATATTTTTATTATTTTCAGATCTGGATATTCCTCTATAATTTTGTTCAAATGCTCAGTTGCACCTGTTTTATCGATTTTATTGGCTGCAATTATTGTAGGAAAAAGATTATCTCTCAGTACATCAGTTAATTGATTTTTTTCGTCATTTGACCATTCTCTTGGATTTACATCAAGCAAACCAAGCTGCATCAATGCTCTTTTAATCTTTACCTGAGTTGAACCGAGTCCAGATAACTTTTCATTTAATACCTCTACTAGCTTTGTTCTATCTGCTTCAAGCTTTTTACCAATTCTATCCCATCCTTTGAATAATATATTTCCAATCCATGCTGATAGTTCTCCATTTAACCATTTAATATCATTAATTGGTTCATAGAATGGAACTTCATTTCCTTCTTCATCTGTTGTTCCTGATACATCTAAAACATGAATTAGTATATCTGCTTGTCTTAATTCATCTAAAAATTGATTGCCCATACCTTTACCTTCTGAAGCTCCCGGTACAAGACCAGGTACATCAAGCAATTCAACTGGTATGTAACGATTACCATTTTCACATTTTCCTGTTTTTGGAGAACAACTTTCATTTAATGTAGAACAAGGGCATTCAGCAGTGACATATGCTACTCCTCTATTTGCCTTGATAGTTGTGAATGGATAGGCTCCCATTTTTACATCTGTCATACAGAATGCATTAAGTAATGTGGATTTACCTGATGAGGGTTTACCAATAACACCAATTAGCATTACTTTTTCTTTTTTTGATGTATTTCTATAACTTTGCAAATGTTTATGTAATAATTGATTAAAAAAAATAAAATTCAAACGTGAATGCAACATTTGATAAAAGAAATCAATAAATACAAAGTATGAAAAAAATAATACTCGCAGATACTCTACATCAATCAGCATCACAAATACTAGCTAATGCAGGTTTCTCAGTGGTTGATATGAGTAAAGATAAGGATAAACTTAGATCTGAATTAACAGATGCTGTTGCATTGATAGTCCGAAGTGCAACAAAAGTAAATTCAGATCTACTTGATAATTCTACAAATCTAAAAATAATCGGAAGGGCTGGTGTTGGCCTTGATAATATTGATCTCAAATATTGTGAGAGTAGGGGTATAAAGGTGGTTAATTCACCCGAAGGGCCAACTAGATCTGTTGCAGAACTAACTCTTGCATTATTGATTTCTGCTGCGAGAAAATTAGGATCTGCAAATATAGGTACAAAAAAAGGTAACTGGCCCAAAAAAAATAAAGGTATTGAATTATATGGCAAAACACTTGGAATAATTGGCTCTGGAGCAATTGGAGGGATGCTAGCAAAGTATTGTATCGCTATGGGTATGAAAGTAATTGCATATGATATAATAAAAATTCCAGAATTGGAAAAGCTAGACAATTTTGAGTATCTAGATTTTGAGGCTGTGATCTCAGGATCTGAATTTATCTCACTGCATGTACCATTTTTACCTGCAACTAAACATATGTTGAATGCAGAGGCATTCAGTAAAATGAAGGATGGTGTGATAATTGTAAATTGTGCCAGAGGTGGTGTAATTGATGAGGATGCTTTATTGGATGCAGTGAAGTCAGGTAAGGTTAGTGGGGTTGCACTTGATGTATATGAGAATGAGCCTGTTGATAGTGATAGAGAGTTGATAAAACACCCCAATGTGATTACAACACCTCATATTGGTGCACAAACACATGATGCATCTAAAAACAATACTGTGATTGTTTGTGAAAAAATTATTGACTATTTGCTTTAAATAAAAACAAGTAACTAAACACAAATTCAAAAACAAGCAATAAATATCTAAAATAAGAATGTATAGTTATTTTGAAAAGCCAATAAATGATTACCTAAACAAAATAGGCATTGATACAGAAGTTCAACTGATGTCACCACCTTCAGTTGAACTTGGTGATTTTTGTATAGTTATAAATAAGTTTGCAGGAAAAGAAGATCCTGAAGAGTTGGCAAATAAATTGGTGGATACTATTGATATTGAGGGGATTGATAAAGTAAGTACTTTCACCACAAAAGCAAAGAAGAAAAAGAAAGGTATTGTATACTTGAATTTTAAATTAGATGAGAAATCCAAGAAAAATATTCAAACATCATTTTTCGAAAAAAATATAAAATACATTCTCTCCAAAAAATATGGACACTTAAATGTAAATAATGGAAAAACAGCAATAGTAGAACATACATCTGCAAATCCAATTAGTCCTTTGCATGTCGGGAATATAAGAAACAGTGTGCATGGAGATACTCTTGCAAGAATTCTGGAAAGGACAGGTTACAGAGTATATCGGCATTTCTACGTTAATGATGTGGGGTTACAGGTGAGTTTTGTAGTGGTGGGGTATGAAATTGCAAAGAATGCGGGAGTGAAACCGGTGATAAAATTTGATATCTGGCTAGGTCAGGTTTATGCGATTATGAACTGTTTTTATACTATCCAGACAATCAAATCCAAAGCCGAAAATTATGGTATAAACATTAAAGATGATTACAAGTTACATAATAATGAAGTATTACAATTCAATTCATATTATGAGCTGAAAATTAAAGATACAAAAACCAAGCTATCAGAACTTGAAAAGATTGAGAAGCCTGCTAGGGAGGATAAAAAGACTATTAGAGAATTAAAAACTAAACTTAAGAAGCTCATAGATGAGAAAAATGAAGTTGGCAAATATCATCAAACATTTGATGATCTGAAATCACGGTTCTCAGATCTATTTGATATTCTATACACCGGTGTTTCAAAAATAGATTTAATTGAAGTTCAAACAAATTATCACAAAGCCTATGAGAAAAAAACTGATGAACGCATAGTATCTCTGTTCAAAGAGGTAACTCTATGGGTTTTAAGTGCATTTGAATGGACACTTAATAGATATAATATACACTTTGATCAATTTGATTTTGAATCAGATATTTCTTGGAGTGGATTACCAGATAATATTATTGATAAACTGGCAAAATCAGAATATGCAAAAGATACCGGTGATTTAGGTGTTAGATTACAATATCCAAAAGAGGCAATCAATAAATTGATGAAAGAAACAGGATTGACAAAGAAAGATATTCCCATAAAAGGAGAGGTACCAGATCTGCAGTTGAGAAGAAGTAATGGTACTGCTCTTTATGCAGCAAAGGATATTGCCTACTCAATTAAAAAATTTGAGGATAAAGACCCAGAGGTGATTTATAATGTGATAAGTACTGAACAATCTTTACCCCAGTTCCAGCTATTATTACCATTGCTAGAGCTTGGCTATCCACAGTATGCAAAGGGATTGAAACATTATGCATATGAACTGGTTGATCTTCTTGGAAGACCTATGAGCGGTCGAATGGCTGCATATGTTACAGCAGATGCTTTTTATGATGAGACATTCATCAGATCTAGAATGGCAAAAAGAGAGTCAGATGGTAAAAGAGAGATCACACCTCCTTCAAGTCCCGAGGAATGGGCTAATGAGAATAGAATACTTCATTCTGTCACACTTGCAAGTACCAGATATCCACTGATTGATAAAAGCCCCACCCGAAGAATTGTGCTTGATATAGATCAAGCATTGGATTTCAGAAGAAATCCCGGTCCATTTATACAATATGCGCATGCACGAGCTTGTGGAATACTAAGAAATGCTATGGAACAAAAGAAAATTAAACCTGGTTGGAAAAATAATTGGGAATTGATTGTAGATGATTATACACTTGAGATCATCAAACACCTTGCAGAAATTGATGATACAATATTAAGAAGTAGAAAAAACCTAGACCCTGCTGTGATCGCAACATGGTGTTTTCAACTCGCACAGATGTTTATGAAATTCTATGAGAAATATCCTGTTCTAAAATCTGAGAATAAAGATATAATGAAAGCAAGATTATCAGTTATCAAAGCAATTCAGATGGGAATTGCCACAGGGCTTGATATACTTGGTATACCCGCAACTGACAGATTATAATAAATAAATATATTTTTCAGATAAGTTTAATACACTAAAGTTGTCCCTACATAATATGGTAGAATTAAGAATAATCAAAGAAAACAAAATAAAAATATATAATGATGAGAATGGCTCATATATTGCTACATTTAACAAATCAGGTATTTTTAGTAAAAAATATTATTTACAGAATAAAGATGATGAAGTAATTGCAGTTGCGAAATCTAGCTTGTTTAGAAAGAAATGGAATGTAGAAGATATGGATACAGATAAAAATATTGTAGTAAAGAAAAATTTATTCGGAAAAATAAGTATTAAAGGTGATAATTTTGAATGTATTGTCGATAATTCAGTGAATAAATTGAAAATTGTTGATAAAGATACGTTGAAACAATATTTTATAATCAATAAAAGTAGATTGATAAGTAAAAATAGCTTGATTATTGAAAATAGTGAATATCTACCCACTAGCCTTGTTCTAGTAATATCCTTGATAATCAACCCATTGTGACACTTCACAATTAGAGAATAAATATCTCTGAAAACAACAAAAATCAAGTAAATAATAAGAAGGTAATATAATTAAATAAATATAAATGATAGTAGGGAATATGAAATACACATTAAAGGTTGATGAAGGAAGTAAGCGAGATGTTGGTAGGCAGATTGCTAGAATTCCAAGTAATGTGGCAGATAAATTATCTCTCCGAACAGGTGATGTCATAGAGATAAAGGGTAAGAGAACTACCTATGCCAAGATCTGGAGAAGTAGTCCTCCAGAGATAAAGCCTGACACTATAAAAATAGAGGCAATAATAAGGAAGAATCTTAATGTCAATATACATGACACAGTTGAGATTTCATCTTGTAAGGTATCAGTTGCAAAAAATATAACTGTCCAACCAATAAAAAATAATTCATTCACTAAGAATTTAATTCCATATCTTGCAGGATATCTCAAAGGCAGAGTTGTTGTGAAAGATGATCTAGTATCAATGAATACTGGTATCAGTGGTTCTTTACTATTTTCCATAGTTGATACAGATCCTAAAGGGCCTGTACTCTATGGAGAGAGTACTGAACTAAAAATCAGCACATCTGAGATAAAAGTAGATCAGAAAGAAGAGAAAAGTATTGTAAAATACAACTATGAGAATATTGGGGGATTATCAGACGCATTAAATAAAATCAGAGAGATGATCGAGCTACCATTGAGGTATCCACAGATATTTGAACATCTGGGTATCCAACCACCAAAAGGAGTTCTACTTTATGGTCCTCCTGGTACGGGTAAGACATTATTGGCAAGGGCCATCGCAAATGAAACCAGTTCATCCTTTTTTGAGATATCTGGTCCTGAAATTACCTCAAGATACTATGGTGAGAGTGAGGGTAAGTTGCGAGATATTTTTGAGGAGGCTAAAAACTCAAGTCCATCAATTATATTTATAGATGAGATTGACAGTATTGTGCCCAAACGAGAGGAATCAGGAGGTGATGTTGAGAGAAGAATAGTTGCACAACTATTATCATTGATGGATGGAATAAATAATCGAGGTGATGTAGTGGTGATTGGTGCAACAAATCGTCCAAACAGTATTGATGAGGCATTACGAAGAGGTGGCAGATTTGATAGGGAGATTGAGATTGGTATACCTGATAAAAAATCAAGATTGGAGATATTACATATACACACACGTGGAATGCCATTGAACGAAGATGTCGATATTGAGATGTTGGCAAATCGAACTTATGGATTTGTAGGTGCTGATCTGGAAACTCTGACTAAAGAGGCTGCTCTTTATAGTTTACGACGCTTCCTTCCAAATATCACACTCAACAGTGATTTTTCCAAATTTGATATCAATACCTTATCTATCCTGAATGTATCAATGAGTGATTTTGAGCAGGCATTGACAGATGTATCTCCATCTGCATTGAGAGAAGTTATTATTGAGAAACCAAATATTCGTTGGAATGATATTGGTGGTCTAACACAGATAAAAGATATATTGAAAGAGGTAATTGAATGGCCAATGAAGCATGAAAAACTGTATAATCATCTACATTTGAAGCCTGCTAGTGGTGTTTTACTCTATGGGCCTCCTGGTACTGGTAAAACAATGCTTGCAAAGGCAGTTGCAAATGAGGCAGAAGCAAATTTCATCAGTATTAAAGGCCCTGAATTACTTAGTAAATGGATTGGTGAGAGTGAAAAAGGAGTACGTGAGATATTTAGAAAGGCTAGAGCGGCAACTCCCTGTATAATCTTCTTTGATGAGATGGATAGTATAGCCTCATCAAGAGATGAAAAATCATCAGAGGTGATTAAAAGAATAGTATCACAACTACTTACCGAGATTGATGGTCTTGTTGAGATGACTGGTGTAACAGTACTTGCAGCAACAAATAGACCTGATTTGATAGATCCTGCACTATTGAGACCTGGAAGATTTGATAAGGTGATATTTGTGGGTAATCCAGACCAATCCTCAAGAAAAGCTATACTAGATGTATATTTGAAGGAAATAGATGTGAATATAGATTCTCAGTTGATTGCAGAAAATACAGAGGGATATTCAGGTGCAGAATTATCTGCATTGATTTCAAATGCTAAATCTATGGCAATTAGAGAGTTTATTGCTGATAATGAAGAGAATTATGTGGATATAGCCAAACTGAAGCTGAAATCATCTCATGTCGAAAAAATAATGCAAGAGATGAAGGATAAAATTAGTAAACCATATAACTACAAACCTACTGGGATATCTGAATTGAATGATATAGGAATTGCTTAACTTTACAAGAAAATAATAACTAATTTACTTAAACAAAAAATATTTATTAAAATGATTGATGTTTATATACCATTTGAATATGAATAATCTCAAAGTAGATCAGTTACTGGAAATCGTTAGTAATCAACACAGAAGAACAATTCTAAGATTATTGACTGAGAAAGAAAGATATGCATTTGAGTTAACCAAGGTTCTTGATATATCTCAACGGGCTGTGCGAAAACATCTTGATTACCTACAGAATTTGGGATTGGTTAAATCTGAGAAAAGAAAATCAAGTAAAGGTCCGGAAAGAGAATATTTTATGCTGGATCAAGCAGTAATCTTTAGCCTCACAATAGCCCCAAATTTATTTTTGGCAGCAGTCAGACCTCTTTCAGACAAAGCACCAAAATCTCCAATTACCCCATCCTATCAGTTGAACCCACCAAATGTTGCAGATGGTTATGCAGATGATGTTATAAAAGAGGGACTATTATTACTACCACAGATAAGAGAGGCATTGGATCTGCTACAGGCAGAGCAATCAAAAATTCTTAGAGGTTATCAAGGGCTTCAAGGACATGTATCTGATAAATTAAAATCTGAAGGATATACATCTGATGAGATAAGGTTCCTGCTTAAATTACTGGAAAATGATGGCGTATTGAGTACAAAGGATATTAAATTCATATACGGAGATTTCTCATCAATACTCGATATTGTAAACAGTTTGGTAGAAAAAGATATCATTTACACAGAACTTGAAGATAAAGTAAGTATGACAGTTTATTTAAATAAAGAATTTTCATAAAGAAAATTAGTTATACTTATATCTCTTTGAAAATCTTATTTTTTGTGGTTCAATCTAAGTTAGTATTACTTATCATCATTACTGTGTTACCATCATTTCTAAGTGGCTCATCAATTACATTGAATGAGAACACAGACAATATTGCTAATTATACTAATTCATTCATTGATGAGCCATTAAGGTTCTGGCGTGCTAGTTCTGAATTCAAAATTCTAGAATCAAAAATTTTTCCAATGGCTAGCTTGGGTGTTGGCGGAGTGATAAATAAACTGGGGAAGGCATGGATTACATGGATACTAGAATTAGATGGGGCCAAAGTTCCAGCTTATGCAGTATTTGATCAAGGGGTTATCAAAGATTTCGTAATTGGTCCAGGATCTTTCTATGAGGTATACTTTCAAGCAGCAAGTGATAATCTGATATTGATTACTTCTACAAATGATACAACTGCCTTTACATTACATACATATGGCAAACGTCCAATTCAGAGTTCTTTAAGATTTAATTCTACCGGACATCAAATCTTCTTCTTTAATGATGGGTTTCAGGCGTTTCTATATGAAAATGGTACAGTTCCAACATTGGTTTATGTAGAGGGATATGCACTAGTGTCTGAGGAAACTGATTTAATACTACAATCATCAATTCCAAATGCTGCTTTGTATCGTACTGAAGAGGATACCTATGTTTTTGTAGATAATGAAGAGACATATATTTTACCATCTTCATTTTCCAAAAATTCAACTGTAGGCCATATATTTCTAACACCTGCTGTTTTTGATATTGAAAACAAGCAATTCTGGATCAATGAACAAACATTCTCATTACCCGATAATATCTCAGATATCTATACTTTTGGTCTAAAATCAAGTATAATAAAAACAAATAACAATTCACTTTATGAATTGGGCCTAAACAACTGGGAACTAATCAAAAAATATGATACTGAAATAGAGATTGAGGACTATTCAATAATTGATATTGGACTATATATTGGTAGTGAACATAAAAATGGATTACAGATGCATACATTTGGTCCAGATGAGGATGGAGATTTTTCACCTGATACGATGGAGAGTTATTATGGTTCTTATCCATTTACAAGTGATACAGATCTGGATTCGATTCCGGATAATATTGAGATTGCATTTGGATTGAATCCATTATATGATGATCGAAATATAGATTATGATCTTGATTACATGAATACAATAGATGAACTAAATTTGGGCCTTGATCCAAAGCTCTCAGATTATGATTTTGGTGGCGCTCTAGATGGGTGGGAGATAGAATACAATTTTGATCCCTTCAACAGCACAGATGATTTTCTTGATAATGATAATGATGGCGTTCCAAATTATGAAGAGAGTATATGGAGATCATCACCATTCTCAAGTGATACAGATCTGGATAAAATTCCAGATTCTTGGGAGATAAGATATGGTCTTGATCCAACAGATCCTAGCAATGCAGCATTAGATATTGATGGTGATGGCAGGGATAATCTGTATGAGTACTTACATGGAACAGATCCACTGATTCCAGATCCAAAGAGAATTTTCTCAGGAATGGGTTACTGGATAATATTCTCAGTTATTGTAACAATACCAATTACCATGAAATTAAAGAAACATCTAGACCTATGATTATTCTAACTCTAATAATGGTAGTTTGTTCACAATTTCATGATCGATACTGATAATAGAATAACTTCCATTTGTCAGGTATCTTTCTTTTATAGACATACTTTCAGCTATTTCATCATCTACCTTATTTCTCCTATTTCCAACAATTATAGCTCCACATTCACATAATGTGGCAAAAGTCTCAATTTCATTTTTTCCAATTTCAATCTCTATTCTCCATTGAGTTGCACATGAATTACACTCTATACCAATTATATCTTTCATTTGAATTTGGTATTTTGTTTATTTCAATAACATTTTTGGTGTTAACCGGATAAATATAGCAAAATATCAGATTTTTGCAATTGTTAAATTCAGTAAAGCCCTAATAACGCCAAAGTTACTGCCTGTACTGTATACATCCGATTTTCAGCCTCATTCCATACAATTGATCTCTCACTATAGAATACTTCATCATCAACTTCATTTGGTTTTCTTGGAAGACAGTGCATGAATATCCAGTTATCTGCGGCATGCTTACCCATTTCCATAGTTACCTGATAACCCTCAAATGCCTTAATTCTTGCATCTTTCTCTTCATCCTGGCCCATAGAGATCCATGTATCTGTTACAATCACATTTGCACCTTTTACAGCTTCTAACGGATCTGTTGTGATCAAGAATTGAGTACCATATTTTTCAGCCTCTGTTTTTGCAATCTCTGTAACATCTGGTAATGGTCTATATCCTTCTGGTGTGGCAATTCTAAGATTTATACCCATTTTTGGAGCTGTCACCATAATTGAATGCAGTACATTGTTTCCATCACCAACCCATGAAATTGTGATACCTTTTAATTTACCAAAATGTTCTTTGATTGCCATAAAATCTGCCAATATCTGTAATGGATGGTATTTATCAGATAACGCATTGATTACAGGTACTGTACCCTCTTTTGCCAGTGTCTCGACATCACTGTGCTCATATACTCTTGCCAGTATTATATCATTGAATCTTGAAAGAACAAGTGCGGTATCCTTCAATGATTCATTTTTTCCTAATTGAATATCATCTGAACCCAAAAACAACGCGTGGCCACCTAGATATGCAACTCCGGTCTCAGTTGATACTCTAGTTCGTGTGCTTCTTTTCTGAAATATCATTGACATTGATTTGCCGATCATGGGTTGATAAATCTCATTTGCTTTCATTTTTTTCTTGAGATCAATTGAAATATCAAGTAGTTTAGTTATCTCCTCGGTGGAGAAATCTGCCAAGGTTAGTAAGCTCTTGTTCTTCATTAATTATGAATATTTAATCAATAAATATTAAATGATCTGTATAATAATTCTATTTTTCAACATTGTATAATTATTTTTATAGAAATTATTATTGCATGTTGACTTCTGTAAGCAGTTGTAAGATCAACAGGTAAGTTAGTGTAAACAAATCTATTGATATATCACTTTAAAAAATAAATATTTTAACTAAATAACAGCTAATAGATGTGATTTGAATTTTTATAATTGTATAACGCGATTGCATTTGATATCTATCTATCTATTTATATTAATTTTCAATCTTATAAAGAATATCGTAAATTAACTATAAGAGGTTAAGAAAATGAGTTTATCAGGACAACAACAGGTAATCGTATTGCGGGAAAACACGCAACGAAGCAAAGGTCGTGAGGCCCAGAAAAATAACATTGCAGCTGCAGTAGCAATTGCAGAAGCTGTTAGATCTACACTTGGACCACGAGGAATGGATAAAATGCTTGTAGATGCATTAGGAGATGTAGTTGTAACCAATGATGGAGCTACAATTCTTGAAGAGCTTGATGTTGAGCATCCAGCCGCCAAATTAGTTATTCAGGTTGCTAAAAGCCAGGACAAGGCAGTTGGAGATGGTACAACATCTGCAGTTGTTATAGCTGGTGAATTGCTCAAAAAAGGTGACGAATTACTTGCTAAAAAAGTGCATGGAACAAAGATCGTTTCTGGATACAAAAAAGCAGCTAATGAGGCTATCAAATCACTGAAAGAGATACAAATTCCAATAAATGCCGAGAATAAAGATTTGTTGATGAATATTGCAATTACTGCACTAAACTCCAAGGCAGTTCATATGGCAAAATCAACTATTGCAGAAATAGCAGTTGATGCAATCCTTAAAGTAAAAGAAGAGGTTGATGGTGTAGTGAAGGCAAATCTTGACAACATAAAAATTCTTCAAAAACAGGGTAAGAGTTTATCAAATTCCTATTTGATGGAAGGTATTGCCATTGATAAAAGCGTATTACATCAGGGAATGCCTAAAAATGTTACCAATGCAAAGATTGCATTAATCAATACTAATATTGAAGTTACAAAGACTGAATTTGATGCAGAGATAAGAATATCAGATCCGATGCAGGTACAGAGTTTTCTGGATAATGAAGAGAACATGATACGTGAGATGGTTGAGAAGATCAAAGCATCTGGTGCAAATGTTATAATTTGTCAGAAAGGTGTGGATGATCTTGCACAGCATTTCCTATCAAAAGAAGGAATTATGGCAATAAGAAGAGTTAAGAAAAGTGATATGGAAAAAATATCACTTGCAACAGGTGCAAATATTATCACCTCATTGGATGAATTATCTGCTGAAAATCTTGGAGATGCAGGTAAATTGTATGAAACCAAGCTAGGTGATGATGATTATATTTACATCGAGGATTGTCCATCCCCAAGAGCAGTAACTGTTATTATCAGAGGCGCTTCTAAATATTCAACTGATGAGGCAGAAAGAGCATTAACAGATGCATTATCAGTGGTTAGAAATTCAATCGAGGATGGAATGATGATCTATGGTGGTGGTTTCCCAGAAATACACATGCACAATGCAATTAAAAAGTTAGCAGATAAAACTACTGGAAAAGAAAGACTTGCAATACAGGCTTTTGCAGATGCATTGTTAGTTATTCCAAGTACTCTGGCAGAGAATTCCGGACTTGACTCCCTAGATAAGATTGCAGAGCTCACGGCAGCATATGCCAGTGGTAAGAAAAATGTCGGTATTGACCTCACAAAACACAATGAAGGTGGTTCAATTGGAGAAATTAGTGATATGAGCGTTTCTGGAATAATTGAACCATTGAGAGTAAAGATACAGGCAATAAAATCTGCTTCAGAAGCTGCAGAGATGATCCTTAGAATTGATGATGTGATTGCAATCAAAGGTGGATCACCAGCTCCCGGAGGAATGCCTCCTGGTGGAATGGGTGGTATGGGTGGAATGCCACCCGGTATGGGCGGAATGCCCGGTATGATGTAATAAATTTAATGAACTATTCCAATCAACGTAATTAACTTGTAACAACTAATTAATTAATATAATATAATTAAATAATAATATGGTAAAAGGCCATTCAGCAGATAAAGCGCTATTTATGGAATTAAATCAAGATGTTATAAGAGCCAGAATATGGGGAATAACATTTATAGTATCATCAATTCTTCTTCAATCTCTTCACTTTATACTTGATTTGATCAGTGGTTTCAGATTCATGTTAATTTTAACTGGTGTGATATTCTTTATTATTGGTATATTATTTGTTCTGGGTACTTCAAGTGTGCCAAGAAGTAGATCTGAGATAATGGCAAGATTACAGAAAATAATGTTGGAAAATAATCCAAAACGCAGATTATGGGCTGCACAGAGAATTGTAGGATATATGAAGGATGGAAATTTCAGTAAACAGGAGATTTTGGAAGTAACTAGAAATATTACAAAGAATGCAAAGAAACCACCTGTCCCACCAAGATATGCACCTTATATCACAGTTGATCATATAGTTGTGTTAAGAGAGATTGCAGTATCAGTGTCTATGAATAAACATGTTAGAAAAGATTTTGTCAATATAATCAGACCTCTCAAAAAAATAGAAGGATTACCAGAGGAGGCAAATGCATTGTTACTTGATGCTATTGCGTACAATCCATCTAAACTACCAATACAGGCTTATAATGATTTATTGAAAGAGAATGAATAAATTATACTAATTAAAAGAGAAGTGATTAATAAGTATATGATACTTAATTAATTAGATGAGCGATTCAAATGAACTGATGTTAAATAGATTACTAGTAATTGTTCAGATAATACTGATACCAGTCTATTTCATCTACTTTGCAGTTAATTGGCATGATAAACTATTACTATTCTTTGATAATTTATTGGAAAATGCCAATTGGTTAAGTCCAGTTCTTCCACATTGGATGGTGGTCTTTCTGGCAAATTATGGTATTCCAATTTTCTTCTCATTACCATGGGTATTGGCAAGTATACTACGTGCTACAAGGATTGCAGATGCATATACTTTGATGGGAAGAGCACTTGGTAAGGTAAGAATAGATCAGAAATTATTTTATGGATTAAATGCAGCATTCACATTGGTCTTCTTTGTTTTACCATTTGGTAGTCCAATTATCACAATAATCGGTATTTTTGTGGTTATGAGGATGGTAATGAGGAAATTACTTATTGGTAAATTCTCAAAACTCAGTTGGATTATTCCCTCTCTTATCATTTCTTTCTATCCAAGTTTGATAGTTATTGCATTCTATATCAATTATATAGAGCTAATGCAGGTTATAATGATAACATGGACCAGTAATATCGGTGCAATTTTCGGAATTGGTTTGTGTCTCGCAATCTCAATCTCCCTTGGTAATTTCTTTCTATTTCTCTTTGAAGGTAGATCTAAATTTGGTTCAGGTGAAGAGGTAAATGAAGGTCTAGTACTTTTATTAAAAGCAATTTTCTTCAGTGTATTTTTAATGCTGTATTTCTCAGATGGAGAACAAGTAGTGAACATAGTCAACTATATTGCAGTTGCACTGGCATTTTTTGAGATGATTGTTAGAAGAATGAAAGATATGGATAGTGATAGCAATACCACCAAAGGAATTGTTATGGTAATCATATTCTCAATAGTGAATATGATGTTAAAATATCTGGAGACAATACCAAATGCGAAAGAGTTTGTACAATCACTAGTTATTATAGTTTCTGGGTTAATATTCTTTGTATTATTCATACTTAGTTATAGATACGCTACTGACCCTGAATTATTGTAAAATTAATAATGATATAATTTTTGTATTTGGATAATTTTAACTTAGAAAGTAAATTCTGGTATGTTTTTTACTTTGACTATTGGGATGTACATAGTTTTGGTATCATTATCTTTCACAAACTTCACAAACTTCCAACTTTCTTCATCTGTTGATGTGGGCCGTGAGTAGGCAATAAATGTTTCTTCTGGATATGTATCGCAATATGCATAAAGCACTATTGGCAATCCTTTCAAATCATACCAAGAGGGTACAACATGTGAAATATAGAATATATTTTTCCCATCTTTTTTTCCAAGATACAGAAAACCTCCTCTTTGTGCTGAATTAGAGATAATTAATCTGATTAGATCAAACAAACTCTCCATTTCTACTGTTTTTGATTTTTGTACTTCCATATTTTAGTATTAAAGTAAATGACTTTAAAGACTTGTATTACTATTAAAGCATATTGAATTATTAATATGATTATAACTTTCAATACTTTAGAAAGTGAAATTAATTGACATCAGACAACATTTGATTAACACAAAACATACATTTTTTTATGTGAATAAAATGATATTTTAGTTTATTTCATTTAATTTTAATGGTTTATTTAATATTTTAATTGATTTGTGATATTATGCTGCAAAGATTAGAAGGAGTGCAACTAGGAGACCATAGATAGCTACTGCTTCTATCAGCACGACAAATACTAGTGCGTTACCGAATAGGCTTTTGTCCTCTGAGATTGCACCGATGGCTGCTGCACCTGCGTTACCCATACCTACTGCTGATCCAAATCCTGCCAGTCCTACTGCTAGACCTGCACCGATGAAGGATGCGCCTCTGGAATCAATACCAGTTGTTGATGCAGCTCCGGTATCCGCTTCTGAGAGACCGAGTGCTTTTGCTGTTAACATTAGCATGGTTATAGCCATACTTAATGCAATACTTGTTGTTAATGCTAGTTTTTTAACGATTTTCATTTTTTTTTACCTCTTGTAAATTGGGTACAGCATTGAGCGGATCTCTTCCGCTGGTATGCCTTTTAGTTTGCTGAACAAGATTCTAGTAATATCCTCTAGTTCGGCTTTCTTAATCGCAAAGAAATCGAGTATTGATTCTGGGCGATCCACAAGATAAAACCTGTGTTTGTGTTGAGCGTGAAGATAACTTAACGCTGCATCCTCAAGTACAGATACCACATCTTTATCATCAGCAGCTAGTGCTAATTTTAAAGGTGCAGATACTGGGAAATGAGGTAGTATATAGTTTATTGCTTCTCTTGGTGATTTCATCGAGCTTAGAACAGGTTCATATCGATTGGTCACACCTCGTCCTGGTATCATCCATGGTTTTGCCTTGATACCCAGGTTAATTGCTCTGCATATCGTTTCCAGATTGAGTAGCTCAATCTCTAAACGTATCCATTTTGGTGCAATTTCCTGTATCATAGTGAATGATGAATGTGCCAGGGCTGAAGAAACATAGAAAACTTGATCATCTGGGTTATCAGATACTTTGATAGCTTTCTGAACTGCCCTTCGAACAGCAGGATATGGTATGAAGTCAGATGCAATCTCAATATTTGCACTCTTCATCATACGCTTGTAATGATCCATTCCTAATTTACCAACAGGTATAATTATTTGATCAAGATTACTGTCAACATTTTTTCTGACAATTGCCTGCATAATGATGTCAATATTCTCAGCATCTATAATGACGGAATATGCATCAAGTAATTTGGCAACTTGCTTTGATGCGGATCTTTTATAGAGATGGAGAAGGTCTGCAAAGCTTTTTCTCATCTCTTTTTCAAATGCAGGAAGGTCTACACTAGGACGTACAACATTTAATAGATCACCATAGCTGGTACTCTGAAGTATATTCTCAACATCAGTCACTCTTGATGCATTTAGCATGGAAGAGATCTGTTGCCAATTAGGAGATCTAGAATGGTTAGCATGTGCCTTAGTTATTAGAAATGGGGATCCCATGTTTTAATCACCTCAATTAAGATTTTCTACGGTGTAGATCCTCTTAACTTTTACAGGTCTGAATTCAACGCCTGTTCCTTTGAAAAATTTACCAAAGAATTCAACCCAGTTCAACCTGAGTGCTTGTAAAGTACTGAAAGTTCCTTCAACCACAAGAACGATTGCTGCTCCAATTGCAGCTGCAATTATCCAGATAAATACATTCTCTTTTGGTGTCCAGACATCAACATTATGGTTGAGTAATCCCTCAACACCTCCAAATTTTTCAATAAACAGATATGGGAGGAATGCAAGTACAAAATGAACAGTATTCATTGCTAGTAATCGACCAAAACTGAATGTATTTGATAATAAACTCAATATATGATCAATACCCAGCATTAGTCCATCAATTCCATGTGCTCTCTTCTCAATAACAAGCATCGCGAATAGTGAGAACAATGCAATTCCAAGTAATATGTTGAATATCAAGGGGCTGAAACTAAGAACCACCGCACCAATTATTATCAGTGCATAACCTGTAAGTAATGCAATTGCAGCCTGTAATTCAGAATCATGTTTTCTGTATTTTGATAATTGGTAAACATTGATACTTAAACCAAGTAGTATGATGACTGCTCCTACTGCAAATGAGAATATAAGGAAATTGAGATAATTTCTCTCAATTGAATTAACTCCACCATGGTTCTCTACGATGAAGAAGAATGCCCATGTGGTATTCTCAAATATAGCTCTTAAAAATCCGAATTGCCAGAAGAAAGTTTCATCTCCAAAGAATGAATTAAATGGAATTCCAAGTAACATCGCCGTTGCACCCATAATTATGATTAATTCAGGTCCACCGTAGATATAACCCATGAGCCCTTCTGGGATCTCATCCATTTTATCTTTCTTTCTCTTTGCCCAAATACCAAATAGCAGAAATAGTAGTCCATGACCAAAATCTGCGAACATTATACCAAACATTAATGGCATAATAAACTTGACAAATGGATATGGATCAACCTCTGTTGATGATGGAGTACCAAATGAGCTGACAACTCCTCTCATTGGTTGCATGAATTCTGAATTCTCCACGTATGATGGAACACTTGAGGGATCAAAATCTCCCTTTCTAAAATCAATCTCTGCTGTATGATTGGCAGCAGATTGCATGGCTGTGGTTAACTTCTCTTTGAGATGCTCAGGTATCCATGCCCATAGAACACATGTGGTTTCAGTTCTCCTCATTTTCAATTCAATACTGATTCTCTGGAGTTCTATATTACACAGTTCAAGTGCAGCTTTTATAATAGTACCTTTATCACTGGCGATCTCATCGAGCTCTTTTGAGAGTGCATCAGATTCTGTTTCAAGACTAATTGCCTCATCATCACAATCTGAGATGGATAATCCATCAAAATCCACATCTTTTGGAATTGCAATCTCCTGATAACTCATTCCTTTGAGCTTCTCAATCACAGTCTCTGCATCTTTTTTGAGTACAGAGATCAGTATTACAGTTTCCTGTAGATGCACAACCTCTTTCTCAAGATAGAAATATTTACTATCTGTGATCTCATCTAAAGTCCAGAGTAATCTATCAATTGTTGGTGGATAGACTGTACCAAGCAACGTCTTGGTCATTGAAGTCTCTCCAATAGCTTTACTATCAATGGACAGATCTCTGAATCGCTCAAGTAAAGATACTATATTCTTTAATTCAGTTGTTCGGGCAGAAATTTGTTCTTTCCTCTGGATGATTTCCTCGATTCTTTTTCCTTTATTGTTAGCAGCATCTCGAATATAATTTAATACCGAATCCTCTGATTGATCAATAACAATCTTTTCTCCCTTGATAATTAAATCAGCTTTTAAACTTGATAGAAAGCTACTTAATTTCGTACGGAGGGCCTCAACCTCATTTCTACGACCTTCAACTTGAATTTGATCAATTCCAGTCCTTGGGTCTACAAGAATAGGTTCTACCTCTCCAAGCTCTTCAATCACTCTTACCACATCCCTCTTATATTTTAGGGGTGTGATTACTTTGGCAATCTGTAGAGCCTTTGGGAACAATGGAGGACTCTTCTTTGTTTTTTCATCCATTTTCTAAATTCCAAATTTTGAAAAATGATTTAAAGTTTAGTCTTCGGTGCGCGGGTATTTACAAAAATTAAATATTCTTTTGTTTTAAATACCAAAATGAAAATTTTATTAATAGTCATATTATACAAACATTTTTTTTCACACAATCAATTATCAGGTTATGTCTATTTATCAGAGTAATCCGACAAAAATAAATGCAGGTTTCACCTTTTTATCAGTCAGTGTTCTGGGTATTATTATTGCGGTCTACATAGTAAAAAACCCTGTGTTAACTCCATATATCATTGTGTTATCGATAATAGTAGGTGGAATTATTGCTGGTATGGAGCTTGCTTTGGTAGTTAGAAAATCCAACCGGGAAAATCCACCTTTGACCAGGGAAGAAAGATTGGCAAAGAAAGAGAAAAGAAAGGTGGATAAGAATAAAGTACAGATGGAATTGGATCGTGAAAAAGAGCTTAAAATGGCTAAATACGTTGCGAGTATTTTTGATGAGGATATTCCATTTGATGAGATAGAATCCAATGAAAATAATTAATGGTAAAAAAATATTGTAATTATTCAAAAATAATCACCTGTAATCTTAATTGTTGATATTTATTTTACCATTATTCCTAATTTGATTAAAGATTAATAAGTCTTACAATTTTTCGAAATGAAAATTTATCTCTTTAGACTTCACATTAATTATCTATCCAATTTTTTTATGAAAACCTATCTAAATTAGTTATTTTTCCCACATGAATTGTAAAATTTACAAGTTTTATTGTTGTGCAATATCATATTTTAAGTAAGAACCCATTCCTATTCTACATCTCTGGTTATAAAATCATGTGCATTTATCCATTTTCCACCTCTGATCTTGATACCTGGAAGCAAACTTACTCCAATTCCTGTTTTTACCATATCACCCATTATGATTCCAAGTTTTCTCCTACCCGTATTCACTCTATTTTCTTTGATTGTCATCTTTATATTTTTACCATCATGTCTTAGATTAGCTGTGATAGTACCTGCTCCAAGGTTAGAATATTCTCCAAGTACTGAATCACCAATGTATGATAGATGTGCTGCATGAGTATCCCTGTATATCACACAGTTCTTGATCTCACATGCATTTCCAACCCTCACATTTCTACCAATATATGATCTTGCTCTGATATAGCAATTAGGACCAATATCTGCTCCCTCATCAATGAATACTGGTCCTTCAATATACACGCCTGCTCTTACCCTTGCATTCTCTGCCACATGTACATTCCCAATCAATGTGGCTCCTTTCTCAATTATCCCTGATTGTTTGAAATTATCTTGATGTTTATCTAGTAAATATTCATTTGCATCAAGTATTTGCCAAGGATGACCTACATCAAACCATTCCCCTGTAATTGATACCACATTTATTTCAACAGAACCATCAATAAGTTGCTGTACCACATCAGTCAATTCTTTCTCTCCCCTTTCAGATTCTTTCAGATTTGCAAATAGATCATAGGCCTCTGGTGGGAAAATATAAAGACCGGCATTGATCAGATCTGCTTTATCTGCATTCACTGGCTTCTCATCAATGGAACTCAATTTTCCATTTTCATGTTTCAACACTCCAAATAATTCTGGTTGTGATACTTTTGCACCTAGAATTGCTGCTGTATATTCTCCATTGATCATATGTGTGATGGCACCATCTAATAGCACATCTCCATTGACAACAAGAAAGGCATTCTTTTTATCTATCAATTCTAATCCTGTATTCACTGCATCTCCTGTTCCATTTGTCTGTTGTTGATCAATAAATTCAATTCTATTATCCTTGGTCCATGAATTCACTGCCTCTCTGATCATATCTGCTTTATAGTTAACCACTATAATTATTTTAGAAATACTGTCATTTGATAATAACTCATCAAGTTGCCACTTGAGAATTGCCTTTCCACCCACTTCTAGCAGGTGTTTTGGTCTATTCTCAGTCAAAGGTAATAGTCTCGTACCTTTACCTGCTGCAAGGATTATTGCTTCCATAGTTGTTTATAACCACAATAATGAGTTAAATATATCTATAAATCAAAAGAAGAAATTTAATTGTTTCAAAACAAACTATTCTTATTTAATGTTTAAATTACTGAGTATGAGACAACTGGTGAATGCTAGTTGTTATCTAGGTGAAACCTATGGCAAGAATGCACAGCAAAAAACGTGGAAAATCAGGGTCCACAAAACCCTATCTAACAGAACCCCAGGAATGGATACCAATTGAGTCAAAAGAAATCATTGAACTTGTTATTAAATATTACAAGCAAGGATCTTCACAGAGTGAGATTGGAATAATTCTGAGAGATAAATATGCAGTTCCCTCTATTAAATTGGTAACTGGAAAGAGTGTCCTTGAAATACTCAAAGAGAATGAATTGGCACCAAGCACACCCGAAGATCTATTATCTCTGATAAGAAGGGCTATGACATTAAGAAATCATCTTGTTGAGAACAAAAAAGATCTCTCAAGTACTCATGGGCTGAAAAGGATCGAATCTAAGATATATCGTTTGTCTAAATACTACCGAAACAGTGGAGTATTACCAAAAGATTGGAGATATCGTCCCGAAAATGCATCTATTCTGTTGAGATAATATTATCAATAAAATAAATTTACAAATTGAAGTAAATGTATAGCACTCTTTATTATTTTTTATGAAAATCAATTATTGTGGACGTCAACGATGTATTTGATACTTTTCTTGATAATACTGAGAAAATATCTACATTACTCTCAGAGTATGAACAGGTAATTCAGATAATATATTACAGGTCATGTGATGCTATCATTGCAGCCAGTATTTTTGGTAAAGTATTTCATGATTTGCATAAACCCTGTATTCTTACAGAACTGAATGATGATACGATTAACACAGTAAAAAAAAGAAGTAAAGGTATTAATATATTCATTGGGTACACAATTGATGAGATTGAATCAATAGATCTGATTGGTACTATGATTGCACTTATCCCACCAATTGATAGTCCTGCAAAAGAATTGATAATAAACCCATTCAACTATGGTGTTACAGATTATAAATATCTAAATTTCAGTACAATTGCATACTTTATATGCTCTGCATTTGCAGAGACCTTGAATTACATTATTCAACTACCTCTGGTCAGTTTTCATACCTCAAATATGATGGGTGAATATGATGGTTTCATCAAAATAATTGCAGATGATGCAATCACTGGTGGGGTTATAAAAATCGAGAAGGACCTTTCTTTTCTAGGTAATGGTCGATACAGAGTAAGTGAATCACTTGTTTACTCATTAAATCCATTTTTACCCGGTATCACAGGTGATAATACACGTGCAATTGAACTATTGACTAAAAGTGGAATTGAGGATGAGATCAAAGGAAAGAACCGTTCATTATCTGATCTGAGTAAAGATGAGATAAAAGATCTCAACAGCAATTTAATTGTACAACTAGCATTGCATAAGGGTTACCAAGAGGAAAAATTAGAATTTATCAAAAACAAAACTACTATAATCAATGAGAGAAAAGACAGTATTTTGATGAATACATGGGATTTTGCAGCTGCAATCAAAGATGCATTGTATCGCCATCAGATAACAACTGCAATTGCAGTACTCCTTGGAAATAGAACTGATCATCTAAGACATCTGACCAAGCTGTTTGATGAGGAGAGAAAATCAGTGGGTGTCAGTTACCGATTGATACAGGATAATCAGGATGATATAGTTGATCTAAGTACTTTGAGATATTTTGAGAGTGATTACAAGATTAGCTGGTACAACACATCTGAGATTGCGGCTATGGCTTTATCTCATGGCCTTGTTACTCCAGATATGCCATTTGCAGTTATAGCACCCGGTCCTGCAGATTTGGTAACAATAGGACTGCGTGCTTCAAAATCACATAATATAGGGAATATTACCTCAGTCATGAGTGAAATTATGGATAAAAGAGGCTTTGATGTGAATATTTCTGGAAGTCTACTAAAATGCCAACTATCTGTTGCTAAGGATGATTATGAAAGTATTTTACTTGATCTAAATGAGAAATTTAGGGAGATGATTGGTTGAAATACAAAATTTATGCAAAAATAACTCTGAGATCTGAGGTGGATCCAAAAATACTAGAACTTGCTATTGCACCTGAGAATAAAACAATGCCTGATGGCAATGTGATTACTGTGGTGAACAAAGCCTCTGTTGATACAATTATTTCAGGTGAGATGAGTATTGGAAGATTAATGAATACAGTTGATGATATACTGAAAACTGCAATCTTGGCTAAAAATGTGGATAATGAGATCTAATATTTAAATTACTTTTAGTTCTTTACCAATCTTTTCAAATTTCTCTAGTGCAAAATCTAGATCATCTGTTTCATGAGCTGCTGATAACATTGCTCTTATCCTTGCCATACCCTTTGGAACAGTTGGAAAACCAATGCCCATTGCAAATATACCCTCATCCAGTATTTTCTTTGAGAATTCTCTTGCTAATTTAGCCTCACCAAGCATAACAGGAGTGATCGGTGTCTGTGTCTTACCCGTATCAAATCCAAGGTCCTGCATTCCTTTCTGGAAATATCTACCATTTGCCCATAATTTCTTTACTAGACTATCATCATTTTTCAATATCTTAATTGCAGCAATTGATGCTGCCACATCGACCGGCGTCAATGCAGATGAGAACAGGAATGGTCTACCCTTCTGCTCTAGATACTCTATCAGCACTTCAGAGCCGGATACAAATCCTCCTACAACACCAACTGCTTTTGATAGTGTACCAACCTCAATATCCACCTCTCCATTGTGTAGATTAAAATGAGATGCAATACCTGCTCCATTCTTTCCGAGTACACCCTCTCCGTGTGCATCATCAACCATTAGTATAGCATTGTGTTCCATCACAACTTTGGCTATCTCATCAACTGGCGCTATATCTCCATCCATTGAGAAAACACCATCTGTGATAACTAACTTCTTCTCATATTCCTTACCCTCCTCTAATTTTGTAACTAGGTTCTCAACAGAATTATGTTTATAGATATATCTCTTAGCTTTGGTTAATCTGATACCATCAATAATTGATGCATGATTCAACTCATCTGTAAAAATAGCATCTGCACCAATGGAGGGAATAACTGCCTGATTTGCCACGAAGCCACTTTGGAGTGCAAGAGATGCCTCCACACCTTTGAATTCAGATAAAATCCTCTCAAGATCCTTGTGCAGACTCATAGTTCCCGCAATAGATCTGACCGCTCCAGGGCCAACACCAAATTCATCTAGTATGTTCTTTGCCTCCTCAATTAGAACTGGATGATTTGCCAACCCCAGATAATTATTTGAACACAGATTAAGTACTTTATTCTCATTTATTGTTAACCAAGCACCCTGTGGTGATTCAATTATTGGGATATTATTATACAAACCAACTTCTCGCAGACGATTTAATTCATCTAACATGAATTTTTGATTGCGTTTTACCATGAATTAGATAATAATGAGTGGTAAATAATTTTAGTTATTTACTTTCAATCAAATAGAAAAAAATAGATAGAATAAGATAAATCATTCTATATAATTTAAAGGATCTAATTTATAATAATATTATGTCTATCAGATATGCCACAAAAGAGGATATTCATGAATTATTCAAACTTAATATGGAAGAATACTTTCCAAAAGGCTTTGAAAATGTAAATCTCATGGATCGATATGAACAGGGTATGTGGTGGGCAGATCTAGAATTATTCCAATGGCATTTTGATATACTTCAAAGAGCTGATGGGGGTATACTACTATTGATAGAGGATAATCAGATAATTGGAGAATTGGATTTCGTACTCAGCTATGATTTTGATGCGGGTAAACCAATTAAAAGATATCATATTATCTGGTTATTCATTTCATACAAATTCAGAAGAAAGGGCCATGCATCCCGTTTGATTAAGTATCTCACTAATTCTGTGGAACATGATATATGGGTGGAGGATGAGGATAAACGGTCTCGAAGACTATATGAGAAATTAGGTTTTGAATACAAAAAAATACTCAATTACTGCTTATTGGAACCAAATTCATCTGCTGAAGAAAATCAGGTGTGGATCAGAAGGGAAATTATAGTACAAAATAAAATTTATACTGATCTGAATAGAATGGTTGCTACCGGTGAACTAAGAACTGTGATAGGAAGATATTATGCACCTTCATTTGATATTGCTCAGTTATCTTATCCTGATCTGAAGATGATGATATGGGGTCAGATGGAACCTGCTGATGTAATTGTCTATGAAGTGGACGGGGGTATGATCTATGCATTGATGACACAATACACCAGGGTTTATCTCAAAGGAGAAATATCATCATCTGAACTCACTGGTATACTGAAAGACTTATTCCCAAAAATTATGGAATATGGATTTGAAACTATTGAACTACAATTCTATGAATCTGAAATAGATACCGACATGCTTCTTTCACTTGGTTTTAAATTGAAATCTGATAATGATTATGTATATAAAATCAAAAGAAATTGAAATCATAAATCAAATTTCAGTTTACACTTTCGATTAATTTTAATGTTATTTCAATATAATTGAATTTAATCAAATCATGGATTATCTGTGAATTGATCTTCAATTATTTGAAGAGAGTATGTGGCGCAGCTGGAAGCGCGGTTGCCTCCTAAGCAACAGGTCGTGAGTTCGAACCTCACCATACTCGTTATTGGCTATTTGTGGCCTAGTAGTTAGCTCCTAGAGCTTATTATCCGTATATAATATTTCAGTATCCATTATTTGATATATTTAATAATAGATATTCTCATCCGGTACTACTTGTGGTGGTTCATATCAATTCTGAAGTGCAATCCTTGTTTCTCTTCTAAGATGCCATATTCTCTCTGTTTTTTGGACAATCTCAAGTATTTCTCTGATTTTTTTGTCTGGTAATTTAGTTATCAGTGCACGAATGGCAGCCACTCTACATGTTTTATCTCCATTTATTGCCTCCTTCATCAGTATATCCAATCCCTTTTCATATTTGCCTAAAAGTGGAATAATTGATCCTTTGCCTTTACCAATGGTATATGCATTTTTTATTACATCAAATGGTCCATTCATTGTAGAATGAATTCTCAGCGCTGCAATTTTTATAGATAGGTTACTGTGTTCTAGATATTGTTGCAGATCAAAATTCAATTGATCAATTTGATCATTCATAGCAATTGCATTCAAAATATGTACTATATTCTCATCATCTACTTGTTGTAGTAGTCCTTCGAGATATGCTATTTCATTGAATAATGCTTTGGATATATGTTCTGTATCATTTGAACTGTAAACTTGTTTGATAAAACTCTGTTGATCTAGAAGTGCCATCAATTTGAAGTAACTGTATCTGATAGCTGGGTTCTGTGATATTTTCTCAAAATAATTCTTCATAAACTCAATTTTATTCTTCATAAACCCAACTCCAACTGTTGTACTCAGCAATTGAAATGATGATATTATTAAATTATCATCCTTATTTTCAACTATCAACTTATATGCAAGTTGAAACCATCTCTCATCTGCATTCTTTGCATGCTTAATCACCAATCTGATTGTTTCAACCCGGATATTTGTATCTGAATAACTATCAAACATATCATACAGATACTTCAGTGATTGATCTATATCACCAGGTAACTGTGATAATGCCTTAATTGCCCATTTTATAACAAGTTCAGACTGATCCTCTATCATTCTCTGTACAGATGAGTACAGGTTTGGATCCGATATCTTACCCATGGCCCATACAATTGTTCTTCGCAACTCCTCACTCTCATCATTCATTGATTTTATTAGATATGTATTTCCTTTTTTATCTCCTAATTTCCCTAATGCCTCAGCACATTCAATTCTAACGATAGTCTCCTGTTCAGTATCAATCAACACCTCTCCAAGATATGGAATTGCCTCAATCATGGCTTTTTTGGCAAATTTATCTGGAACATATCTACGTATTTCCAAAGGTGCTGTTTTGAATGAATGCAATAGCTGATCAAAGTTCATAAGTTGTATAATAATTGTCTATATTTATATTAGGAGATAACTGGATATGAGCTAAAAATTAAGATGCTTCAGCAGATACGCTTTCCAGTAATCCAATTAGATTTGTAAGTTCAGATTCAAGATCTATACCCATCATCCCTGCAAGTACTAGTGAACTTACCATATTCTCAACTATCTCATCTGTCAATGCATCTCTTTGCTCTGCAAGTACTGCCTGATTGGTGATCTGATATGCAAATTTGTTCAGTAATGCTTCTCCAACATTTCTTAGTGGTGATTCATTGTTATTTGGTGTGACACACCTTGTGTTAGTTCTGCTCTCTATCAAGTTTGAAAATTTTGCCTGTAATTCTGAAAGATCCATCATATTAGTTTTATCTCCTTAGATTAGTTTCTTCTAATAGTAAGACAGAATTCATAGTATTTAAATAAAGCTATTATCTAATTGTATTATGGAACTCTTGTTAACCGCGAAAAAAGGATTAATATCTAGATGAATTTCTTATGGAAAGTGATTTTTAAATGAATGAAAATAATTGTGGTGTATTTTCAAACTTCAGAGGTTAGAAATCCAAAATTCCCCTATTTTCTCTAAGAGAAATATAGGAGTGTCTGTCTCAATCTTTGTTTATTTCCATTTTTCTTCATCATTGGTGCTCAATTTCTTGAATATGATTATATTGCGTATAATCCGAATGGTGATTGCATATAAATTTGAAAAAAAATACAAAATTCCAGCATTCAATTTATTTCAAATTTCATAATTTCAACCTCTTGTTACTTCATATTTTAAATATTTATAGGCGCCTATGAAACTAAAAATCTATAATTCTACATTTTCCTTATATATATGACCTGTGTTTCATATGGAACTTATGGATTTTTTTTATTTTTTGGTTTATACTATATATCTGGGATATAATTGTACTGATATTGCTGTAATCTGTCAGTTGAAATTTAACTCATGTTTTTCGATAGTTTCGATTGGAACAAATGCAACACATGCTTTAACTCGAGGGATAGTAGGTGCCATGTAATAAAAAGCCTGTATGACCGATCATTCTGGTAGCAGGACGCAGAGCGTTCTTTTTGTACTGTATCTCCCTCTCAATAAGCTCAATAGCTCTTACCTCTCTAAAATCATTTTCTATTAAATTCTGAAACATTTTATCAAGTTGTTGGTATGTTGGGATGAACACAACAATTCTGGCTCCTGTTCTCATAATCTTTTTGCTATGTGGTATTGCTCTCCATGGATCTCCCATATCTAGAACCAAGCTATCTGCTTGCAATTTTATTCCATCTATTTCATCGATAAATCCTTTCTCAGCAACATCCTGTAAAATGAACTCAACATTGGTAGTTCCGAGTTTAGTATGATTTCTCTTTGCAATTTTATGTGCAGACTCTCTTACCTCATGAGTAATCACTCTTCCTGTCTCTCCAACTGAACGGGAGAGTACTGATGTCAATGCTCCTGATCCCGTACCGGTTTCATAGACGATATCACCCGGTTTTGCATCAAGAAGTAAGGTGATCATGGCTGCATCTTTTCCATATATTATCTGTGAACCATGTTCAAAATGATCAAACCAATCTAGAAGTGTGGGCATAGTAGCTTTAATTTTTTTTCCTGTATTTGTCTCAATCATCTCCCCATACCTCATTCCCACCAGGTCATGAAGATTTATCATCCCATAATTGCAATGAAAATCAATATCTTTTATTTTTTTCAACCATCTTCGTCGACGATCATAAATCAATAACACATAGTCATCTAGCTTAAATTGCCCTTTCACAATTAAATATTATTGGATACACATAAAAAAAGTATGTAATATTACAGAATGAGATTTGTTATCTTCTTTTGAATTTATTATTATATACAATAAGTCCTATCACAATTACTATGGCAAAACCAACAGCATATGCAAACCCTATCACAAATCGTGTATAGTCATTCACACCTTCAATAATTACTGTCTGATTAATCAGAGAGTATACTTTCTCTAAACTGCTCCCATCTGAATTATTTGAATACATGAAGAATATTGATACATTGTAAGTTCCAGGGTTATAATTTACCTCTGTTTTGAATGTATCTGTAAAAGATGAATTTGTGGGAAGTTCCTGTCTCTCTGCGGGATAAGTTTTACTCATATTGAATACATCAGTATTACCCTGTGCACCACTTATTATTCCCTCGATAAATTCTACATACAGCGAATCCACATAGATTGATATATTTTGTAAATTGTAAATAGTACCTGAAAATGTAGCCTCTTCACCTTCATCTATTTTAGCAGGTGCAAAACCAGAAGCACCATTCACAATTGCATCTGCTGGTACGTTACCAGTCATCAACAAAATCATAGAAAGAGTAATTATTACCCTGATTACTGAATTTCTCATGATAATCCACTTAGTTCTCAAGTGTCTCAACTAATGAGACACGAATTTCTTCATCCATTCTCTTCAGACGTGCTTCAAATGTGTTATCCACATACAGCCTGTCATCCGAACGAACCACTCGGATACCTCCAAGTGCTTTGAGATCAGATTTATCAATACTGATCTTAGTTTCATTTCCAGTTGTTTTACTAATCTCTGCTGCTATTTTATCAAGTACTTCCTGTGATAATAATTTCTTATCCTCAGATCTTAACTGAACAAGCAGATCACCACCAAACATGGAAGCTGCACTTTCACTGAGTATATTCTGCAGAAATGTGGCATATTCTTTTGATTGTGTGTATGTTTGTAGTTTGGATTTTGCTTCAACAACAATCTCTTCAAAAATCTGATCTCTTACCTTTAAATAATCCATCTTAACAGTAAGTTTCTTTCTGGATACTTCACGTACTTTTATCTGATTTGCCTCAGATTTTGCTTTGTTGAGTAGATCTGATTTGTACTTCTCAGCTTCTTTCCTACTGGCTTCTCTGATCTTCTCAGCTTCTTCCTTTCCTGTATTAATCACAGCTTCATATTTAATATTGGCTTGATTTTCAATTTCTTCTTTGAATTTGGAAAATGCGTGAAATTCATCGGGTCGACCTTTCGATATATCATCATCACTCATATACTTTCTAATTTCAGCAACAATAATTCTTTTTTAATGATTTTGAATCGATACGATTTTTTTCACAATTGATGACTGAATACATCTATTTTAGCTTGATAAAATCAAGATAGGCTTTCTTGAATTTTTTCATAATACTCTCAATTTTATCCTCTGGTGGTAGAAAAGTAATTCGTAGATGCCATGTATCCTGTTTTTGTCCAAATCCGGATCCTGGTACTGTTACAATTCCTGTCTGTTCCACAAGATATTTGGTAAATGCAAAATCTGCTGGCTCATCTCCATAATTTCTATCTGGTAACTTTATGTTTGGAAATAAATACATTGCCCCTCTTGGAGTGGCACATGATATTCCCTCTATACTGTCCAATTCATTTGCTATGATCCTTGCCTTTCTTGTCAAACTGTCAAGTATGTCTTTTCGTTCCCTAACATACAATTCATAGGATGTATCTCCTTCTTCTGGTGGTGTAACCATCAAATATGTGACAATTTGACCTGAAGTATTTGCACACAGACCTATACTTCTTATTTTGAGCAACTGTAAGAGTACCTCGTCATCTATATTACGCATCTCTATATAGCCTCCTCTGTAACCACATTCTCCAATAAATCCCTTGGAAGTACTGTGTAGGCTAAATATTGGTATGTTGATACCCTCCTCATGTGCAACTTTTGCAAAAGAATGGAATTTATCCTCATCATGATATATATTCTCTTGATACACCTCATCAGCCAGAACCATAAGATTATTTTTCTTTGCAAATTCAAGTACCATTTTGATATGCTCACGACTAAGTACAGAACCCGTCGGATTATTTGGATTGATAACAACTATTAACTTGGTATCAATTTCATCTGCTCTGGCCTTATTATACGAATTCTCTAGTAATTCCCGGTTTATACCCCAGTTGCTATCCTCATCTAGATAGTATGATACCAATTTTCCGCCAAAAAGATTGATATCAGCAGAATACAGTGGGTATTGTGGAATTGGAGTCATAATTCCCACATTATCTGTGATTATTGAGTTTAGTATCAGGTCTACTCCTTTAGATGCTCCATCAGTAATGAATATATTTTTTGCATCTGTGGGTATATTATCTCGTTTGCTGATAAAGTCTGCAACTGCTTGTCTGATAAATGGCATACCCGCACTCTGTGAATATGCGCCTAATCCTGCTGGATTTAGTTCCATTATTTTTTTTGCTCTCTCAACACTGTCAGATGCAAAACCAAGATCCTGCAACTTTTCCATTTTATTCAACAATTTTGGATGGTTAAGTAATGATAATATCTCACGAACATATGTCAAAGGAGGTTGTCCTAATTGTTGTGGGTTCCCTATATTAAAATAAAGTATCTCTCTTCCCTGCTTTTCAAGGTTCTGTGCTAATTCAACTATTGGTCCTCTAACTGCATATTCTGCCTTCAGTACATTAGGATTCAATGTATTTTTTGATAATACCATAATTTCAAATTCACACAGTATTCTTATTTATCTTGAGGATTGAACCAATTTTATTGTATAATTAATGAAATAAAAATATTTCAAGGTATTCTAATAAATTTGGAATTATTTTTAAGTGTGGGTAGTTTGTAATATTTGATGCGTAAACTAATTGTTTTACTATTAATAATTATGATAATGCCTGTATCTGCTGTGGAGGAGATCAGTATACCCGTACTTCCAAGGAGGTCATCCACCACCAAAGTAAATGTGGTGATTGATACCACATTCTTTTCAGGTTCTGATCTGACAATTTATGATGTCATAAATGATGTGGATAAAGATATAATATATCCTGGATATGTAGCCTTTGCTGGTGTATATGATTTTGAGGTAACTTATACTAATCTCACTCAAGAGCAACATAATAGCTTCATATCCTATCTTGTGAGCATTGAGAAAAATGCTACTGGATATCATGTGAATTCATCCACATCACCTGCTTCTTTTGAAGGCTACGATGGTATTTCATATGACGCTAATGAAACAGTATACTGGTTGGCAGATAATCTATGGAATGGAGATGAAACTGCCTATACATTATTTCTATTCAATCTTGAGGAGCTTGATACTGAACTAGAACATTGGTTCAGTATAGAGCCTAAGGATGTGGATACAGAGAAATATCCCGAGAGGTTCTTCTCAGGTACAAGTGGTCTGAATGCAGGTAAACAGGTATCTGCATGGGGTGGAGTGAATGATATTCCAATTCAATTCATAGACATATCATCAAGAGTATGGTATGGTGATTTTATCAATAATGTATGGGGGGGTTACTACACAGATGCCACACTGGTAAACACAGTATCTGATTTTGCAGATCGTAATTCTTTATCATATCGTGATTGGTTGAGATCAATGGTACAGCCATTTTTCAGACATTTATTCTCCAACAGATTATTCACCTCAACAATTGTGGAACAATATGATATTCCATCTGTGGTGATTTCTGATGATATATCTAATCTTGATGAGGATTGGGTTATTGGAGCTGATAAAATTGAGACAATGCTTAATGATTCATTCCCATTCATTGATTTCAATGTGACTGTGGATTGGCAATTATTATCTGACTACTCGGATTTAGCAGATGCAATTGATGTTTACAAAGTATTTGATTCTGTGAAGAATGTTACATATATAGAATTAACAGACGGATTTCTAAGTTGGCTTCAGAATAATATGCTAGATCAGTTATTTGGCACAATACCTGATAATAAGATACCTAGTCTCATACTTTTCATGGATATGGAATTCAGATATGGTGGTGTGGCAATTGCAGGTCTGGGTGGAATGGGTTGGCAATTCCAGATAATGAGTAGAAATAGGTTCTATGTGGATGGGATAAAAGATCGTGGCTTCTCAATGGTACTATTACATGAAATTGGTCATTCTATGGGATTTTATCATCCATTTGAGATTGGTAATGCATGGATAACCGACTTTTCCGCATCAATTATGGGATACTACACCTCTTATCCTGACTTCTCATTGTATGATAAGGATGCATTTGGTAGATTATATACCGATAATTATCTTGTGCAGGCAGAATATCTTAAGGATGCAGCTATTGGAAGTAGTGATGCAGATGAGAGAAATATCATTGAGGGTGATAAGGCACTAGGGTTGGCGTTGGAAGCATATAATGCCACAGATTATACATTGGCAGTTGAACTATCAAAAAATGCTATATTTTACTATCAGAATGAAAATGGACAAGACCCCAGTTTCACAACATATGGAGATATTTCAACAGAGAACAGTGAGGAAAATATTACCCCCACTGCTAGTATACTTTCTTATCCGAATATCTGGATGACTGTTATATTATTACCAATACTGCTAAAACACAAAAATAATAAACAAAAACTTTAATCAAATTGAAATCTCAATCCTTAAATTAAATATTGATATAGTTGTATTATGGATTTACCTGATAAAGGGAAAGCTTGTCCAATTATAAAACTGGTATATATTGAAGCTGCTGGTGAATTACGCAGAGTAGGGCCAAGATATATGCTTAAACATTATTACAGTACATATGGCAAGAATACTATTAAGGTCACAGGTTATTCAGTTAGAGGTAATAAACAGCTAATTGCGATAGATGTAATAATTGAATTTGATGTTGACGATGAATCTAGTCTTCATGATGCTTTTCTTGTTAAATTGGGGTATAATGTGTGATTAAACTCTATCTGTGGAAAAGCATAATTACTTTATCAAATAAACTTTTTATTTTCTAGGTGAATTATCAAAGCCACATTTGGGGCAGAATACCTCATCATCTTCCATAACATAGAAGCATGATAGACATTTATTGCTGTCGGGGGTTATTGCATTGACAAACTGTTCTCTTCTTCTCTGTTTTCTTGTAAATTCTTTTCTATCCTCCCATCCTGCATAATAATACATCAGCTGGTATGTTATGAATATTGCAAAACTCGCAGATATCATTGCCACCTCATTACTGGTTGTGAATATTTTAACGACTCTCATATAGATGAAAAATAATACTATCAGTACTCCGATCAGTAATAGTTTATCCTGTTGCCTTGCAGCCATTCTTCCACTTTGATTGGGATCATATCCCATAATATCTGCAAAAAAGAACCTAAAAATTTTCAGATAAATTAACAAGCTGATTAAAGTTATTCCTGCGGTGATTATGATGCTTAGAACAGGTATTGTAGAACTTGCAAAACTCGCAGATATCTTTATGACTACTATGAATATTGAGATAAATAATATAATTCCATAATATATTTTTTTATTTTCCATAATTTATTATGATGATATGCATTAATAATATTTTACAGTGGTTTAAACTAATTTTAATCAATTTTAATAGAGGTGAGATCAAATCCACAGTGTTTGCATGCAGTATCTAGACTATCAACATCTTTGGTACAGCTGACACATACTTTCTTTTCTAGATCTTTGTTTCTCTGTTCAGATATCTTGTGGATCCTGTTATCCTCTTTCTTGGCTTCAAGTTCTCTTAACTTCTTTCTCTGCTCGAAATCATTGTATATTAGATATACAAAACCACCGAATAGGAAAGCTGTTATTATAGAAAGTGTAATATTTGCATTTGCAGCAAAATTCATTAATAACAGAACAATAATTCCACTTGCAATTCCTGTTAGTGTAGTTGGCTCTTTGAACGTATTGACATCCATAGATCGTTATTTCTTTGGGAATTTATTAAGCTATAATATGAGTCTTGAATTATTGACATTGTCTCAATTTTGATTTCACTTCGAAAGTGTAAAATAATGAATTAAAACTCTTAGAAATAATTTGGAAATAATTTAAATTTAATTATTTTTTTTTTGAATAAAGATAATACTCCTTTTTATCTGAGCAAAAATTTATTGAATATGGCAAGTTTATTGGATAATTTAAGAATTGCAATCGAAGAGTGGTTATGGTCCGTGGGTGCTACAAACCCACCCTTCTCATCAATTTTCTTTATATTTGTAACATTATTCATGTCTCTGATCTCAAATGCATTGAACCATCTGCTGATTGATATGAAAACAATGAGTAAAGAGGCAGACATACTGGCAAGGCATCAGAAGGATAAAAAAGAGGCTATGCGTTCGGGTGATACTAGACTTTGGATAAAGGTACAGCGTCAAGAACCAATGATACAGGAATTACAGCAGAAATCAATGATGACTAAATTACTTCCACAGATTATCACCTATGGGCCTATTATATTCATATTCACAACTTTAAGGCTAGCATTCCAGGCTGAGATCAATACTGATATGAACCTGTGGGGACCTAATGGTACAAATACCTGTACCAACTCCTGTGGTGGTGTGGTGGTATTTCCATTCAGAATTCCAGATAATTTTCCTATTTTTGGTAAATGGACATCTCCATACTCACAGGATCCCGATGTATCAATTGCAGGATATGGTTTCTGGTATTTCATATCTGCAATTGCTACATCTACATTTTTCCAAAAAGTACTTGGAATTAATCTTTCAAGAAATCCATCAAGTAGAAATCAAATAATGTAGGTAATTTTTCTAATACTTTCTTGAGTAGTACACCGAAAGTATTATCTATTAAAAATTCAAATTTTTTAATCATGAATGATACAGATGCATCGAGATATGATCGTATGATAAATTGGGATACTCGTTTGAAGCGAGAGATACCTGTAATTGCTGAATTTTTCAAAAATGGGAATATTCTTGATGTGGCATGCTCTTCAGGTAGGCATTCTCTAGCATTGGAAAAATATGGTTTCTCATGTGTTGGGATTGATATCTCTGAGGATTTTATAGAGTTGGCAAATAAATTGAGGGGAGGTGACAGTGGGTGTCACTTTGTGTGTAAAAGTGCAACTGCTATTGATTTGATTGATTCTATAAGGGAATTATCAATTGATTATTTTGACAATGCACTTATGCTTGGTAATGCAATTGCAAATATGGGTGGCAAAGATGCAGGTATTGCATTGATGAAGAATATTTTCCTATTATTAATACCTGGGGGGAGATTGTTTTTACAAACCGTTAATCGTCCGGAAAAGCCAATATATTTGCCATTGAGGGAGTTGGAAGGGGGTATACTTCAGAGAATACAGGTACCTGTGGATGGTAAATACAATGTGGAGCTCCATGTTAATCTTATACGAGATGGTGAGTATGTACGAAAGAATATTGCAGCAGATTTTTTCATGTATACATTTGATGAATTCTATGAATTGTTGACATCAACTGGCTTCAAAATTGATGGTGTATATGGTGGATATAATAATGAAGTGGTCAGCAAAGAAGGTGGTGAGACAGTGATATGGAATGTATATAAACCCGAAATTGAGATCACAAAGGAATCATTGGCTCTTTTCTCATTATCAAAGGATGATCTGAAAAGAAAAGTGATGGCTATGTGGCAGGAGCTATATCTGATTATGCAGTATAATTTTGTAAGGGAATACCGGTTTATTCATCCACGAATACTATCGCATCCCAATTACAGTAAAATTATACTTAAAGATAAAAAAATATTGGATATTGGCTGTGCATTGGGTACTGATCTTGAACAGATGGTTATGGATGGTGCAGATCCCACAAAAATGTATGGTCTTGATATTTCTAGAGAAGTGATCATGTTGAGGAATAAATTATTTGAGGATAGGGGAATTAAATTCATAGTTGGTGATATCTCAGAGAATGACTTCAAAGATACTGGGGGTGCTATGGTTCTATTTGACATTGAATTTGATGTGATCTATGCAGGTTCTCTTCTTCATCTACTGGGTGAAGATGAAATTATTGCAGTATTGAGAAAAATATATTCTATGTTGAGTTCGGGGGGGATCTTCTTTGGTAGGACTGTGGTGGTTACTGATGATTATAATGGTGATTATGGGTATTACAAGTATTTGCCGACAATTGCTGGTTTCAATAGGTTACTCGCTGAGACAGGTTTTGGTCCAGTAGATATGACAATAAATGATGATAGTTATCATGCATGTGAGCGGTCTTATGGTGATGTGAAAACTGTATCCTTCACTGTTTCAAAAGGAAAATAAAGTATTAATTTTTTATTACAATCCGGTTTTGTTAATTAAAATCCGTATTAAATAGTGTTTCATCTATTTAAAAAAATAAATATGAATTGAATTATTCTGATTTTTATTTTGTTCCACTTTGATTTTGCTTTTTCCATTCCAGATAATTTATTGGATATTCAAAAATCTATTTCATAAGTGTTCATAATTTTTATATTTTAATATTCTAAGAAATAAAAGCTGTCAATAGTTGTATATTGATGTGTAATGTGTTTAAATTCCATATTGAAGTTCATTGTATACATTGTTTCTTAAAGGTATACTCTCTTTTTTCTGTACTTCTGTGACTTCTACTGTTGATCTGAGTTTAATCATCTGTTTATGATCTGTCACACTTTACAATTCATAAGTAGATGTGTTTTTTCGGTGACAAATTAGGTGTGTTTACATGGTATCAATTCTGTATTTTCCAATTTACGGTGGTGAATGGTCCATATTCCTGCATTTCAGCTAGTTAATTAGTTTATTCTGGATGTGTGCATTCTGTTATATATTGTGTGATTGTATTCTGTATGTTGTTTTATGGTTCTATTCGTATTATTGTATCTTGTTTGGATATAATGTATACATTAGATTGTATATATTGTATACATTCTTTGGTACAATGTATACTTTGTTTTAACTAAAATAAAATTCTCAAATTTTTCCCATGAAAAATATATTCATATCCTCTCTAAAGTAAAAATATTCCCAACTAATCAATAGATAGGAACATACAACAAAATTAATTCTCTGCCAAAAAATATTGTATATCTATTTATAATAATGATAAACAATCAGATTATGGAAATTGATCTCCACGAATATCAGGAAGATGACAGGGAACTTATCTCAAATT
>JAJRQD010000274.1 GCA_024280435.1 archaeon | reverse complement strand
TAATGGGACCTGCATACATTAAAATGTATGCAGATAAAAATAATGGTGGAGAATTAGTTTGGAGGCCATTGTGAAGTAAAAATTATAAGATTTGGATAAAAATTAATTATAAAAATTGAAAATTGCTGTGCGGAATATGGGATTACTACATAATTATCAATTGATGTGCAAAATGATTATATAAATTTAATAAAATGAGAATATAAGCATATAATTATGCAAGGTGCGTATAATGAAATGTCAATCATGTGGGGGCCAGTTAAGAGAGCATCAGAAGTTCTGCATTAAATGTGGTACTCCAACCAATGTAACAATAGATTATTGTAGCAGATGCAGTGCTACATTGACAGCAAATGCCAAATTCTGTACTTCCTGTGGATTAAAACAGGAGAAAAAACAGGTAGAGATAGTTGAGAAGAATGAAGATGAGGTAAGAGCTTATTTTCAGGAACTGTGTGATACTGAGATAGAAGATATAGATGAGAAGAATGAATATATTGAAAAATTCGATATAGTGAGAAAATCCAGTATTGCATTTGATCAATCAAGCAAGCTCAAAGTATTGTTATATGGATCTAGTGTAATACTTCGATACTATTCTTCAAGACCTTATCTTATCCGTGCTTTGCAGAGCTATAATGATGCTTATGATCTTGCCAATGAATTATCTCTTGATGGTCTGGCAAATAAGATCAGAGCAGTGCTTATTAATCTGAATATCAAATTCGGTGATCTTATTCCATATCCTCAGAAACGAATAAAATATTATGATACTGCATATTCAATGATCAAAGAGCTAGAAAGAGAGGTAGAGATCGGAGATATAACAGATGATGATATTATAGATGTGTATCTTTTGAAAGCTGAGGTATATCAGAGAAAGGGCAGGATAAAAGATGCATTATCAACAATAGAAATTGCATACAGATTATCTAATGCTTATCCAGAGAAGAAAGAAGAGGTATTATTACTGAAGGCAGATATTCTTGAGGATAGTGCCAGATATGAGGAAGTAGCTGAGATATTGGTAAATATCAGCGATACCAGGGAAAAACAACTATTACTTGCAAAGGTAAATTCAGTTGGCTCATCACCGGATTCAACAATACAAATATATAATAATCTTCTAGCATCAGATATACTTGATCCAAATCAGAGAATATCAGTTAAAATGGATATAACCAAGTTACTTCTGGATACAGATTCAGAAAGAGCAATCTCTACATTCAAATCTATATTTGATGAGGAAATAGATCCGGAGAGGAAGAAAAAACTGCAAGAACTTGAGAAAGTGATTGAAATATATATCAGAAAACAGAAAATCCCAGAAGAAGTATTGATTGGAAAGGCAATTGAGGAGATAAACACACATCGCAAACTTGTAAGAGAGCATCAGGGGAGGAAAAATTGGATAGAAGTAGTGAATTACTGTAGACGTATTCTTGAAAATTTACATGATTATCATGGTAAAATAGACAAAGAGGATACATATAGAGCCGAGATTAATTTCAAGAATGCAGATGCTCTGTATAATCTTGAGGAATTTGATCTGGCATATGCATATTTTGAGATTGCACTAAGTTTTTATGAGAAAGGAATTGGAGATGCAACAGAAGTACCAACTACAATTAAACATATAGTGGATGCACAGGTAAAATTGGGTATGTATACCGAAGCCTATGAATATGCAATCAAAGGTATTAAAAGGCAGAGGAGATCAAGCATCCAGCTTTGATAGAGGAATTCAAGAACAGATTGAAAAATCTCAATCCCGAAAGATTGGAGAATCTCAAGAAATTCAATATTTTATTAAATATGGCGATAGAAGAATTATCCACTCCCACCACTTTGAGTACATTTTTAAAGAATTTCGGTTTCTTATCTGTTGAAGGTGCAAGATTATCCTCATTATTCAAAGTTATGATCATATCTATGATACGATCTGATTTACAGTTAGGTGCAGCACTAATCATTGATCCAAATATCAATCGTGCGGCTAAAAAAATACTATCAATTGCTAAAATCAAGAGTATATTCTCCAATCCAAAAGCAACTATGCACACAGCAAGTAATCTAGAATTGCTGGCAGATCTTAGTTCCACAGAGGGAATACCATTAGAGATAATGATGCTAATAATAGTTGATGCAACAGCTAAACTGGCGATTGCACTGTCTATCAAACGACCCCAGTTCACTCATCAAGAACTGGTATCACATACAATAAAATCTTTAAGAACTTTAAAACATGAATTCTTTGCAGTTATGGTACTTGCTGCACTTGTAAAAATAATAGAAGGGAGTTTTAATATATGAGAAAACTTGATTTACCAATTTATGACAATAATGAGCTCAGTGAGCTTGAAATAAATTTTGAGTTCAACAGACCTGCAAATCTACCTTTGGTAGTGTGGTCTAATAATATCTCACAGAAAAAGAAAGATGCTTTGGAATTAATTTGTGGCATTAACAACTTTCCTTATCAAGAACTTATCGGGGATGATGTAATGACTATTGATCGCAATCTAGAGGCAACCTGGGAGAGTTATCAGACAAATTCAATTCTGATTGTTGGGGACTATCTAGAATTTCCACCAATGAAATTTCAGACAAGGTTCGGTGTGCATTATTCTGATTTCATCTATGCGGATGTTGGAAATGAGGGCTCTGCAGATGTGGGAATTGGCAGAGTATTTGGATCTATTCAGACAATAAGTAAACATCTACAGATGAGGATTGGAGATAGTAATCGTGCGGTGCTATTTGATACAGATCCAGTTAGATCTTCTGCAACAATCGAGGCAGTGAAGGCACTGGGATTTGATCTGGATGTACTATCCGAATACAGGGAAGATAATAAGTCAATGCTAGAAGATGCAGAGCTTATATTACAGGTAAGCGACGGGGTATCCACTGAGAGAATACATGGTACTCCCATGGAATGGGCCAGTCATAATGGAAAAATTATGGATTACAATGATTTTTCAACTCTTGAATTCAAAAACTATCCATTAATATTCAGTGAGGCATGTTCCACTGTCAGTTATGGACCATTACTGACAAATATATTGAAAGCAGGTGGTATGTACTATGGTGCCACATCTCCCTCATTCAATAATCCAAAGGAGTACTCGAATTGGAGGGCATGTTCATACTGTGATGGAATAAAAATAGGTTTACTTGATGTGATGGATGAGGTATCCACCATTGGCCAGGTTGTAAGAGAGCTGAATCAGACTTTATTTGAATCTCTATCTGCATCACAGCAGGATCTGCTTTCTAAAGCATTGAAAAATCCATTAATTGGAGAGACAATTGCAGATCCCGAGATTGAAACTATACTTCAGTTCAATCTATTTGGAAATCCAGATAGACCTATCGTTGTGGGTGTAGATCCAGACTATGATGCAGGAGTAATTCATTTTGATACCTGATAAATTCTAATATGATAGATAAATTTTAACTCATTCACAAAAAATCCACTTCATTATGTTCACTTTACTATCACAATTATACAACCTATATTTTGTTTCTATTCTATATTTTTTTGATCAATCAAATTAATTAACTCGAGAAAATGTAAAATATACATGCAATAAGTTGATTTGATGAGTACAGAAAATATAGATGAGGATACTACTTTCAATGAATTCGAGCATCAACTGAAAGTGGAGATAAAGGCATTCTCAGCAGTTATTACCGGGATAATTCTCACAATTACACTTGCATGGGCATTGGGAGTACCACTGAAAATAATAATGAAGCCAATAAGTAACAGTATCTGGTATCATTTCATTCCATTCGCTTTCTCAATGTTTTTCTTCGGCTTCCTGGTATACAAGGCATATATCAAGGAGATAGAGGGGCTTAAATTTCTTGCAGCAGCAGTTTTTGTGTATGGGCTATCTGAATTCATATTTATGCTGGCCAAGCCTACTGGATCTGTATTCTCCAGAGGAGATAATACACTGGCTGCAATTGGTGATCTGATGTTTCCAACTGCTGTGATACTGTTATATCTGCATATTGAGTTGATAGAGAAACGCAGACCGGCATTACTGCATGCGGTGGTTATTCTTGGTACTGCACTTCCATTAATTGTTGGACAACTGGCAGTTATAATACTGAAGCCAATACCATTGATGGATACAGTAGTTGATGAGATTACAAAGGTAGTACTGGTATATCTTGGTGTATTCTCTCTAATTATCATATGGATAAGTCTGTTCGGCTTCAGAATCATGTATGGTACCCTGAAACATGCAGATAGTCCAGGAATTGCAAGGGCATCCATGTTTGTACTGGCAGGATTTGCATCTTTGATGACTAATCTTGCATTACTTGGTGCTACATACTCCAAATCAATCAGAGATGAGCCATTATTATTTGCAGGTGGTGAATTTGAGGTACACAACACATGGTTACTTACAGCTGCATTGTTGATAATGATACTGGCCTATATGATTCATCCTGAATTTGCATATTCAGTAAATTTTGATGTTTATCAATTACTGGTTATTCATGCAGAGATGGGCATAACACTATTCTCATTCACCAATGAGATAAGAGGGGATGTTGATGTGAAACATGCAGCATTGCAATCTCCAGCCATTCTTGCAGTGGGTAATCTGGTTAAAGAGGTGGCGAGTGCAGAGGGCCATGTCATTCTGATTAAATTTGATCAGAAGAAGGAGATAATATTCAGTCAGAAGAAAGAGGTTGTTTCAGTACTTATCACCCAGCGGAACTCTTATTTTCTGAATAAAGGTTTGGAGGGTTTTACAAAGAAATTCTATGAGCGATATGAGGATGAGATTATTAATTTCAGAGGAAATGTGGCAATATTTGAGGATTATTCCAAGCAACTTATCAGAACCAAACTGCCATTTATGAGAAATACACATTTTGACTAGATAATAAAAATATATTCTAGATAATTAAATACATTCTAGATCTGATGATGTATAAGCAATATTTGATAAATCAGATTTTCATGATATGAAATTTCAGTATAAAAATAGTAATTATTTACAAGAGAATGTCAAGTTGATTTTGGACAATTATCAGTTACAAAAATATTAATCAGTTATTTTTCCCTGATACATTTGCCAATCATATTTGGGTTTAAAACCCAGTGAAATATTGATACTGAGCATACCATCATTGGATGCAGCATTCTCAGTATAGATGTATTTGAATTCAGGATGTTCATCAATATAGTATCTTATCATTCTGATCTTCAAATAGGTGGCAATTCCCTGTCTCTGATATGCTTTTCTAACACCTGTTAACCCAGTAGCAACATCCTCAATTGGTGGATCATTTGGATAGAAGGTAGTAGAAGATGCAATTATCCTGTTATTATGATACATGAAAATTCTTATTTCCGACCATAATTCTGCTGTATTCAATGTATCCTCTGCCCATCTTCTTACATCATCTATGGTAAATATCTCCTGATTTCTCTCTATATCTTCCATCGGAATTAATGCATCAATCTCTGTACTAAAATCTGCATATTCTTTTGCATATTCATCATCTGAGATCAATTTATTTGACCAATCCACTGCATTGAGAGTTTCAATTCTATATTTTGATAGTTTAATATCCAATATTTTCTCTGTTGAATTAATAAAATCCCAATTGATATTATCTTTGTATAATCTACTGACCTTTTCATTCAATTTGGGTAGTATTCCTCTATTTTTCAGAAAATTAGGTCCATCATCTCCATCGATTGGAAATAAACCTGTTTCGATAGTAGTTCTATTGAATTTCATTGCGAATTCTTTAACTTTGAGAAATAATTTGCTACCTATGCCCTTTTTTCTATATTCAGGCAGAACAAAAAATTTACTCCATATTTTATCTGGATTATCATCATTCTCTTTTTTGATAAATCTGGTATAACTGTCTCCAATTATTATACCATCAAGTAAAACATAATTTCTACTGATAATAATATTTTTATGTGGAATAATTTTCAACTCCTTTTTGATAAATTCTCTACTTCTGATAGGGTCATCTCTTCTTGAAGATCTGTATTTTTTTTCTATATAATCAAGATTTAACTCAATCATATTCTCATCCATGTTATGAGGATGTATATCAATAATTTTTACATTATTCATTATTATGGTTCTCAATAAATTAATAAAAATATTTGCATTATACACACAGGAAAGATATTTACAATGATCTAATTGCAATGATCTAATTACAATGATCTATTTACAATGATCTAATTACAATGATCTAATTACATTGATCTAATTACATTGATCTAATTACATTGATCTATTTACAATGATCTAATTACAATGATCTATACAACTCATGTATAAAATTTGAGATGTTAATTCTACATTATTTACAAGAATTATTGTGTGTATAGTCAATATTTATAATATTGGCATTTCTCACTCAGAATTATATGATTAAAAGCAAAGACCTCAGTAAAATCTTTGAAACAAAGGATACTAGGCTGGTGGCAGTGGATAATATCAATCTGGATATTGGGCCTGGAAAGATAGTTGGATTACTAGGGCCAAATGGTGCTGGAAAGACCACATCTATCAGATTATTATCCACAGTGTATCGTCCAACTTCTGGTGGTGCAATTGTTGCAGGTTTTGATATAATTAAAGATCCACTATCTGTGAGAAGTTCAATTGGTATATCAACAGAGACACCAACTATCTATCCAAGGTTGACTGCAATGAGGAATCTGCAGTATTTCGCAGATCTGTATGATGTGGATAGAAATTCCAGAGATGAAATGATAGAGGAATTGCTGATGAAATTCGATCTTTATGATGTGAAGGATAAGCCAGTTTCCTCCTATTCCAAAGGTATGACACAGAAGGTAAGCATAATCAAAGCAGTACTTCATGATCCAAGTGTGCTGATGTTGGATGAGCCATGGTCTGGGCTCTCACCAGAAGCTACCCGGGATCTTAGAGAATTCATTGTACAACTGGCAAATAAAGATAGATCAATTTTGATCAGCACACATAATCTGGTTCAGGCAGAGATGATTGTTGATCAATTGATTATAATCAATAGGGGTAGAGTGATAATAGATTCCACACCTGATAAATTGAGAAAACAATACTCTGTAAATCCAATAATCAAGATGAGATTGGATAATTTCAATGATGATATTGTATCTAATCTGGACTTTGTCAGAGATGTCAAGACTGTAAATAATCATCATACTTTCTTCATAGATTCATTTGAACAGACACCAGATCTGGTTAAACATCTGGTGAGTGAAAAAGCAAGGATACATACTATAGAGGAGGTGATACCATCATTAGAGGATATATATCTGCAATTACTTGACAAGGAGGAATTGAGATGAGATGGAATAAAGTAGCGATTATAATGAAAAAAGAGATCAGAGAGGCATTGCAGGCGAAATATGTACTTTTCTCTGTAATTGGCATGCCGATTTTGATGGGAATTGTGATACCAATCGCTCAATTGGCACCAATAGTGAATATTCCAGCAGATGATCTGCAGGATGAATCATTTGATATTCCTGGATTACAATTCACCAGTAACTGGGCATCTCTTGATGATACTGCTAAATTTATCATATTCATGATTGAGATGTCTAATATAATGTTTCTACTGATACCAATGATACTGCCGACTGTGATTGCAGCTGATACATTCTCAGGTGAGAAGGATCGTAAAACAGCAGAGGCACTGGTTGCAGCACCTGTTACAGATACTGAGATCTATCTTGGTAAAGTGATGTCGTCTATGGTACCAACTGTGTTATCAACATGGCTGGTTGGTATATTCTATGTATTTCTGGTGAATTTCCTAACCTATGATGCACTTGGATTTGCATACTTACCAAATACCACTTTCATTGGTATGGTGGTATTTCTAGGACCACTGATGGCTCTTGCAACTGTAAATTTCATGGTATGGGTATCCACAAGAACTACAAGTACAAGAGATGCACAGCAGTTGGGAAGTATAATTGTATTACCTCTTATGGCAATAATGGTTTCAACGATTGGACTATCAGCATGGTTGGGTAGTTATACTCTATGGCTAGTGATCATCGGTATGGTATTTCTGAATATATTGCTGATTAAAATTGGTATAAATATTCTTGATAGAGAGAAATGGGTCAGATAGTCTGGTTGATAACATGGATTGGAGATAGATCTGAAGGAAGATGAATCAAATTATCTGAATAAAGTATTATTTTGTAACTGATGTCAATAATAAATAAAAATATGGAATAATAATTTTGGCAAATATTAGCAATTCATACCTTGGTTTCTATAATTAGGAATATATTCATCTATAATTGCAGTGTATTGTTGTGAATTATATATAAATCAATCTTTTTGTATTTTTTACATATATTTAACAGTAAAATCATAATATTCATGGCATTTATCCAATTATAATATACAAGTTCAACTGTTGTTTATAAATAAATTTTTTTTTGTTCTGTACCAATCAAAGCAATGGTCTCAGAATTTGAGGATAAATGATATTCGAATAATGATAGCGCTTATGAATTCTTTGACACTATGCGCAAAAGTTTGATTAGCTAAAATAAATATCAGTATACAATACTTGTTTATTTCAAATTTAAAATAATTAGTGTGAAGTTATGACAGATAGCAAATTCTATCATCTACACTGATTACATATTGTTTTCCCTTATAACTGAAATTTTACTGTAACAATCCTTACTAGGTCAATAATTAACAGTCTATAAAATATAGTGAAAAAATATATGTTAGAATTATTTTCTTATAGACCATATATTTAAAAGGCAAAAAAAAAATATTGAGTTAATGCTTTTTGAAGGCTTGAGATTACAGACCTACACTATCAGTACGGCAATGTTGACTGGTATTCTGTATTTACCCTTCTTGAATTTGCAGATCAGTACTGCCTATCATCCTGCCACACTACTATTATTGGCATCCTCAGGCTATCTGATCAAACTGAGTATTATATTTGTACAGGCAAGAAAATTATTTTTCATTGGAATTATGATCAACCCATTGTTTAACCTTAGCAGAATTGTTGAGTCATTTCTCAGCAAAGAGGGTTTTGATATAACCAATCCAATAATATACGATACTTTACAGTTTATACATGCAAATCTAGATGTGATAATTTACAGATTTAAGCTCACTTTACAATGATGAAAAGATACTATTAATTATCAACGGAATTATGGTGCAATAAATATAATGAAGTAGTCCTGGTGAATTTATTGATTCACATTCAATGGTGAAAGTGTGTTAATGCACAACTTAAAATTTGTACCCACAAATAAGACTGAATGTATGAAAAAGAAAAATTATTATTGCAATATTATTTTTCTGATCTATTGTACTGATATATCATTAAATGAAGATTGAATTATGGCAATAGATGCATCTTTCAAGTATTATCTAAAAGAGGCAACTGAGGATGTACTTGAGATTGCAGATGATTTCAAAGTGGGTAAACTGCCACTTGAGATTGATCTTATTGTCAGGATCACAGATATGTCAAGGATCTCCTCAATTGGTTTCTATCCAATACTGAGGGTATTTCAGCTAGATGGTAGGGATACAATAGTAATTGAGTACAAGAGTGGTTCTGATAGATTGGAGTACAGGGATCTCAGCAAGATACATGCATACAGATATCTGCATATCTACAAAACAAATTATGATATTGATGATACATTTCCTCTGTTAATTATCACCAAACCACAAAATACTGTATTTGAGAAAGTAGACAAGAAACAGATAGAACATGGAATCTATCAGTTGGAGTATGAGACTAGGATTTATCTGATTGTGATCAATGAACTTGAGGTATTGGATAAAAATCTGGGACTGTTGTATTATTCAACAGGAAAGAAGGAGAAAGAATTTTTGAGAAAGATAATTCAGATGAATACTGAAAATACAAAACCACAATTTGTAGAAAAGCTTTTATATTTATCTTTCGTTAATAAGTATGAAGAGATGATTGAATTGGCAAAGGCAGAGAATTTTGAACTTGAGAGGATAAAGAGAAATCGTAGAATGGCGATAGAAGCATTTGGAAAGAGTGAATTATTGCAAGAGATTGGTACAGAGGAGATAGTCAAAAATCTATCTGAAGAGGATAAAAAAAGACTGAAAAAACTGCTTGAATAAATATGAAGAGATGATTAAACTGGCAAAGGCAGAGAATTTTGAACTTGAGAGGATAAAGAGAAATCGTAGAATGGCGATAGAAGCATTTGGAAAGAGTGAATTATTGCAAGAGTTAGGTACAGAGGAGATAGTCAAAAATCTATCTGAAGAGGATAAAAAAAGACTGAGAAAACTGCTTGAATAGAGATAAATTCTGTTATTACTAAAAACTAGTAAAGTGCTTCAGGGTGCTAAAATTATTAAATAAGCTAGTAAACACAAATAAGAAGTCATCTCTCTTTTGATCATTTTTAAAATATTGTCATATAATTCTTTGATAGTAAAAATCACACTTAACTGTGGTCATTATTTTATTTGTTTCTCATTTTCTCCGGATGATATTTCTCTGAGCAAAGGATAGTATAATTTATAGAATAGTAAAACTATAACTATTGTGGCAACTATCATTGATATGATTAGTGACCTTATTGATGTGATCCATGGAAAAGGGAGTCTGTATCCTAAATTATATAATTTAAGGAATACCCATACTATAATCAGTATAACAAAATTTTGTATTATTAATTTATTTTCTGCACTAAGTTTCTTCACTACTCAATTGAATATATAGTGTTTATTAAATTAGTCTGAGTAATCATGTTATAACAATGATTTTTCTTTTGTTGATGGCAAATTCGTTCTATTATTCTGGATAATTAACTTTCGATATGATTAAGATTTATCAGTATAATAGAAGCCCTGTTAGAATTATCACATATTCAGAAATTATGCATCCATATACGATCCATTCTTTTTCCCATGTGGAAGTGCTGTTGTATCTATTTTCACCATGGTGCTGGTGATTTGGAGGTGATACTGAAAAGTTGTGACAGATCATAGATCGATACTTTTGTTGCTGATTAATAGAATAATGGTGATTTTTTTGTTTAGGTGTATTTCCAGATAATGTTGACGTTACATCTGACGTTATATTTGTATTACTTTCAATTAAATACAGTTGAAATTCAAATATTTAATGACGTTACAAAAATAGATTTCAATTTTTTTCGTAAATTGACGTTATTTTGACGTTATGCTGACGTTAAATTCAAATAATAGTGGGTGATATTCATACTTATGCCCCGAGAAGGACAAAGTTCTCTCAACCTGTGGATTGATAAGGACATTCATAATGATATACGATACCATGCACGACAAAATGATGTCACAGTCAAGAAATACATCCTTGATCTTCATAGCAAATACAACAAAATCCATGACGGATTGTCTGTGCTGGAGGAGAAGGCAAAATCAAACAATATGGATATCCTGAATTATCTGGAGTATCTGGAGAACAGTATCACTAGCAATACCAATAATATAGATAAAAAAATGTCTACGAATAGGGTCATAAATGACGTTACATATGATGTGATAATTGCAAAAAATAATGAGTTGGAGCAGAAAATAAGGGATATTGAGCTGACGTTACAGAAATTATTGACGTTACAGATTGAGAGAAAGAAAAATGAATTCTCATCCAAATCTGAAAAATTATCCGCCCAAAATGGAAATAATGATGACGTTATAAATGACGTTACAGATAGATTCAATGACCAGGGAATACGTAACCTACCAGTAGAAATCGGCCAGACACTGCAAGAATACAAATTAATCAACAGTAAATTCAAAATAGATAATTATCGACAAGTACTGATAGCAATACTCAATGGTAACCATACACGTGTTCAGATTGAATACTTCATCGGAAAGATATTCCATAACATCAACAAGAGAAAAAACAGTAACAGACCTATCGAAGCACTGACCATAGGCAATCGATCACCACTCATGACATACGCAAACAAAATTGGTGCAACTAACCACTACTACCTGCTAAAAAAATTCATAAAATAACAATCATCTGTACCATTTCCAGGAAATTGCAAACCCACCTGAGATCTTCAACTTTTGCTTACTAGCCTCACCAAAGATATCATCAAAGTAGCTAAGTATCGGAGTAATTGTAGTGTAACTCATCCTACCAAAATATACTCTAAAATTCCTACCTGCAATCATTATATTGATCTCAGTAGGTACCATATCTATGTTTATATCCTCCCTATTCATCAAAATCGACTCCATCACACCCTCATACCCCTTTCTTGGAAAAATCTGACTTATATCTATACTGCTAATTTTTGAAATATCATACTTCAAAGTTCTGTATCTGTAAAATACCTGTATCTCGGATTTATCTATCTCTATATTCGTAGGTACTCTAAAATAAAGATACAAACCCAAAATTAACATAATGGTGGAGAAAATCAATGCCGACTGTAAGCTGAGATTTCTCCTCAGAATACCACCAATGTTCAATACCATGTAGATCGCAGAAAACAGAGGAATTACCAGAAGTGAGTTAATCTTGTGAAGAATTATTTTCTCGCCAATGATTTCAAAAGTCCTAATGCTCACAATTCAATTATCGAACAATTCATGTATTTAAAATACTCTAATGCACCCTGTTAAAGTGTTTATATCAATTATAAACCAAATTCAAAATGTAATTACAGGGTCTGAAACTGTATTATAACACATCTAGCAAATTTAATCAAAAAAAATGGATTTTAACAGCAAAAAAAAATTACATTTCAATTATAGCCTTTCAGAAACAGATTATAAAGGTTCAATATATCTGATAATCATGAAACAGGCGAATACATCAAGAGATGAATTACTGCGAATTGTCAGAGAGAAACATAATCTAACAGAGAGTATAATGAAAGAACTTGCTATAGATGCATGGTTAGTATTTGTAAGAGAGACCTCTGCCAATCCCGATCCAGTACAGAACCTGGTAATTGGAGGAGATCTGGTATGGGAATCTGCAATTCTATTTATCAACATGGAAAAATACAGGAAAATATGTATAGTTGGAAATTTTGATGCAGATGCAGAGAAGGATAAGAAAATATGGGATGAGGTGATTCCATATACTCAGGGTATATCAACAGTACTCAATGAGATTTTATCAAAGTACAATCCAAAGAATATTGCATTGAACTACTCAAGCAACGATGTCACCGCAGATGGATTATCACATGGTATGTTTCTGAAATTAAATGAGTATATACCCGACTTTAAGGACAGATTCATCAGTGCTGAGAGACTGATCTCAAAGATCAGGAGTAGAAAGACAGAGACAGAGCTCAAACTCATCACAGAGGCCTGTATTCTTGCAGATAGGATAAATGATACTGTGCAGCAGAAGTTCAGAGCAGGAATGACTGAAATTGAGATACAACAGTTGTATTATCAAGAAATGGAGAAATACGAGGTGGATGAAGCTTGGCAGAGAAATTCATGTCCAGCTATTGATGTACAACCGGGTAAATCTATTGGACATGTGGGTCCATCAGATCTGAAGATAGAGCCTGGAAAAAGCCTGCACAATGATTTTGGGGTAAAATTGAATGGATACTGTTCAGATCTTCAGAGAATGTGGTATTTTGGCAAAAGAGAGGATATACCTGAAGAATTGATACATGCATTCGATACAGTCCATGGAGCCATCACAGCTGCTGCTGAATTCATTAAACCCGGGGTAAAAGGATCTGAAGTGGATAAAATCGCCAGGGACTATGTAATTTCAAGAGGATATGAGGAATATCAACATGCACTTGGACATCAGGTTGGAATGTTGGCACATGATGGTGGTGAGACACTTCTTGCACCGCATTGGGAAAGATATGGAGCACTACCTGATGGAATTGTTGAGGAAAATAATGTATTCACCCTTGAATTGTATGTTAAG
>JAJRQD010000273.1 GCA_024280435.1 archaeon | reverse complement strand
TCCAAAACTATCTGGTAATGAGCTAAGTTTATTATTATAGAGATTTAGCCATACAAGATTTTGTAATTGTCCAATATTATTAGGTAATGTTTCTAGTTTATTATCCTCGAGATCAATTATCTCAAGATTCTGCAGTTGTACAATATTATTAGGTAATGAGCTCAGTTGATTATTGCTGAGATATAGTCCTCTAAGGTTCTGTAGTTGTACAAAACTATCAGGTAATGAACTAAGTTGATTATCACTGATATTTAATTCCTCAAGATTTTTCAGTTGTCCAAAACTATCGGGTAATGAGCTCAGTTGATTATTATAGAGATCTAATTCCTCAAGATTTTGCAGTTGTCCAAAACTATCAGGTAATGAGCTAAGTTGATTATTGCTGAGAATTAATTCCTCAAGATTCTGCAGTTCTCCAAAACTATCAGGTAATGAGCTAAGTTGATTATTGTTGAGAATTAATTCCTCAAGATTCTGCAGTTCTCCAAAACTATCAGGTAATCTCTCAAGCTGATTATTGCTGAGATTTAATTCCTCAAGATTCTGCAGTTCTCTAAAGCTATCAGGTAAAGTCTCAAGCTGATTATTGCTGAGAATTAATTCCTCAAGATTTTGCAATTGTCCAAAACTATCTGGAAGTGATGTTAATAGATTACCATTGAGATTTAATTCTTTGATATTCATCTCAAATAACGATTTGGGAATGATTTTCAGTTCTACAGATGCTAGATCAACAATTCCTTCCGTAAGATCTGTGATGAATTCATCTTTATGATCTATCAAATATTCATTCAGATAATTCTCCTGTAATAATTTAGACTCAGTTAGTAATTTATTGAATTGCTCCTCCACAGTACTCATAATATAATATCGCAACAGAAGCTATAAAAATATAATTATAAAATAGTAGATTAACAGTATAGATATTCAGATAACTATTTTGTTATTGATTGAGATAATACCATTGGAAATGTGGTCAGAGAGTATTTGGATAAATTCAATATATGAATAAAATCCACTAATCCTCAATAGTACTGAGATCTCCAGGATCCAATCCCTGTGCTTTTGCCTTCAGTACTCGACGCATTATCTTGCCGGATCTAGTCTTAGGTAATGAATCCACAAATTTAATCGTCTCCGGAACTGCAATTGGTCCCATCTCAGATCTTACATGCTCTTTTATAATATCATTCAATTTATCAGATGCGGTATAATCCTGAGAGAGTATTACATATGCATGTATTGCATTCCCACGAAGCTCATGTGGTAATGTGATCACAGCAGCCTCTGCAACAGAGGAATGACTGACAAGTGCACTCTCCACCTCTGCAGTACCCAATCTATAGCCAGATACTTTGATCACATCATCTAATCGGGCGATTATCCAGAAATAACCATCTTCATCTATTCTGGCTGAGTCTCCTGCAAGATACCAACCCTGCTTCTCATACTTGCTCCAGTATACTTCTTTGAATCTATCTGCATCATGAAGAATAGTCTGTGCCATTCCCGGCCATGGTTTCTTGATAACCAGAATTCCCTGCTCTCCGGGCTTTACCTTATTACCATCCTCGTCCACAACATCTGCATCTATTCCAAACAATGGCTTGGTGGCAGAGCCAGGTTTCAATGGAGTGATTGGATAAGGTGATATCATAAAGCCTCCTGTCTCAGTCTGCCACCATGTGTCCATTATCTGGCAATTTCCATCTCCAACAATATTGTAGTACCATTCCCAGGCGGCTGGATTGATCGGCTCACCAACAGTACCCAATAATCTAAGTGAACTCACATCATGTTTCTTAACCCATGAATCACCGAACCTCATCAACCCTCTGATTGCAGTGGGCGAGGTATACAGAATATTCACACCATAATTTGATATAATACGCCAGAAACGATCGGGATAGGGGTAAGTAGGCGCACCCTCATAAAGCACAGTAGTTGCACCATTGATTAAAGGTGCATATACAATGAATGAATGACCTGTGATCCAGCCTGGATCTGCTGCACACCACCACCGATCATCTTCTTTTATATCGAATACAGTTCTCAATACAGATGAAATATACACACTATATCCTCCATGGGCATGTACTATTCCCTTTGGCTTACCGGTGGTACCAGAAGTATAGAGTATGAATAGCATATCCTCTGCATTCATCTCCTCAGTCTCACATTTTCCAGATGCAATTGGCAGTGCACAAAGATCATGATACCAGAAATCTCTGTTCTGCTCCATCTCAACTTCCTGTCCAGTTCTCTTGACTGTGATACAAACTTCAATAGTTGGTGATCTCTTCATTGCTTCATTGGCAATACTTTTGAGATCTACAATTTTCCCACGCCTCCAGCCTCCGTCAGCAGTCAATAACACTTTGGATGAGGCATCTTTAATCCTCTCTGCCAGAGCCTCTCTGCTGAATCCTGCATATACAACTGAATGTGCAGCTCCGATCTTTGCACAGGCAAGCATGGCAAATATCAGTTCTGGTATCTGAGGCATATATATTGTGACTATCTCACCTTTTCTCACGCCCATTGCTTTCAGTATATTGGCAAATGCAGATACCTCTTTATCCAGTTTGTGATAGGAGAAGTGCCTCTCATCACCGGGTTCACCCTGCCATATGAATGCCAATTTATTTCTATGAGAATCTGATAGGTGTCTATCGATTGCGTTATGTATGATATTAGTCTTTGCACCTGAGAACCATTTGTAAAATGGTGCATTGCTCTCATCAACTACTTTATCCCATTTTTTGTACCAATCAAGATATTCAGCCTGTTCTTCCCAGTATTTATCACTGTTATCAATTGAGAATTTATATTTATTATCATATTCTTTGATAATAGCCTCATTTATAGTCTTCTCAGATGGTTTGTATAATTTATCTGTCATAAAAATTCAACCTTAGATAAATGTAAAATAATACTGAATATTTCAACTTTTTGTGTATTGAATTAATCTTTGTAAATCAAGGTTCTATATAATCAGCAGAATGAATGGGGACTATATATTGTTAAACGTGTTCCAAATTAGTGCATTAATAAAAGATGAATTGATCCAAGTATGAAATTGTTGTACCTGATAAATATTAACAGAAATTTTGATTTGCGTTTGACAATATTGGGAATTATAAAGATTATAGAGATTATAGAAATTATAGAGATTGTATTATAAAAATTATAGAGATTGTATTATAAAAATTATAGAGATTGTATTATAAAGATTATATTATGGGAATTGCTGTGTTGCAGGTGCTGCTTCTGCTGTGAATGGTGAGGTATACACATTGGCGGATATATTGTACCACCTGAGTTTATAGTCTCCATCCACTATCGCATTGAACACCACCACATCAGAAGATACCTGTGCTCTCAGACCTGTATAGGTGCCATCACTATGATACAGGTAAATCCATTGACCATCTGACAGAGGTGTACTACCAGCATCTATCACTGAGATAGTCATTGTAGTAACACCTGAATAAACAATATCATATGATACAGAACCATTATTTGTGAACACATTTGAATAGTAGCGTTTTCCAAGATAATCAGATCTGATCTTGTAATCATTCGCAAGTATTGAGCCAAAATCTACATAACCTGTTGAGTTGACCAATCTGCTGTATCCAGAGTATGAACCACTACTTGTGTAAAGATATACTCGTACATTCTGTGGCATGTTTGCTCCACCAACCTTTACATTGATCTGTACTCTTGAGCCATCAAAAGGTACTTCCTGTACATTACTCTGGGAATGAGTGAATGATGAGGAATATGATCTGAAGCCAAGCCAATCAATTCTGACCTTATAATCAGAGCTGAATATCACGCCAAAATCAATTGTGCCATTAGCATCTGTCAATCCACTTTTACCGGTATATGAGCCACTACTGGTATATAAATATCCTCTGACGTTTGCAACAAGTGGTGTACCACCAATAGTGATGTATGCATTCAAAGTTCCACCTCCAAGCTCTATGTTCTCTATGGTATCGCCACTGTGGGTGAATACATCTGAGTATTTTCTCTGCCCAAGATAGTCCACCCGTATCTTGTAATCACTTGCAAATATTGCACCGAAATCTGCAACTCCAGATGAATTTGTCAGTGTGCTGATACCAGTATATGAGCCTGTGGATGTATAAAGATAAACTCTGATATTCTGTGGAAGTGCAATACCACCAGATGTGAGTTTAACCTCAAGATTTCCACCACCAAGATCAATTGCATGGGTGATATTAGAATGGGTGAATACATCTGAGTATTTTCTCTGCCCAAGATAGTCCACCCGTATCTTGTAATCACCTGCAAATATTGCAGTGTAGGTAATAGAGCCCGAGGCATCTGTAAGTGTACTCATACCAGTGTATGAGCCTGTTGAAGTATACAGATAAACTCGTACATTCTTGCTGATTGGAGTACCACCAATTGTGATATTAATTTTTAGATCTGCACCATCTAGATCAATAATCTTGAATTGTGCTTCTGTATGATTGAATACAGAGGTATAAGTTCTCCTACCAAGATAATCAATTCTAACCTTGTATTTTCCCTGCAATACCACGCCGAAGTCAACAGTGCCATTATTATCTGTCTTCCTTGACAGACCAGTATAGCTACCTGATGATGTGTACATGTATACTCTCACATTTCTTGGGATAATCACACCACCGGTTGTGATCTGTACTTCAAGATTGCCTCCACCAAGCTCTATCTCAGTCTGTGTGTTATCATGATAGAAGGGGTCTGAATATATCCTCTGTCCCTGAATATCAGTTCTAGTCTTGAGTTTAAGACCTGGAATCAGGCCAAAGTCAACAGTGCCATTAATATCAGTCTTCCTATTTGTTAGATAATTACCTGCCGCAGTGTAGAGATAAATCCGCACATTCTTTGGAATGGGCACTCCACCGGCCAATGTCTTTATTTCAAGATTGCCACCACCAAAATTAACTGTTAGATTGACTGTGGATGTGGATAGAATTGAGCTCATCACATATTGCCCTCCGATTGTTCTTAATCTCAATCTATAAAGTCCAGATGTAATTCTGGATGTGAAATTGAATGCAGAATCTGTATCGGTTTTCATATTCTGATTAAGGCTGATATTAGTAGCAGTATATAGATATAATCTATGATCTTTTCCAGGTAATACGCCATTGAAATTGATACTACCTGCAAGATAGCCTGATTTTATCTGTATCTGAACAATTGAGCTATCGGGTACTTTCACACTGGAAGACCAGTAATTCTGTGATAGATAATCAATTTTGAACAGATAGGTATCATATGATAGGGCAAAAGTTGCAATTCCAGATGCATTGGTAACTGCAGTCTGACCCAGTTCATTCTGTGCAGTATCAGTATTGAACACTGTCACATCAGTGATTGGTGAGCCAGTATTATCAAGTACCTGTACATAAACCATACCGACAAGAGAATTGGTTATTGTCACTGACTTATTTGAAAGGCTGAAGAACAGTTCTGAAGAAAGCCCTGTTGATGTATGTGCCACATAATAGCCCGGCATTAGATATACATTGATCTCTCCATTTGCGTCTGTTGCAATCGGGGGAATTGCCACCGGGGAGCTATCATTGAGGGTGAATGATATAAGTATTCCAGATAAATCAACTCCAGTTGCAGTACTCTCAATTGCGGTACTATCAATTGCGGTACTCTCACTCAAAGGACTATCAATTGCAGTACTCTCAATTGCAGAACTCTCACTCAAAGGACTCACAGTTGCAGTACTCACAGTCACAATCACGGGAGCAGTCAATTCGGGTATACCCACGCTCAATGTAACCAAACTGAAAAGATCTGGATATGGAGATAGGCCCATATTTATTTTAGTACTTTGCTCAAACTGTGATCCTAGTTTTGAGGTGTATATATCCACAAATTCCTGACCATTAGCCGTGATCGCCACTGGTTCTGTCACATTCCAGTTGGGTATGCCGACATATCTGATAACATGTGCTTCGCCAGATAGATCAGTTGCTTTCAGTCTCAAATGATCAACCTTGCCATCATTATTGTGATCATATTCTTGCTCAATTGTAATAATATATTCTGGTGCATCTACCACCAGAGAATTAAAAATTACGAAAACAATTGCAGAGGCTGCAACCGTCAGTGCAATCAGTAAAACAACTGCAATCACAGGTGATACAGCTCTTTTACTTTTAAGATCGCGATATCTAATCATGTATATATTAATGTATTATATATTATAAATATTTTTCCGATTAACCTTTCTAGGAAATAAATTTGATTATATATTTCTATTTTATACTAATTCTAGTTTATCCAAGATTTTATACTGCAACATTCATTTTCTTGAAAATAATAAAACCACCGGCACCAATTGCAATCAATGCAGCGATAATTGACCCTATCATTGTTGGATCTGATAGCGCATCCTGAATTGCATTATTTGTGACAATTGATACAGGAGACACATCAGATGAAGGGCTGATAGAGATCTCAAGTGTTTTTACTGCTAGACCACTGTTAACCAGCTCAACTGTGATATATATCACGCTTTCCTCAGTTATACTCAGTGAATATGAATACCATTCTATTATTAGATCACCATTCACATCTGCCCTCTCTCTGATTGAGGATTCATTATTAGTGAAGGTACCACCAGTTGTGAAAATATAGAAACTTGCATTGGTGTAAGCCACATTATTCTTATCTGCATGTAATGTGATTGTCACATTCTCACCATAAGTAATCTTATCAACAGAGCCTGTTGCGGTGAAATCAAATACAGGAGGTACTCTTATCAGTGTGAAATTGAATTCAATCTCTGTAAATGTAATAACAGGTGAATTCACCGATACGGTAATAACAGCTTTTTGAGATTCAAATGGCAGGTCTACTCCACTGGCATCGAAAGTGGCTGTCACCCTACCATTACTATCTGTGATTGCAGTGTAATCAGATGCACCGTTGTTAAATACACCAACACCTGCACTGAACAGTACTGATACCCCCTCAAGGTATAATGAGGTATCTGTATCATTTACATAAATTGTTATCTGATTGGTTTCATTCTGCAATACAGATGCTTTCTCAAGTGTATAGTATAATCCAATATCGATAATTTTCACCGTCACCTCAATATCAAAAGATCCAGAAACATTAAGATCAAGATAATATGCATCATATGAGAATGTCACTGTGATATTATCATAAGTCACGGGCGTATTCCACAGGACACTTGCGTATCCAGTCTCATTTATATCAATAGAGATCAGCTCTACTCCACCTGAGAAACTACCATTTGTAACTCCAAGAGTGACAATACCATTAAATGCAGGTGATAAGCCTGCTAACACCCTGATATCAATATCTGTTGATTGCCCAGTCAGTATCTCTGTGGAATATGATGGAGTTGCAGTCAGTATGGTAGAGCTGGATTTTGTCACATTCACAATAGTATCTGGCAAGCTTAGACTAATAGTATTGGATGCCTCCACCAGAATTGAGATGGTAACCAGGATATAGTTTACAGTTGTATCAACAGCAGGTGCTGTGAATGTAGTATTGAACCAGCCACCTGAGCTAGACAATCCAATTGCCTCATCAAAAGTACCAAAATCAGCTGTGTAGGTAACCTGAATATCAGAGCTTGTATCAAGATTTATATCTTTAACAAGCGTTGTCAATTCATATTCAACACCAGATGTCATCACAGTTGGGATATTTTTTTCAGAGTTCACAATTGCAATATTATCCTCATGAGAGACAATTATAGAATCATAAATTACAAAATCAGCAGTACCACTGATAGTTGCAGTGAAGGTAACATTCAGCTGTGTTTCAAGGAATGAGATTGATGGGGATGTCCAGGTGAATGCAAGAGTAGATACACCAGATCCAGAAACAGTACTTAGGCCATTTGCAAATACACCATCAGATGCTGTGAGTGTGATATCAGCAGTAGCAGCTGCATTCGATCCATCTTTTAGATCTACACTTCCCGATACATCTGTCAGTACATTAGTACTGCTAGCAAGAGTTATGGCTGAATTAGATACTACTGGTGCGGCACCCACGGTATTTACCGACATGAATGCAACTGATAGAAATACAATCATAAATACAGAGTTGATATTTTTCATTAGTACAATTTAATCCGTGAATTATATTTAAACTTGAATGCGAATAATTATTTTTTTGTCTGCAAGTTTAATTTTATTTTTCAACAATTATTTGAATTATTTGAGATACGTTTAATTCATCTGCTGACTTAAAAATGAAATATTAATGAGATTAAGATTTATTTACATTCTGTTTATTCTATTGATTATTCCAACCAGTTCAATTGATAACGCTAGCTATGACTTCAACACGCCAGATACTGTTGATATTATTCAGGGTATAGAGCTTAAGTTTGAAGTGAATTTACAACTAGATGGATCTGCGGTTGATAGTGCAGATAATTTCAATATACCCGAATTCGGGGATTTGCAATTTGTATATAAAAATAGCGGGAACTATGAATTAACTATTTTTGCCAATTCATCATATCTGTTGCTACCAAAGCAGTATTCAAGTAAAATCATTGTAACAATAGCAAGTGATACCGTAGAGAATAGTTTGACTATAAATATCTCAAGTAATGATAATATTGCCCCTGTAATTAGTAAATTCAATTACACAATAACAGAGACAATTTTGAATGTGGAGTTTTCTGCATATGATGATCAGGCATGGTTCTATGCATATATTGAATTTGCTGGCAAAAGACTGGTATATTACAGAAATAATATGACTGAGGTGAATGAGGCAGGCTTTATTTCAAATCAAACATATATTCAATCCACTTTCTCAACAGAGCTCTCGGAATATGATCCGGAAAATGATATAATTAGCCTGTTTGTTAAAGATGCGGGTGCAAATCTCAATATTTCTAATTATAGCACAGAGATTGATTACAAAGCACCTGAAATTGACTTCATCTCGCCAGTTGCAGATACAGTGTTCTATAAAAGATCGATTCTGTTAAAATGGTCAATTACAGATAATTCAAACATATCATCAATAGATCTGTATGTCAATGATATATTATTCAGTAATTTGAATACATCAGCTACTGAATTTACATATAATATAGATAGTGAGACTAAACAGTTTATCAGATTCACATTGAATGTGACAGATAAATTCGGCAATAATGCAATCTCAGAGGTACAGATAGTATTTGATGTGGAGAACAGATTAGAGTTCACAGATCTGTTTATTTTCATCGGAATAGGTCTTGGTACTCTTTTCACAATACTAGGTATTTACTATCTGATGACTAACAGGAAGAGAAAAGTATCCAATATCTGGGAGGGAGATCTATTCAGGCCACCACTGATGCAGGTAATTGCACTATGTATTGATAGAACAGATGATACATTGCTTAGTATGTTAGATCATGTGGAGAAATGGGAGACTAGGTGGAATGAGGTATTCAAAGATAATTTTGAAGAGAGTAGATTGAAAAAAGATGAAGTATTCGCTATTTTGGATGATTATATCATGGAATTCACTAATGATCTGCATAGCAAGCTGATGATAGAGCCGGCAATACTGGGAGAGATCACAGTTTTATTCTCCAAATGGAAATTCTATTCATCAAGAGATAACAAGGAGATAATTCTGGGAGATATTATCAATCCAAATAAGGAGATAATTGATTATCTTAATGTTAATGATCTACTGGATGCATGTCAAGTGGATGTAATCAAACTAGAGAACAAGTGGAAACAAATCGAGGAGTTCATCAAGAATAATAATAATTTCAATGAGATCTATATTGAGCTGAGTGATTATATTGCAGAGGCAATTATAGTATTCTCAAGAATAAAAGAGGTAAAAGCAAGACATTTCAAAGCTATAAATGAGAAGTACAAGGAATGGTTAGTAATTAATTTTTTTGATAAATACTAGATTTAGTTATCCAGATTTAGTTGATTAATACCAGATTTAGTTGAGTAATACCTGATTAATAAAAATATCAATCTGCTGCAATCAATTGCTCTATCTTCTCTATCTTGATAGCTGCAACTTTTAATTCAGGTATCTTTGCAAATGGATCAAGTGCAGTGTTTGTCAGTAAATTAGCTGCACTCTCTTTGAAATGAAATGTCATGAACAGCAATCCAGGAAGTATCTTATCTGTTACCTTGGCAATTGTCTCCAGAGTACCTCGTCTTGAGCTCACTCGTATCCTATCACCATTTTTAATGCCCAGTTTCTCTGCATCCACTGGATTCAGCTCTGAAGTCTCAACAGGCTTTCTTTCATGTAGACCCTCTGATCTTCTTGTCATCACACCAGAATGCCAGTGATAGAGTGAACGACCAGTAGTCAGTACATATGGATACTCAGCATCTGGCATCTCATCAGCCGGTACAAATTCACTAGCTATGAATTTACCCTTTCCTCTTGAG
>JAJRQD010000272.1 GCA_024280435.1 archaeon | reverse complement strand
TGGTGTGAGACACCGGGTATATGCATCTCCAGGTCAAGCAGAGAAATATGGTGAATTTGCACTTGATTTTGCAATGAAATCATTGAAATATTGTCAGAATTATTTCAAAGTGCCATTTCCATTCAACAAGATGGATCAGATAGCAACTGCTGATTTTGCTCATGGTGCAATGGAGAACTGGTCTGCAATACTCTATCGCGAGAATTATCTGTTAAAATACCCTCAGACATCAAAAAGACAGGAAACTATTATACAGATGGTTATTGCACACGAGATCACACACCAATGGTTTGGTAATTCCACATCCCCTGCAACATGGAAATATATTTGGCTGAATGAGAGTTTTGCAACATACTTCGGCTTCGGAGTTATAGATGAGTATTATCCTGAGAAAAATATATGGCAGCTATTCCTGCAGATAGAGACTTCAGTCGCACTTGGTGCAGATGCATATATTGAGACTGCTGCTATCGAGAAACCGGGTGATGTGGCAGTGGGTATGACAATCAAGACCGCACCCATAATCTACAACAAAGGTGGTTCTGTATTACGTATGCTAGCAGCATATATCGGTGCAGATGGTTTCAGAGAGAGTTTACAGTACTATCTTGAGAAATTCAAATATGATGTTGCCTCCTCCTCTGATCTTTGGCTTGCAATTGAGAAGGTAACGGGTAAACCGGTATCTCAGCTAATGGAATCTTGGGTACTACAACAGGGTTATCCAAAAATAACTGTGACAAGAGATGGTAACACCTTAAATCTTGATCAGAGAAGGTTCACCTTTCTAGAGAATGATAGTGATACATTATGGTTAATTCCTGTATCCATTACACAGTATGATAAAGAAAAAGAAATATCAACTGATTTCATTCTATTCGATACAAGAGATACTCAGTTCAATCTGAAGGATAACTGTGATACATTCAAGCTTAACAAGGACTTTACAGGTTTCTTCAGAGTACAGTATGAGGCATCAAATCTTGCTAAACTAGGAGAATTGATAAACTCCAAGTTAATCGGACCAATAGATCGATGGAATGTTATCCATGAACTGTATGCACTAGTCAGATCTGGAGATGTAGAATTAGATATTTATCTGAATTTCATCAATAACTATCTTGAGGAGGATAATTACCTATCAATTTCATCTATCTCAAATCAACTATTTCAATTGTATAAATTATTTGATGGAGAGATTGAGAATAGAATCGCAGATATTGGAAAGAACTTTCTTGAGGCAATACTAGAAAGAATTTCACTTGATATGCAAGAAGGAGAGCCAACTGATATCACATCAATCAGATCTGGTTTGATCTACAATGCAGTACAATTTGGATATGAGAAGGCTGAGAAGTATGCCTTGGATAAATTCAAGGAGATAAAAAATGGTGTTCAAATATCTCCAGATATTCTTGGAAATATACTGAGAATTGGTGCTCTAAAGACAAATGATCGTGAATTTCTAGTCAATAGATTTGAGAATGCAGAAAATGAGCAAGAGAGTATTTCATATCTAAATGCACTTGGAGACTTCAATGAACTATCACTGATAGAGGAGATGCAGATGTATACATTTGAGAAAGTACCTCTAAGAAATAGAAGTACTATTATTCAGGGTATAATTGCCAATCCAAAGGCAAAAGCAACTCTGTGGAAGTGGTATATTGCCAATCTGGATAATTTTGAGGCACTAACTGATTACATGTATCAGAACGTATTGACATCACTCATCCCAATGTGTACTGATGATATAGATGATGTACGATCCTTCTTCAAAGAATATCTCAATAAAAGACCAAATTTAACTGATGCACTTGATATTGCCATGGAGAATGTGGAGATCAATGCAAAGTTACTGAATAAATACAACTGAAATCACCTATTATAAATAAACTAATATCTGAATAATTTACCATGCTATAGCATCCAGTAACTTGTACATACAAGTTTTAAGATGAACAAATCAATTGTAACAATAAAAATATGGGGTTATAAATAATATTGTATAATTAACTTATAATCTTGATGTGAATGAAAGTTCCATCTCTCCAGTCTCTTCTAGACCATTGAGATAATTCTCCAATTTATCCTGAAGTGTACCGTCTGCAGCATCACACATGAACTGTACTCTTGCTGATTTGATACCAAAATATAGATTTGAAATATCAACTTTCTCCATCATCTGAAACTCTTCGGATAATCCTTTTCTAATTGCTTCAACCATTGCATCTACATCTGCATTTGGTTGTGGGGTTTTTATATCATATTGAAATACCATCTTTGCCATAAATTCATCTCCTTAGGGTCCGGTGAAGTCACATCCTGGACATACATATGTATTTGATGCACGTCTACAGTCGGCACATCTCATAATCCTTGCACCACATTGTGGACATGGGAAACGAGAAGAACCTCTTTTAACTGGGGATAAAGTCCTATTACATGAAAAACAACTATCAAGTTGAATTGCGCTCATAAATCTATTGTAGTTTAATTTTCTTATAAAGTTATTTTTATGGTTCAAGGATTGTAACTATATTGGAATATGATTGGTTGCATGAGAACTCATAATTTACTTTGTAAACAGAGAATGGATTTGTGTATCAATAAGTTTTATTCTGTATAAATATTTTATCTCAATCAAAATTACAGCTATATTTTCCCTTTAGATATTCTAGTAGATCTGATTTTGAGATTATGTCCTTGTTCTCAAATATCTCTTTTTCAAAAGAGGCCTCATATGCATCATGACAGAACCTGCAAAGTACTTGCATATTACATGATTTATCCACACCACCAAATTCTACTCCAAAGTATAGTGGAATATTATGAGATACAGTTATCTCAGTCACTTTTGATTTCTTAGAGTCACAGCTTTGACATTCAAATTCATAGTATTCTTTCACTAGTAAAGCCAGTCTATTGTCTCTATCATGTCTACCAAGTTTATTCACAGGTCTGATAATTCTATCTCTATGTTGTATCTCTGCAAGAAGTCTGCTTTTGTTTAATTTATGTTTCTCAACTTCATTAAATACTGATTTTACATTACTCTCTTTCTCTTGGAAATATGGTATGAAAATAGTGAATATCCTTGCCAAGGTATCATCATCGATTATTTTTTTCTTTTTTGATTTTATAATTCTAATTTTCTTCTGTATTTTATCACCATATTCAATCTCCTTTATTGTACGGTCTAGATGAACTGTAATTCCAACAGAGCTGAATATCTGCATGAAATACAGTAGATCATCATATGAATCTATCGTATACCCGAATATATTCTCTTTCTCAATTATCAGATCTCTTAGAAAATAATTCACATTGGCTTCAAATTCTTGGATCCCCTCGGGTAATAATTTGAACAGATGCTGTAATCGGTTAATCACTATCTGTCTGGAAAGATCATCATACATATCTAGATGCATCAGTATCTTAGTGCTACATTTCAGTGCAAATAGAGCTGCATTATTTCCAAATAATTTCTTCAGACCAATAACATCAATAGCCTTCATGAGGTCTGCTTTCTTCTCAAAATACTGAATACTATCTACTATTCTATTGATCTTCTGTGTCACACTCTCATCTATGAAGTCTGAAAATTGATCAATATGAATTGAACTAAAAAAATTAATCATAGTATTTATTGATATTACCTGGTTTGCAGAAGTTTCCTGGATAATATGATGCAAGCTGGATGAGAAATCACTCATTTTTATCTGAGAGAGTATTTGCATGAAATCTTTTCTTATCTTGTGAGGAAAGAACAATCTGTTCAGAATTGGATTGATATGCAGATAGTATATAATTTTATTATCAGATGGTGAGAATCTTGATTGTATCTTATAATTGATATTTGGTTTGAATATTCCCATAAATGTGTTTAGCTGATTTATGATTACTTTCTCACTACCCTTTATTCCATGTATATGTAGTTCCTGATCGACACCAAATAGGAAAATCACCTCTTTACCAGAGGAGGAATTGGCATTGTACATGATCTCATATGCCAGTAGATATAGATCAGAGAAATCTAGATGTATGATTAACTCAACATCGTCTCTATTTCTTAAGATCATTATTTGTCTATCAAGAAATGCCATTCACTAATTCTCTCATATATAATTAATGAAAAATAGTATATAACCCTTTATTAATTCGTTATTGAAATTTAGCTATTTTATTACCATAGAATATTATTTATTAGAACAAGCAGAGATATAAATTGTTTAGTAACTGATTTTATCTGATACTGAATATAATATTGATGCTATTCTGAAATATCAATTTCAGATATTGTTCGATTAATCACCAGTTCTGCAATGTCTGATGCATAATCTGATATTCTGAGTATTGATTTTGAAATGGCAAATCCATCTGGTTTCAATTTTACATCACTCATCCTGTTTTTTACCTCAACGCTCTTTTTAATTGACAACTGAGCACGATCCTCATCTCCTTTCAGAAATGATTTCACCGCTTCAGAGAAGGCTTCTTTTGCTTTTATACCCTGAGTTTGTAATATCTTCTCATCTGAAATACCCCGATCTATTGAGTTCACAATATTATTGGCATGGTCACCTGCTCTCTCTATATTCTTTATCAATAGGTGATAGTCAATTACCTCGGAAGGATAAATACCAATTGCATTTGCAAAAATAATACTGGATGCAGCCTGATAAAGCTGTCTTAGTGCAAAATAATACAGTTTATCGAGGGTATTCTCAGTTCTCCTGACATTGATTATTACATTGATATCATGTGAGATTATTGCTTCCAATGCCCATGTTATCATATTCTCCGCAGTGGTGAATGCTCTTGATATTATATCTTTGAGGCTCATCTGTGTTGGGTCAAGTGCATCATGAAGTACAATCATCTCTGGGGATTGTAATATAATCTCAGATCCCCACAGTTTACCAGTCAGTTCCTCAATTTTTATTATCAGATCTGGACTGATGATTCTGTCTTTTTTTGAGACAATTGTGATCTTACCCTTGCTAGCTAGATATCCAGCAAGTATTAATCTTATAATCTCATCATGATCTCTAGATTTATCAATTCGTATCAGTAGTTCTTTATTTATCTCCGCTTTGTTCTCATCTTTATTTTCGGGATAGATTCTTAATGAACCATCTGGAAATTCATCAATAATTACCTCTGAATTTTTATTATCCAGTCCTACACTCTTTATCCATACTTTCGGCAAGGTTAACACATAACTTGAGTTTCCAGCGAATTGTAGTTTTCTACGAATAATTTTTTTAGACACTATATTATTATTCACACAGAATATAAATGATATAAGGTAATGATTATGTGATAATACCAGATTTATTATAAGAAATATGATAATAGATATATATCTCAGAGAATATGAATAACTCAGAGATAATTAAGAAACTACTAATAATAAAATAGGCAAATAGATAAATTGTTGAGATTAATTTTAAAGGAATTAATTTTCAAAGGTTTGAAAAAACATGATCAAGAAAACTAAATTCAAAGCAATAATCGGATTTATTATAATTGCATTAATGATAAGTTCAGGAAGTAGTACCTCAACTATTAAAGTTGTGGGTAGCAATACTGTTTTTCCAATTATGGAAGCAGCTGGAGCAAGATTCAATGAGATGAATCCAGATGTTACAGTCTCAATAGAGGGACCTGGTAGTGGAGCAGGTATCTCAGCACTGATTGATGGACAGACAGATCTTGCACCAATGTCCAGAGCACCAAAAAATGCAGAGATTGAGGCATCTAAATCCAAGGGAATAGAGTTGAATATCACAACAATAGCTCTTGACGCACTTGTAGTCATTGTTAACAAGGTAAACACAATCAATGATCTTTCAATAGCTAATATCACATCCATCTACTCTGGAAATATCACCAACTGGTCTGCATTTGGTGGATCAGGAGATATTACAGTTATAGAGAGAGATGAGAACAGTGGTACCCATGATTATTTCAATGACCTATTTCTGGGTGGAAATGAGGTGGACCCAACAGCAGTCTATTCACACAAACAGGAAGCATCTACAAGTACTCTGTTCAAATTAATTGCAGAGGATGAGAATGCGATTGGATATGGAGGATTGGCATATATGGATGATACAGTCAAAGCAGTAAGCATAGAGGGTGTGGAGGCAAACAAGGCAAATGCAGCAGATGGATCCTATGCAATTGCCAGACCTTTATTCATAGTATTTGATGAGAAAACAGTGAGTTCACTTGCAAGAGAGCTAGTGGATTATATTCTAGGGCCAGAAGGACAGTGGATCATCAATGATGTGGGTTATGTTGCACTATTTGAGATGGCAACTGGATTATCAGAACTTGAACTTGGTGAGAACCAGGTACCGGGATTTGAATTCATTGCAGCTTTCAGCTCAATTATACTGATTACAATCTACAAGCGAAGAAAATAAATATTGAAAATATATATTGAAAAGAATGAAAAACAGTAAAATTATTAGATATTAAATCATTTAAATTATATTCATACAGGGAATGAAACATTCAAATTAATAAATCTCAGAGTTCTCAGAGTATTCATAGTTATATTATTCAACTCTTATAATCAATAACAAGTATTGATAATTGTAAATGAACAAACAGGAGAACTTAGAATCTGAATTAGATCAGATGATAGAGGGATTGCAAACCAGAATATTGAAAGAACGATTTGTCAGGATCATTTTATCAACAAGTGGGTTCTTGACAATTTTTCTATTACTTGGTGTGGGACTAACAATGGTATTCTATGGATATCCATTTTTAATTGATATCAAAGGGTTTTGGAAGATATTATCAACTAACAACTGGTATCCAGCAGATGAATTTGATCAGGGAGAATATGGTGCTTTGGCGATGATTTATGGTACTTTCTTTGTTGGTATTCCAGCTCTTTTCATGGCAATGATATTTGGAATTACAATTGCAGTTTTCATATCAGAATACACACCCAAAAGAATAGCAAGAATAATACAACCCATTGTTGAATACATTGCAGCTATCCCATCTGTGATATTTGGATTGATTGCATTTGTATATCTATCACAGATAATGAAGGAACTGTTCAATCAATCGACCGGTAGAGGTCCTCTGACAGCATCTCTGACACTTGCAATCATGGCTACACCAATTATTGTATCAATTAGCTTTGATGCGCTACAATCCACCCCAGTGACACAGAGAAATGCAGCAAAAGCATTTGGAGCAACTAGATTTGAAGTATTCAGAACTGTTGCATTACCTCATGCAAGGATGAGTATATCAGCATCGGTATTGCTGGCTTTCTCAAGAGTACTTGGTGAAACCATGGTTGTGCTGATGATACTCGGAAATAGTCCTGTGATCAAATGGAATTTCTTCTCATCTGCATATACACTGACATCAGCTATTGCAAATGAGATTGGAGATGCAAGATTTGGTTCCGCTGAATTCTCAGTACTTTTTGTACTGGCACTGATTCTACTAGTTATTTCATTCATTGTGATATACATATCAAATCTGATCACCTCACAGAACAAAACTTTTTTCAGATTTATCAATTTACTTCTATCTCCAGTTACGTTAATATATAGTGGATTAAACGGAATTAGCCAGATTTTCAGAAAAGAGATTGTACTGGATAGTGATATGATTGTCAAGAATATCAAAAAGAGGGTAATTAAGGATTTTATCGTACAAATAATACTTGCATCTGTACTAGTTTTTCTATTGATACTTGTATTCTCCCTGTTATTCAAAGTACTTGCAGATGGTATATTTGAGATTTCATTGAGATTTATATTATCTTGGCCCACGTATTCAACAATTAGAGCAGGTGAGTATGGAATATATCCTGCCATCATTGGAAGTATTGGTTTGGTTTTTATCTCTGCATTGATTGCATTTCCAATTGCTACTGCTACCGGAATATACCTATCAGAGTTTGCCAAAGATACAAGAATTACAAGATTTATCAGAATGGCAATTATAAATATCTCTGCAATTCCATCAATAGTTGTTGGATTATTTGTATATGGTTTATTCTCAGTTTATCTTAGATGGGAATCTGGGTTATTACCTGGTGGAATTGCACTTGGAATTATGATGACCCCAATAATTGCAAGCAATACTATCGAGGCATTGAGAAATGTACCACTGCATCACAAACACAGTGCATTAGTAGTTGGTGCGACAAATTGGGAAGCAGTAATTAAGCACAGAATACCATATGCCATGCCCTCAATTATTACAGGATATGTACTATCAATTGCAAGAGTTATCGGAGAGACTGCACCTCTGATATTAACTGCTGCTGCATTCAGCTTCAGCAACTCACCATACCCTGGTAAACTAATACAAGAACCTATCAGAGCACTTCCATATGAGATATACTATAATCTACTGTACTCACACTGGGAAGGAGCTGTTGGATGGGCACTTGGTACTGCGATCATACTATTATTACTGGTTGCATTACTGAACATCATAGCATATGCTATGAGAATATTAATTCGTAGAAAATACGAATATAATGGAAATATATAGGTGAAAAAATCATGACACAGAAAATAATAAATGATTCTGCAGAGCTTGAGAGATTAAATGATGCAGATGAGTTCACAACAGAATTCAGAAAATTAAAGGAAATGCAGAGCAAATCTGGAGATCATTATGAGATGCAGACTTTTACAGATGATGAAGTAGCACTGGATGTAAAGAATTTCTCATTCA
>JAJRQD010000271.1 GCA_024280435.1 archaeon | reverse complement strand
TGCAAGTTTAATAACAATAGGATTCTCCTCACATGTGGAACATGAATTGTCTTCGTGTTCATCTAGAGTAGTACCACAGAAATCACAGACATAGGTAAATCCGTTATTACATTCCTCACATTCAGTTCTTGAAAATATTTTCCCTTTACCTCTGCAAGTTTTGCATCTGTCTTTATCATCTCTATTCTCACTGGCACCCATACTAAATGACTTGTATCCGACACCTTTACATTCTGAACAGATTGAGGAACTTTCCATAACTCCGTTCTTACATCTATTGATGCATCTTAGTTTCATTAATTTCTTTTTAAAGAATATTTATTTAAAAAGTATCACATAATTAACGATTGAAATTTAAATCAAAGTAATTTTTATTTTCATTATCAATACTTTATTAATTCACATTCTAGAATTTTAGAATATCAATGAAACCTGAGAAGATCAATATATCTGAGTTGAGTAAAAAAATGCCCATACTCAATTCAATTGATCTAAACCTGTGTGTGGGATGTAAAGCCACAAAACTTCTGTGTGGTATCAGTTATTGCCCTTTACTGAAAGCACTAGATCTCTATCCTAGTACTGATCGGAAGATAGAGACAGTGAACAAAGATGGATCCATGTTTGGATTGACACCACAGATATTTGTAGGATCAAATGGTTATCCAAGAGTACTATCTGGACCAATGACATCACTTGGATCAGATAATGTATCACTTGCATCCAAACCATCCCAGTGGACAGAATTATCATTCAAGGAAATTATTGATATTCGATTTAATCTTATACGTGGTAAACAGAGCACATACATAAAAAAAGATAATATCGCATCTGCAAGAATACATGAAAAATTACAGGAAATAACTCTATCTTCAAAACTTGTGGAGGTAGAGGGTAAATTCTCTCAACTATCGAATTTTGATTTTACAGTTGCTCCAGATACACAGCCAATGGGTCCATCTGGTTTCTTACAAAAATTTGATATCACATCCAATCCAGCTATTCCTAAGAAAGTTGATAGTATAATAAACGATGAACTACAATCAAAAGAACAGATATTTGAGCTATATAATAGTAAATTTGATATCTATTATCTACAGGGTATACTTTCATCTGGTTCCACAGGTCTCAAAGATAATGCAAAAATAGTACCAACAAGATGGTCTATCACTGCCACTGATGATATGATTGGTAAGGAGTTGATACCCAGGTTGAAATATCTACCAACAATTTCCACAATAGAGCTTAGACAGGGTGATATACTTGGCAATTACTACACAGTTATTTTACTACCTGGAGATTATACTTTTGAGAATATAGAGGCGTGGATACCTGGAAATATATTCTCATTACAATCAACAAAGCCAAGCATTGTTATAGATCGTGAGGGGTTCAAAGCAAAAGAGATATACAAAGGAAAGAGCAAGTATTCCAAACAGGCAGGTGGATACTATGCAGCAAGATTGCCACTACTTGAACATCTGATAAAACGCCAGAGACAGGCAAAAGTTCTGATTATCAGAGAGATCACACCAGAATATCTTATCCCCGTTGGTGTGTGGGAGGTACGTGAGGGTATAAAGATGACTTGTGAAAAAAAGCCTATTTTATTCGATACTAAAGATGAATTGATCTTATATCTGAAGGATAAAATACATCTACCTATCATTAACTATGTGAATATGAGCTTTAATTTCACAAAGCCATCTTTGGAAGATTTTTTTTGAAAGTCTGAATGATAATTTTAAAAGTAACATGATAAAAATATCCTTTATAATGTGGAATAATTTTAATATTATTTGGATTTAAACAATGTAATGTCGGTTACAGATCTAGTTCCAATTGATTTATATGCAATTGGTATTAGCATCGTACTGCTTTTAGCGGTAATAATTTATCATATTCTAAGGTTCTCAAACATGAATAACTGTGCCGTCATTCAATTTCATGGCAGAAAACTATACTGGTGGAGAATTAATCTGTATACTGCTGTGTTATCCACATGGTTAATATCTTACTTCACTTTTGCAGTACCAATGTGGTTTCGACTACTACTCTATCCCGTATTCATTTATTCCACAAGCTATACTCTGAATGCAAGCCTACCTATGTATATCTGTAAGTATATGAAACAGATTGGAACATGTTATTGTGATTTTTATGAGTATAATGATCTTTATCCTATGATTGCAGTCGGTTCACTAGGTAATCTGATATTTGCATTTATAGAATGGAATGCAGTGAGTGGTCTGATTGTATTGTCTATTTTTGTGATAATTGCATATCTGATCGCTTATCGTCTTCCAAAGAAAGCATTGAAGGTACACAGCATTCCTGATAACCTATTGATAAGAACAACGGATGAATACCAGGAATATGTGATGATGAACCCCGAATCAAATAAATTACTGGTGGTAGTTGGTAATTCATGCAAGTTCTGTGATGTACAGATGGAGGAGATAAATAGTCTACCCGATGATTTTCTGCAACAGAATGTGAGAGTACTTGACGTGTCTGACAAGGCAAAAGTAGACAAGATAATTCTATTCTCCTTAAATCTTGATACTGAATTTAATTTCAAAATTCCAATATCTTTTCAGATCCGTAATGGAATGTGTGTTGATCAGAAAGAGGGATTTGTCAATGCAGAGGAGATACAATTCTTCGTAAACCAATAATTCACATTTGAATATTATAGAAAATATAACACTATAAACAGCATAAATAAATTAGAGCTATGAATAAGAGTGTGATCCGAAATGATGTTATCCACTGGTTAGAAGAGGATATTCAGAGCTGGGACAATAGTTCTATACTTGTTGATAGCAAGGATGTGACAGCGAGTATTGTGGCAAAGCAGAATGGTATGATTTCTGGTACAATGGTTGCAAGTATTATATTTGAGATGAATGAAATATCAGTTGATTTCATTGTAGAGGAGGGTAGCATTGTTAACAAAGGAGATGTGATATGTAAAATTTCTGGGAAATCAAATAATATATTACAGGCAGAACGAACCTGTTTGAATATCTTCTCACATATGAGTGGTATCTCTACACTTACCTATTCAAGTATTGATAAGATAAGGGGGATAAACCCGGATCTTATGATTGCAGCCACCAGGAAAACATTGCCTGGACTGCGTAGATATCAGAAATGGGCGGTGTTCATTGCAGGTGGCGATACACACAGAATGTCCTTATCATCTATGATAATGATGAAAGAGAATCATCTTGTAAATTTCAGTAGTATAACTGAAGCAATACAAAGTGCCAAGAAAAAATCATCTTTCAGTCTTAAAATTGAGGTTGAGGTCAGGAATGATGATGAGGCAATAGAAGCAACAAATGCTGGTGCAGATATAATTATGCTTGATAACTACACACCAGCAATGATTGAGAATATTCTACCAAAATTAAGATCTGTAAATTCAAAGGTACTAATTGAAGCATCTGGAAATATTAATGAGAATACAATTGTATCCTATGCCAAATCTGGTGTTGATATAATCTCTATGGGTAAATTAACACATTCTTCAAATGTTTTTGATATGAGTTTGATATTTGATAATCTAAATTAACAACATCCACCAGATCCACAGGATCCAGAATCTGAGCCACATGAACCAGATCCACAGCTACCACCCATTGCACTCAGGTCTATATTTGGATTTGAGATCTTAAATCCTGATTTTTCACCAGAATCGTCAAAATCAACAATTGCTCCATTAACATAGCTCAGTGAATTTTTATCCACAACTACCTTAATATCTTCATGTTCAATAGTTTCATCTCCATCCAATCCTCTGTTATCAAGAGCCATCCCAAAGCTTATTCCACTGCATCCTCCCTGTACATAAATTCTGAGGAATAAATCAGGAACTGTCTGTGATGCAAGAGTGGCTTTGATCTGTTCCACTGCGTTTTCAGTAATCTCTACAATTAATGGTTTTACTTGTACTTCCATAAAACTACAAAGTAAATTATCATATTTAAATGAAAAGTAAGCTGAAATTGTTTTTTTATAAGAAATTTAATTTTGATTTATATATTAAGATTCATTTAATCCCACAAATATCATCCAAGTACAATTACCACTGTTCCAATGACTGTTATCAAAATCCCTGTGAATTGTAACTTTGTAATTTTCTCAATTCCAGCTATTGTACCGAATAGTACTGCAATAATTGGATTTATGGAAGATATTGGAGTGGCAATGCTTGCACCTACCTTCTGAATGGAGGTCATAAAAGCAGATGCCCCAATTACCCAACCAACAATACCTGATAATGTCAGATATTTTAATGAAGATTTTTTATCCGTACTCTCTCTTTGCTGATGCTTTGTTCTGGCATCCTTGGATGATAGGAAGATAATGATACTGGCGATTGCCATAATGAAAGTTCTGATTGCAGTCAATCCAAAGCCCTCAGTCCCATCAAATTGCAGTATCATTCTCACAGTGAACACAGCAATCCCCCAACAAATTGCAGCGGAGAAACCAATAAGTGGGATTTTGTAATCAAATTCACCCTCTGTCTCTGAATTTCCTGCATAGGTAACAACAGCTACTCCCGTAATTATTATCACAGTACCTGTGATTATCATCGGTGAGATTGTCTCAACACCTGTTACCAGTAAAATTGTAGTCGTAATCAGAGGATAGGTTGATCCAATTGGTAATAACATTTTAACAGGATATGTCTTCAGTGCATATAGAAATATTCCATCGCCCAGTAGGATGAATATCACACTGATAATTACCAGTGGAATAACCTCTGATGAGAAATAGACTGTGATTGCATCAACTCCATAGATTATAATTGCAATCAATGCTGCGAGTGGGGCGGCAATTATTGCTCTGAAAAACATTGCAAGCATTGCATTTTCATTCTTCATACCATATTTTAGTATATGTGCATTCAATCCCCATGAGAAAGCTGCTACAAGTGCAAATAATACACCAATCAAAATATCCATACTATGCTATAATTACTAACTAATAAATGTATATTTTTCAAGCTCAATTTGAATTGCAACAAAGCAAAATAAATACTATCAACTAAAAATCCATATAATGGATTGTGTTCAACCTCCTGTCCATACTTGATTAACTATCTGTATCATTGTTATCTTCAATGCTAATATCCTCAGTTTCACTGGTCCAAACTTGTTTCCATCTCTTATGTTCAATGCTTTCTTTTCTCACTAAACAATAAGTGTCAATTACAGATAAAATATTTCTTAATAGATATATTAAATTTATTATAGTATGTTTAAATATTTTGAACAATATAAGATACAGTATATTTGTATTTTGATGTATTTTTGATATTTATCTTGTCTTCACTACTTTGTCAAGAACATTTTCTTTTTCAGATACAAGGACAGGTATACCAGGGCTAACAGTACGGGAACTTCAATTAAAGGACCTATCACGGTTGCAAGGGCCTGATTTGAGCTGATACCAAAGGTAGCAATTGCCACAGCTATTGCCAGTTCAAAATTATTTGATGCAGCAGTAAAGGATAACGTGACTGTTTTTGAGTATGTGAACTTCATGATCCATGCCAAGAAGAATGCAAGTAAGAACATAAGAATAAAATAAAGCACCAGAGGAGCTGCAACTTGTAGTAATTTCCATTTAAGTTCAAATATTTTTCTTCCCTGCATGGCAAACATCACAACTATGGTGAATAGAAGGCCAATCAGTGCAGTGGGGCCAAGTTTTTTCACAAATTCATTATCATACTTCTCTTTGCCTATTTTTTTGATACCATATAATCTGGTGAGAAATCCAGCTATAACGGGTATTCCAAGGAAAATAAATACACTGATTGCAATCTCTGTCATACTTATGTTGATGTTGGTGGCTTCTCCTCCCATCCATGAGGATGCAATATCAAGAAAGAAATATGCATAGAAAGAATATGCTACAATCTGAAAGATCGAGTTCAATGCAACTATTGCAGCTGCATCCTCATTATCACCACCTGCTAGCATATTCCAGATCAGTACCATGGCAATACACCTGGCAAGACCAATTAGTATCAACCCCTGAAGTAATTCTGGTTCATCTGCTAGAAATAACCATGCAAGTAGAAACATGAGAATTGGGCCAATTACCCAGTTGAGAAAAAGAGATGTGAATAACATTTTTCCATCACTCCGTAATTTTCCAAGTTCCTCATACTTTACCTTGGCAAGAACTGGATACATCATCCACAATAAACCAATTGCTATTGGTAATGATGTGGAACCTATCTGCACTGAATTGAATAATTCCTGTATTCCATCAATGAAGCCAAGTAATAATCCAAAAACCATTGCGATCAATATCCAGACAGGTAGGAATCTATCTAATTTGGATAATTGGAAGGGTGTATTAGAAATAACTTTTTCAGACATGGGTGAAGAATTAATTTGTTTATTTTAAAATTTTCTATTTATTATTGCATGGTCGGAATGTGAATTGTATCATTTAAGGACATAAAAATCAAATTTGTATTATTTATTAGAAAAATTTAATAATTTATCTTAGCCAAAGTAAATTGAGCTGTGATAATTGGTAAATGACTTGATAAATAAAGAGGATCTAAAAGAGCCATATATTGTGACCAAAGATCTTGAAATAAAAAATATTCCTGATTTCAAAACTTACTATAAAGAAATGAATAATTCTGCAAAATATCTGGAGGAACTCACTTCAAACATTGATTTCATAAAATTATTGGAATTTGCAAATGCATTGGCCAGTGATATAAGATTAAAGATCCTACATTTTGTTTATCTGGGGAAAGTTACCTGCTTTTGTGAGTTGGAGAGTATATTCAAGTTGAAGAAAAGTACACTCAATTATCACATCAAATTACTAAACAAATCAGGATTGGTACAAACGTCTAAAAAAGGAAAGGTGATTGTGATCTCAATTGGAAAAGAGTTTGATAATCTAATGTCGGAGGATCTAAAAAAATCATTTATTCTATGAATTGGATTTATTATTATTTATCTTGAAATAACATACAAATCACACTAATGTTTTGTTAACGGTTTGTGCTTCTTAATTATTTATTATGATTACAATCATATATTTATAATTCGATAATTTTAAAATCTTCTAATTATAATTTAGTTTGTCTGCTATGCAGTATAGGAAATACTAATGAAACCTATTTTAAGAGAACCAATATCATTTCAAATAGATTTAGAAAATTATAATGAACTAATCAATGCTGGATTTATCCTACATGGCCATGTCTGTCCAGCTATGCCTCTCGGAATACGTGCTGCTCTTGAGGCACTCAACACTCTTGGTGTTGATCGTGCACAGAATAAAGAACTTCATGTGATTATGGAGAATGGCCCCTCTCATGCAGCTTTGTGTTTTTCAGAGGGGGTACAGGTGGGAACGAGTGCCACCTTCGGTAAGGGTGAGATAATCTGAACTAATGAGGGAAAAAATGCTTTTGTTTTAGTTGACAAAAAAACAGGAAAAGGTGTTCGTTTGGCAATTAAATTTAGTTTTTTTGAAAATATTATGAAATCAGATTTTGTTAATAAAAGAAAAGAAGGTATAGAGCCATACGAAATAGATTCAAAATTAGCAATCTCAATGATCCAAAACATGCTCAATACACCATTAGAATCAATATTCTCAATTGGTGACATAAAAAATTATGATCTCACTTTTGCTAAGGGTACATTCAACTATCATCAGTGTAGCAAGTGTAGTGAGCCAGTGTATGAAACAGGGATCAGAGTAAAAGATAATAAGTATATTTGTATATCCTGTGGTAATTAACAAGGGGTAATTCTATGGAAACTACTATATATCTGCTAATAATTTTATTGATTTTTATTTCCACATTTATTAGCAGTCTAGGAGGGTTGGGTGCGGCATTTATAATTATACCAATATTGATTGCATTTGGTTATCCAATTGAGCAAGCATCAATTTATGGGCTCACATTCAATTTTATCAATACTTTCACAGTATCCACCAGAAATTACAGACAAAAATCAATCAATTTTAGAGTTTCAGTGCCAATTATCCTGATGAGCCTAATAGGTGCACCAGTTGGTGCTTTATTAGTGAATTATATTCCATCGAATGAGTTGAAATTTGTTTTTGCATGTGTGCTGATATTGATAGGTGCAAATACAATCATTAAACAGTTCAAATCCGGAGATAGTGCTTTGGAAACAGATAAAGATGTACAAACACAGTTATTGTTTTCAATTACTGTTGGTTTCCTAGTTGGATTTGTGTCTGGTTTACTTGGTATTGGTGGTGGAGCAATTGTGCTCCCATTATTGCTTTATTTCAATTTGCGGCCTAAAAAAGCTGCGGGTACAACCTCATTTATTGTTGTTTTCTCTAGTTTTGTAGGAATAATATCAAAATTACTGATAAATAATTATATCTTTGATTATATCCTTATTTTTTATGGAACTATGGTATCTATAATTGCAGCACTGTTGGGATCTTATGCAATGCATTTCAGGTTAAAGCAATCACAAATAAAAATGATAATTGCTCTGTTAATCACATTAGTGGGTATAAAAATGATATTTGACTATTTTTGATAAGTGTATCAGGTAAATCAAATTAAAGGCGCTAATTAAAATATGATAAAATCCGTACTATGGGTATAAACTATTAAAACAAAAATATAGCAATATGTTTATTTAAATAATTCAATAATTATACATAAAAAATAATCATTAGTAGATAATCTGAAGTAAATAATAAATTGTAATTTTTATTGTAATTTTATTCGCCAATAAATTCTAAAGATAGAAAAATTTTAATATATAAAAATACATAATATATGTATGAACAGACGAAAACACACCAAACTTAAAGCCAAAGCAATTGTCAATTATGCATACAAACATGAACACATCAACTTTGCACAGCAAGTAATTGACAGAATTAACCATGATTTACATGAGATCAATCTATAAAACCAAACAGATATACCAATAAACTACTAACGATTTGCAAACTGGGATTTGTAAAAATCAAGTCCTGAATTGATTGCATTTGTCAATTTTTCCTTGTCCCCATCTGATTTCAGTATTCTAGAGAGCTTTTTATCCAACCGATTAAAAAGATCTGTCACCATTGCAATTCTCTCAGATGGTGCAGCAGTTGCGATCACACGTATCTCCTTGTTGTTATCAATCTGCCACTGCCTGAATACCATCAATATAAAGCCTTTAAGAGCAATCACACGCAATCCGGTGAATTTGGAGAGTAATTCTGCAATTGCAGTGACTATCTGTCTCTGTTCTGGCTCAATATGAATTGATTTGAAATAATCTTCCCCTTTTTGAACATCTTCTTCTTTAAATTTCAATATATTGCTCATAATATAGAAATATAATATTACTCATTTATAAATCTTATACTCGGAGTGTATAACTAGAAAATCTGTTATTTATCTATTATTTATGTACACAAAACTCCTCATTGCCGTATTTCCATAATAAAAATCATCAAATATCACTGAACTCACATCATTATCAATTGTTGTACCTAGCATAAAATATAATGGGGATAATCTTGAAATATTAATTTTAGATGCATGAGGAGCAAAATTATTTGCATTGAACAGCTCCTTATAATTTCTTGATTTTACCCGCTCATATATCCAGTTATCCAGCTCCTTTGCCCAATCATCAGCTCCTTTGTATTTATATTCTAAATCAAAGTTAGTTTCATCATACACTGTATTACCAACTGTGATGATCATAACTCCTGTTTTTCTCAGGTCTGAAAGTGTATTACCGATTCTGAACAACTCTTCTGGAGATGCATTTTTAGGAATAGACATCTGTACCACAGGTACATCCATATCTGGAAAGGCAACATACAAGGGTATCCAACAACCCTTATCAAGACCACGTTCCATCTCCAATTCTGCCTCAATATCCCTGCTATCTAGTAGGTTTTTAATCTCAACTGCAAGATCTGGATTACCACTACATGGATAAGTCAGTATTTTCAGAGTTTCAGGGCCCTCATCAAAATCATATATCAGTTCTGGATAATCCACAGAGTTTATTTTAATATTATCCGTAACCCAAAATGGGGATACTATCAGTATTGATCTTGGGAAGGCAACAGTGCCTAAAAAATCACATAATGCCTCATTATATTCATCAAAATCAATTGCCTGCATGGGAGATCCAAATGCAAGGAATAAAGAGGGAGAGACAATTAGATTCCCATCTAATTTATCCATTACGTCTTCTGCCAACAATGTTAATCAATCCTTCTTTGCTTCAATGTTATTATAAATCATTAGTGCATCACAACAATTTTTGATTCAGTATAAATAAATCTGAAATCAAAAATATATTAAATTTGAACTTTTTACCTTATTTAGTACATTCTGATTTTATTTCAGAATATTACCTATCCACTGAAATAAATCGTTTGATATACAATTTAGTGTCTGCAATCATCTCTCTCTTAACATCATCTGTCCAGTTTAACTCTGCAGACATCAGATCAGCCACCCTATCCAGGCATTGCAGACCATTTCCCCTTTCCAGCATAATTGGCGTTCTCCTTCTAAGAAAATCAATGGGGTTCTGTATACATTCCACTCTGCAGCTGTATATCACCTGAGCCTCCAACCATGGACTATTCTCAATAAGCAACTCATTGCCATGTTCATCAAGAATTGTCTCAAAGAACCCTATCTCTGATCCATACCATCGTACCAGCATATCTGCACTGGCTTCAGTTAGTTGATATTCAGTTATCAATCTCTGAGTATTCTCTGTCAAAAATATATCCCATTGTTCCATATCTCCACCATATAGAGGCATCTTATCAGTAAGACATCTGTAATTGCGTAACGGTTGATAATAGACTTTTTTTATCAACTTATCTATGACTTCTTTGGCCATTACCCTGGCAGTAGTTAATTTACCACCAAGTACTGTAACCACCCTGCCATCTATGAAAATACTGTGATTTCTCGATACCTTCCTCTCATCAACACCATCTTTGAAAACAAGAGGTCTGACACCGGTGAACGCTGCCTGAATATTATCATGTGTAAATTTAACAGTCGGGAATATCTTGTTCACAGCATCAAGTATGTAGTCAATATCCTCTTTTGTCGGTTCTATATCATCTGGATGGCCTTTGTAATCAACATCTGTTGTACCTGCAAGTATTTTGTCATTAACTCTCGGTATAAGAAAAATTGGTCTTGAATCATCATTCACAAGTAGACAACTGTATGGCAGATCAACCTTCTGATCAAGTGTAATATGGGTTCCTCTTGTCATTCTTATTTTGGCCTCTCCATCAAAATCCTCTCCAATATCCTCTATCCTATCTGTCCATGGCCCACCACTAATTACCAGTGCATCACCTGTAACAGAATATTCATCTCCTGTTAATTCATCTTTCACAAATACCTCGACTTCCTCCTCTTTTTGTATCCATTTCACAACCCTTGAATAATTCAATGCTTTGGCACCACCTGCAAGAGCAAACAATATATTACTAAGTGTTAATCTGGAATCATCTGTCTTTACATCAAAATATGAAGCTCCACCTTTGAGCTCATCATTCTCAAGTATTGGTAGAGTATCAACTAGTTTTTTAGCACTGAGCATTTTGTGCTTACCAATCTGTTTGGGAAAGGCAAGCATATCATAAGCCATCAAACCAAGTCTGAACAGAAAAGTGGATTCCTTATTCCATTTATACAGAGGAACCAGAAAATTCATTGCTTCTGCAAGATGTGGAGCAGTATCTATTGCAACCTTACGCTCAAGTGATGCCTCTCTTACCAATCTGAATTCATAATTCTTGAGGTATCTCAGTCCACCATGTATCATCTTGGAAGTCATAGAAGATGTACCAGATGCAAAATCCTTCTTCTCAAACAATGCCACAGTTAAACCCCTCAATACTGCGTCACGAGCAACACTTGCACCTGTAATCCCTCCTCCAATAATTATCACATCAAAATGAGTACCAGGGAGTTTATCTTTGATTGCATCTCTGCTAGGTATCTGATTTTCCATCAAATTACTTTACTATAATGCGTATATAGATTTATCAAAAGTACAAAGGATACTTGTATTATTTTTTTTTAAAATTGTTAAATATACACTTCCAAACTATGTAAGAAGGTTTTTTATTCATATTTTCAATACATTATCATCTACTTCATTATTATACCTGATCAGTTATACATATATATTTGAAGCAAAGAATTGTTGAATGTACAAGTTTATCAAATTACAGTCAAATTTTATTTAACTGTTCCAAACCCCTATTTGGATTGATACTCCGGTAGAGATCTCTTTTGCTGGAAGATAGAATAACTTCAATTTTTGTTATCCGAATTAATTGTATAAAATCTTAGTATTTTGCAAAGCTGCATTTTCAGAGCAATGGTTGGGATAATATTTTTAAATATATACTAAATCTCTAAATTATGGGAAGTGTGACTTTCAACAAACCCGGAGACATGATTCTTGCAGGTTTTGGCCTCCTTATACTTGGAATAATATTGCTTGCATTTGGAATTGGTTTAATAGGAGCTTTATTTGGTATATGGTGGATAATTCGAGGAATTGTGTGGTATTTTCAGATCAAATTGGCAAACAAAAAATTTTTTAGACAATCTAATGAAATTACTTATTATCCAGATAATTCAAATTTATTATGGGAATTAGAATATAATAGAGCATTTACACTTGCAGCAATAAAGAAGTATAGAAAAGCTGCTAAATTACTTAACAGAGTTTTGAAATCTTACCCTGATCAATTCAGAAAAGAAACTTTTGTTGAATTGAAAAGACAGATCAGTCTCTGGTATTTTTTAGCAAGTGATTTAAATTCATCTAGTAAGGTCAATAATTCATTACCTCATAATTTAAATATAAAAGACCCAGATTACTATGTTATCGAAATATTAATTGCTAGTGTAATGGATAATCGTCCTCATATGGAAAATATGAAAAAACAGTACAAAAGAATGAAAAAAGGAAAATACCACGAAATATTAAAGGGCATATAAGCAAATTAGATCATCTGTAATCATCACCTCACTCGGGATATTACTAAGGTCAATCTTGCATGAGAATTCCCTTATACTTTGATGTCCTGCATAATCTGTGATCATATTCATAGATTGCCATGAATTCACTTTACAAACCATGAACTAAAATCAGAATATATCAATAAGAAATAGCTGTGGTTTTTTGTAGTTAAATAAAATTTGACTGCAATTTGATAAATTAGTACATTCAACAATTCTTTGCTTCAAACATATGTGATAAATTAATATTGCTTTCATAACCTTGTAAAATGGATTCATTTAATCAAGGCTGTATATTTGCGCAGGAGAAAGATAGACATTGCTTTATCAATGATAATGCACTATCAGTCATCTATCCAATAATCTTTTGACCCCCTGTGATTTTCTGATAATGGCTTTTCAGGAAAACAAGGCTTAATCAAAACCCTTCATTAAAGATAGCGAGGAATTCAACTTGCTTGGACTGATTTGGATTTTCAACATATAACCATCAGCTCAGCCATATTATCAAAAGTACAAAGGATACTTGTATTATTTTTTTTAAAAATTGTTAAATATACACTTTCAGACTATGTAAGAAGGTTTTTTATTCATATTTTCAATACATTATCATCTACTTCATTATTATACCTGATCAATTTTGAAAATAATGATACTCTAAAACTTATTTTCCCATTTATTTCAGTATATTTGGGTCCTTCATTAATCAATGCCCTCAATCTTGATAGATCATATTTAACTGTTTTTTTCTCACGTATTGGAATACCAAGATGAATAAGCTCGATTCGAATGATATTCATTAATGGACCATACATATAGTAGTAAAAATACAGAAGGGGAAATAGTAATGGGAATGATAATATCAATATTATACCTAAAATCAAAAAATAGACTGAGTAATTATATGTGGTAAAAGGTAGTAAAGAAAGAAGTGCTGTATCTTGTATCAAATTATATCCTTTTGTTATGCCAGATATTCCAAAAATGAAATCAAGAATAAAATGAATATAAACACCAACATTTGAAACAGTACCATCATCATTATTAATCTTCAAACCGGAGCCCTCTAAGATATGAAGAACTGGTAGATAGAATGATAATAATGGAAATACAAAAAAGAAAGTTAATGGTAAAAACAGATAATCTCCCAGTAATGTGATGTCTGGCAAATAATATTCTATAAATTGAATAACATATGGCATCAAAAAGAAAAACAATGCGATAAATGAGATCACAATCCGTTTACCTTCTATAATAACACCTTTTGGTGTACTAATGTCAATATCTTGGGCTTCAAAGTTCATATAAATATTAGATTTCGATGCCCAATTTATATTATCCAATTCCTTCTGGTCACTATTATTAATGTCATTCTTCCATGTTATACCTAGAAAATATTTCAAATAGTATTTAAACCATAGATAGAATTTAGTATTTTTTCCCTCATTATATTTTTGAATCGGGTACTTAAAAACTAGAAATACGAAGAGTTTACCATTTAATATCCATAAAATTGAACAGAGTACTCCCATAATAAATATTAACACAGAAAACATTATTGCAAAATTTATATCACTCCTAGAAAACCAATAACCAATTAACAATGCAATACCTCCCCCAAATAAGAATAAAAAAATATCCAAATATATCACTGGTGGTTTTAATTTTACGAAAAATCGGTCATTCTCATCTTTCCTGTCATACATTAATTATTAGTTAAAATAATTGATTTTAAATCATTTTGTCAATAATTGTATTGTTGGCTGATCTTAGAGCAAGTTTAATTAATTTATTCGATGAATAAGTATGATAATAATCAGTGTCTAATTGAAAGTATCCCCGTAAAAATAAAATGAATATTTATGGAAATAAGATGATTAAATATCTGTACTATATTTTTTTCTGAAAATTATGATTGATACTAAACTGAATAAAATTGCAGTAGGTGCATTTACAGTGAGGTTTAATGTTGGTTTTTCCTCATCAGGTATACCAACATATGTATCATCATTTTGTGTGCTTGTTTCAGGTGTATCATGAATTGTAATTGATAAAATATCTGAATCTGGGCTTTCTCCATGTATATTAATTGCGGTGACCTTAAAGTAGTAAGTTTCACCATCAATCAAACCCATAATAATATAACTTTTTACACTACCTGATGATGCATTAATGATATTGACAAAATTAACACCATCTGTTGATTTGTACAGTCCGTAATGTGTGATATTTGCATTTACCGAATCAATTGGTGCTTCCCAATCCAATCTCACTCCTCCATTGGTGACTTGTGTGAGAGAAATGCTTTTCGGAGCAAGTGGTGTAAATATTTTAATTGGAATTGTCACAGATATTTTATTTGAAATAAAGCTATTTCCATTGTATGAGAAAACTAACCTGTAATGATACTCTATCCCTGCTGTTACATTGAAATCTATATAATTATTGTATACATTTGTTATATTAATGAATTTTCCAATAATACCATCTCTTCTCTGAAGTATCATATCAACCTGGTAAGATAGTTTATCCCAGAAAAGTGATATTGAGGTATCCCCATGTGAAACAGTATCTGCATAAATATCAATATCTTTGAGTAAACTACTATCAAAACTAGAGATATTCAGAAATCCAATACCTGTATCAAGACTTATAACAAGTGCATCTGCTATCAACTCCATATCATAGATTATTCCATATTGATTTGTTTGATATCTCAGATAGGGATTATACCTGTCTGAAATATCAATAACTTCAATATTATCACCAACTGAAATGAATAGATATTCACCCTTTACTATCATATTAGAAGGCTGTCCATAATCTATGGTATAGTTACTTATAAACTGACTATTCTCATCAAATATAACAACACGATTATTTGAATTATCATATAAATAGATATAAGATCCATCTGTATCAACCAAAGTGATATCATAAGCTGTGTAGATAGTTTCTGTTTGAATACTGTTCATATCTGTGATATCGTGTTTCACTAACCCATCATAACTGGCAGCTGAAACTATGATATTTCCATCAATCGCAATATCAAAAACAGGACCCATTGCATAATTCTCTAAATTCTCATACTGAAAGATTGGATATGAGATATTAATGAATTTTAAATTCCAATTGGTTGCAATAAATGCGTAATTCTTATAGAACTCAATTTCATTTATTCCATTATATAATTCAATACTATCCACATAATTTGGATTGTATTTGTTAGTTATATCAAATACAGTAAGATTGTAACCGATACCCACATACAATAAATTATTGTATACATTAATAACCTGTGATACAAAGGAATAGCTGCTACTATCCCATATTTTGGTGCTTGGTATTCCAGATTCATATCCTGTAATATTGTATGAATTTATAGTCCCATTCTCTATTGTGTATGCAATATTATCGATGATTTTTATATCTGTGATTGCCAATGAGGTATTAATAGAATTGATCAATGGTAGATTATAATTCACAGCAATGGTGGAAATATTCTGATAGAAGATACTCATCGGCTCAATAATAAGATCTGTATCGATACCCATGATTACTTTGTTGTACCTGATGATCACTGTGTTAACAGCTCCTATTTTTTTATAAACTCCAATATAATTGGGATTTTTTATATCCTGTAAATTAAATACATGTACTCCCTCATTATTTGTCAAATAAAGAGATGAATTGAATGTGTATATATCTGAAGTACCTATTCCAGAAATGTCTATCTGGGATACCGGTGATAGATATGATCCATTGATATACAGAATATCAACTCTTAAATTACCAATATCCATGGCATACAAATAGTCCCCATCAATTGAGATAGATGTATAGTGTGTTTGTTTCGGATTATTTCCTGGGTTATAGGTGTAGAACCACCCAATTTCAGTATTTGATATGGTATTGAATCCAATCCCATCAGATCCAATTGCTGTGAATGTATGTGTGGAATTGTATATCGCAGTATCATAATTAGGACCCATAGGATATCCAATATTTGATATTAAGGATAGATCTGAGACATCATAAAGAAAGTATTCGTAATATAGTGATACTGATAACAAGCCATTTGATATCTCAAGATCATTTACACTTGTAATACCAAATGGGCTATTTACAATTGCTTTTTTTATATACACCGGGGAAAAAATATCAGAGATATTGAACAAATATAAATTCTCACTATCTGAAATGACCATATAATTATTTTCCACAGATATCTCAGTAATATTATCATAATTTGAACTCCAAATAATATCATATCTAAATTGTTCATAAATCAATACATTTCCATCTGATACGATAAATAGATAACCACTATCCTCAACTATTTTATCTACTTTTATTACATCTTGTTGAATAAAATCAGTTGAGACTTTGTCCACTGTTACATTACTATTCACCAAAATTAAGCTGCTGAATATTAAGATAAATGAAATAAATAATATTTTTTTCATATCAAATATTATATACTCTAGTTACATAAACATTTTGTTCAATTTTTATCAAACTTCTAAATTCACATATTATAAAGTGTAAATATGTAAGAATTCACTAGACTGTTATTGACTTTTTACTTCATGCTATAATTCAAAAATTATTACATCTAGTACAATTTAATCCAATACTGCTCCCAATATACTGAATAATCTCATGAAAGCATTTATTTTTTGGATTTTTGGTAAGTTTTCGCCCTACGATTAATTATCTGTTCTGAATTGAAATTATCACATCCTGGACAGAATACATTGGAATAGAACATATTATCATGAATTCAACTTTACAAACCATGTTTTACTTATCATATTTATTGTTATTTTTCAACATATAACCATTAGCTCAGCCATATTATAAAAATTCAATTATTCCCTGCTAAAATAAGCTAGAATGTGTAATTTAGCAAATTATGGGATTTCACAATTTTTAAACACCAAATAATAAACATATTTTGGATACTTAATTATTGGAAATCTCTTCACTAATTTCTGGAATTACAAATTGTAAAATTATAATAAGATAGCCCATAATTTTGTGATAATTAAATATGAGAAAGGATATATTTATTTACAAAAAAATGTATTGTATACACATGCCAGTTATTTCTGTAAGAATAGACAAACAGATTGAGAATGATCTTAATTTTGTGATGGATAAAAGGAAATCTACTGATAAATCTTCAATGATAAGACGTATGTTACAAAAATCACTAGAATTGGAAATAATCAATATTTTATGTTCTGAGGTAAAAGAAAGGAGGATAAGTGCATGGAAAGCAGCAGAGTTGGCAAATATTTCTCTAAGAAAAATGTTAGATGAACTGGCAAGCAGGGAGATATATACATATGATATTGAGGCATTTGAACAGGATCTTGAATTTTTGAGGGAAAAACATGGATGTAATAATTAATGCATCACCATTTATTTATCTTGGAAAAATAGGAAAAATTGATTTGTTACAACAATTATATCAGAGAGTAATTACGACAATAGAGGTCAAAGAAGAGGTATTAGTGGACAAATACCATGAATATGCTGCATTAAAATTAGCTTTTGATAATTGGATTGAAATTATGAATTTAAAAAATAAAGCTCTTATGAATAGTCTCAAAACTCATATTCATATTGGAGAAGCTAGTGTGATTGTACTGGCAATAGAAACACAGAATATACTAATTTTAGATGATCTAGATGCAAGAACAATTGTAAAATCAATGGGCATTAAAATATCCGGTACCTTGGGTGTATTGCTAGATGCAATGTATGAAAAAATAATAGATCCAATGGAAACCAAAAACCTTGTAGATAAACTGATAAATAACACACCCTATCGAATATCAGTAAAATTATATCAAAGAATATTAAATGAAATTACCAGATATAAAGATACAATATAATTTTTGAATTCATCTTATTTGTACATACAAATTTTAAGTTGTGAATTTCACTAGATCTGGTGATGTCACCAATACTCCATCTACTGTATTTTAATACGTTCTCAGAGGCTACTTTTCTCATGAATTATATTCCCGAATGAGAATATTGGTTTGCTATTAGTGAAATCTTCGGATTTCATAGGATAGGAGAAACCCTATCTGTATTTTTATTATCCAATTACATGTATGTTATCCAATTACATGTATATTATCCCAGTATCATTTAGAAGGATGTTTTTACAGAAAAAATTACAGTGCCTGCATCACCCAGACCAATTCCTATGAGTGCATCTGAAATTGCAGCTACCCCTGAAACACAATTTGGGTCCAGTGATATTGTGGAAAAAATCAATATTAATGATCAGAATTAGTAATTGGACAATATTAAACTTAAAAAAAAAAAAAATAGCTTTAAATAATGAAATTGAAAAAAAAAATGTATGAAGTTTTTAAAAGTATTAATTCTTTTAATATTAATTTCTCAAATTAGATATACTACTGCTGAATCAGGAGAATATTATATTAATATTCTGAGTACCTCATCAAAGTCAATTGTTCTTGACAATGTTTTCAAAACAAGTGGTGAAGTTAATATTGCATCAATTATGGAAACAAATGACGCAATTAATGGGTCAACAGGTGATTTGGTATATCTATTATATCCCGAATTATCAAGTAGTATTATTTTTTACAGTACTGCTCTTGCATATGTTGAATCTGCTGATAGTGACCTGTTCATTGGTAATATTATTCGTTATACAAAAATATATGAGAATAATGGTGGCGAATTGATACCTGTTCCTAATTGGTCAATCGGAGAATCACTCGGTGGTGAGTGCACCACTGACAGGGTAATAGAGGAATCTAATTATTTAGATGATGTACTAAATTTTTCTTCTTTACCTCAATTTAGTTCTTGTTATGGAAATGATGCAAGTGATCATTATAGCAATTTTGAAAATGGTGTTTTAACTTCAGGTTTTTACCCTCCTAGCAAGATATTAAATAAATATAATGAGGGAAAACTTTTATTTTCAGTTATTTATCTAGATAGGGGAGCTTTTGACCAAACAAAAGAATACGTGATGCAGGTTGAAACCTTGATTTTTGGAACTATCTTTAATGGTGACCCAAATAAACATCTAATTGACAGATCAAATACACATATACAACTACGTTTCAGAAATTTTGACCAATCTAACAATGCTAGTTTTTCTCCTCCACTATCAAGTGATGTATATAAGCCTCAAAATAGTGTAACTTATCTAGGATTGATTACTCTTCCAATAGCCTATGTGTTGATAATATACATTTGGTTTGGAAGAAAATCATCAAAGAAGGAAGAAGAAACGAATGAATACATACCTGGCATTCAAATACAAACAAATACAAATAAATTTGGAGTGATAATTAAAAAAATTGCTACATTTGCAATTGGTGTTTACTTATTCAATTTGGGAAGAAGATATTTATAGTTATATGCCTGTCCCAAATTTAAATTTGGAGACATGTTATGAAGTGAGTTTGTCAGAAAATAATGAGAATGAGTTTGAAATAAATGAGAATCATTAGATATGAAAACAATAAATGAGACCGGTAATTCTGAATTATATACATAATTGGTAGAAAGACTAATATCAATTGCTAATCTAAAACTGCTTCTCTGATAAAAGTCATTTTATTAAAGTCCAAAAGCCTCTCTGTTGAACCTGTCAATATATCTCCCTTTTCATCAATTCTGATTAATTCTTTTCCATTTCGCAGTACTAAACGTAAATTTCGATTTATACTTAAGATCTGATTATTACCATTAATGTAGACTTTGACATATTTAGCTTTTGATATTTCTTTACATATTTCTTTCAATGTTGGCCCATACAGATATCCAAAAACTGGAGCTTGTGGATGCCAAATCTTAATTTCATAATCATTTGAGAAAAAACTAATATTCATAGTATCTGATAGTTTTTGAATGTATTCTCTTCTATTTGCAGCAATTAGTAATTCATGAGAATCCTTACAGAGTTTTTCCCAGATTTTTAATAAATCAGGTGCAATATTATCTCTTCTGAATCCAATCTCAAAAGAGTAATCATATTTATCTTCTCTTTCATAATTCTTAGTTGAAATAAATACCTTGGACTTATCTACAATAACGAATTTAGTGTGATTTTTCGGATGAATAAAATATGAAAAAATATCAGAAAAGGATTTTAATTTGTCATTTAACCACTGTCTCAATGTAGCATTTCTTTTATAATTAGCTTCAGAAATTAAAATTTTAACAATAATACCACTATTTAATTTCTGTTCTATTAATTCATCAATAATTTCACCTGAAAAATCGAGTGAATAACTCGAAATTAAAATCTCTTCATTAGCAAATTCAATTAATTTATGATAATGATTAAACCATGAATAATCAAATTCATCGCTATTATTTAGTCTTAATTTCTTATATATTTTTAATTTTTTGTCTCTTCCTGGATCCTCTAAATGAAAGTTGTTTGTATTATTTAGAGAAATCAGTTTCCCATTTTCAATTTTTTTGGAAGCAACGTTCAACCACATATTATTGAATTCAAAGATTAGCTTATCTACACTTTTCTTAGTTCTAATTGGAAATCCTAACTCTGGGACATATTTCAATGAATTTTTAGTCAAGTTAGCACTTGTTATTACAACTTCTTTACTGTCAAATATCCAGAATTTTGCATGCAATCCATTCACACATCTCACAATTACAGGACTATTCTCTAACTTTCTTAATACTTCTAAATGTCGATTTATGTCAGATTTTGAATATCCCTGTTCGCGTCTTAATTTATCATCTATTATTGAAGTCAGAACATATACACCACCATTTAATCTTTTTGCAGTTTCTAATAACAGATCCGCCATATCTAAATCATCAAAGATGAAGGTTGCCAATTTCACATTGTTTTCACAGCTACTTATTGATTTTTCTATATAGTCAAAATGTGTGTTGGATGTAAAGCCAGTAGTTATTATGTTTGGATTTGATAGTTCAAGTAAAGCACTCTGTTCTTTTTTCTTGAAGTATGTATATTCATCCCTTTCTTTGGGAAATATATCATGGATGTACAAAACATTAGTCAAGAAAATCACCTCTCAATCTTATGGAATTTACTAATTCAAACAATTCATTCTCATGAGCAATTCCTAACAAGGTTTTAATTGAAGGTGGGTTAGCTTTTTTTCCTCCATTTGAAATCCAGATATTCTGAATTATTTGATTAATATCTTTATGTTTTTTCCTCCATATACTTTGATTTATCTCTTTTAGATCCGAGATTGTAAGAATTGATGTTGATAACTCATCAACACCAATTAATTTGACTCTGTGAGCGAATTTAATATCGGATCTACTTTGTTGCGCCATAAACAGTAAGTATTGACCTTGACTACATTTGATTGTGATTGATTCAAGTTCTTTTAGAGAATTTAGTTTTATCTCAAATATATTTTCTTGTAGATAATTTACAAGGGAATGATTTGAATTGTTAACCCAATGAGAAAAAATGACTAAATCATTATAAAGTTGATCATATTCATTTAGTTGTGGATTTACATCATCTGCATATACGTAATTATTAGTAGTAGAAATAATCTTCCATTTTTCTTGATCTGATTTCATTATTTGAGTTTGGTATGAATTCCCTTGGCTAATTTGATCACCAATACTTTCAAGATTTTCAGGTTTATTCAACATTGTATCAAAATCAAATTGAACAGAGCTTACCTTCTCAAATTCTTGATTTGTTTCATCATGAATAATACCCATAAAAGTATTTGAAGTATCACAAATCTCACACTTTATTGGGACAACATCAACTTCCTTGATAGATTCATGATTTGTTATTTTCTTACCTTCTGGTGAAAGTTGAAAACTATCACCATCCTGATTTACTAAACCTAATTTTTTCATTCTTGATAATACATTTTGTGCCATTTTATTTGTGATACCAAATAATTCCTCCAAATAGATTACACTTATTTCAGATCGCACTTTTAGTAATTTTATTACCAAAAATTGAAATTCACTAGCTAGATCTATATACTCAAAATACCCATCAAAGAAATAGTAATGAGATTGTCCATCCACTATCATAACTTGTGAAGCATTTTGTAATCTCAGATCATTCAAATTCATACATTGTCCCCTCCAAATCTATTTTGATAAGCTTGTAACTTTTCTGCTTCTTCTTTTAATCTCTTTACTAGTTTTCTCTCTCCTTTACTTTTATCAATAATAAATGTGTTTGAATTACCCACCACAATTATTCCCTCTCGTGCCCTTTTAAGCATCATGGTGATTTTATTTTCAGCCATATGCCCAATCGTATTCGTGAGATTGTTTCTAGTTAAACTAATGATTATAATATCTTTTTCTCTAGAAGAGCTTCTATTTACATGTAGCAATTCAATTTGATTTGCCAGTCCCTTTTCTATCAATTTATTCTTAATTGCTTTATGCTGAGCAAAATATGCTGTGAGGATCAAAATAGATTTTCCTTGACTATTATCAAGAGCTTCTTTAGCGACGTTGCAAACAATTTCTGCTTCCTTTACATTAAGTGTACTTCGATTTTTACCAACTTTTTGTTCTGCATTGACAGATTGTGGCATATCAATAAAAGTCAATGGAAGTGAGATATTCTCGGATAATTGATTTGTACTAACTCTAGCAAAAGTATCCGTTATAATATCCAATTTTGCGAGTAATTTTCGGTATTCAGGCTTATACCTGTGGTATGTTGTTAAATAACTAGGAACCACATTAGTAGGCCAATCCCTAACAATTGATAGTAACGATCTGTTTTGAAATTTCCTGATTCTCTCTTGATGTTCAATTACATCATCATCTACCATTTTTTTTTTGGAGGAAATGATATCCCAGATCTTATTGTTCTTGCTAATACCCTCATATCTCCCTGCATATATTCCTTTGTCGATAATTTTTCATTAAGATCCATGGAGCTGGTTTTTGCCTTTGATCGATCAAATTTCCGATTTAAAGATGTGTCCAATGTTTTAAATTGTAATTTATTGACTAAATATTCAAAATCTTTCTCTGCAAATAATTGTCCTTTATCATCTCCAGTAATTGTGATATCATTGGACATTGGAAGAACCTCCAGTATATTCCATGGATGAAAATTATTAGCATCATCAACAAACAATTTATAGAAAATTGGATTTCCAATTTCATAATTAAAGAATGAAATATCTTTTTCCTTAATTACAACAGCGTTTGAAAATACGGATAGGAATGAATTAATTGAACTTGCTTTGTCAAGTAGATCTTTCCATTCATCCTGTATTTGTTGTTCTGTTAGTGTAAATTCAACCTCACTTTGTTTTATTCGATCCAAAAATTGGTCCTTGAAGAATTTTATACAATTTTGATTATTATAGAAATAAATCTCACCTGGATTTGTTCTTTCTCGAAAATTCATTGCACCACCATCTGAAAATACTATTATAGCAACCCGACCATCATAATTAGGTAAGGATCTAATGATTGTTTCTGATTTACCAGTTCCAGCTTCACCTTCTATAATTTCTAATCTTAATCCATTTGCATTCATATCTATTGGTATTCCTTTTTGTCCCTTTAGATAATTGGACCTCCAGCTTGTCGTAGAGCTTTTGTATGAATTTAAAAATCTAATTAATGTTCTTTTTATTTGATTTTTCTTTTTATGAATGTGATTCTTTAGTTCTTGGATTAGTGATTCAGGTAATCTACAAAATCCTTCTTTTGGAATATTTTGATCATCTGAAATTGGATAGCCTTGTTTCTCATTATTTAGGTTTAATGAAATGTTTCCAATACCATGAATTTCCAAATCTATCTTTGTAAATTTATTTATTAAATAATTTGGTATTAAGGGGATATATAGATATTTTTCTCCTGATTCAGATGTACAATGATACCTGAATGACTGATCAGATAAGATCCTAATTCGGTATAATTTCTCTTCGAGTGTATCCTGTAACCAAAGAAGATCCTTGTTTTCAGATTTTCCTGTCTCGAATTTTTTTATCAATGGCATGCTCAATTATGTTTCCCTCTCCTTTGAGACGTATTTATTTTCTAAGTTCTCTATTTCCTTAAAAAAATTTCTCGAATTTCGTGTTTTATTCCTCACTTTATTGTCAATACTAGTTATAAATCCCACCTCGATTTCTTAAAGCATCAATATTGAATGAATTTTCTTTTAAGGTATTTAACAATCCAATTCCTAGAATTTTATTCCCATAACTTAATTTGTTATCTTAGATATTAAAGAACCTACCTTCAAGGTCTATCATGATAAAAAAAATCAATTTACTTGTTCAATTAATAATAGAGAAGACTTGAAATTAATTTCAAATTCATTTAAATCAATTAATTTACCAATCAATGTATTGAAGATTAATTAACATTTATTTTTTATACCCCACATTCCGCAGTTAATTTTTCGATTTTCTTATTTTATCGTCAAGCAAATCTCCAAGTAAGGCATACAGGTCCTCTCCCTTTGATTCATACATTTTAAGATATTTTTCACCCATTAATCTTAGAACTTGGATATGTTTT
>JAJRQD010000270.1 GCA_024280435.1 archaeon | reverse complement strand
ATGGAATATAGATATCAAAAAATCAACAGTTACACCACCAGGTGCAATTAAACAGAAATTAAAACACTATGCAAAAATAGCGATTGATAATTCTGTTAAAGTATCCAAACAGAGGAAAAAACTGTGAAGAGATCATCAAATAAGACTAAGCAAGTTATTAATTTTTGGAATATCAAACGAAGCAAAGGAAAAGTAAAGTTTCAAATAAATTTCAAACATCCAATGGTAATAAATCTTTTAGAGCAGTCTACAAATAAAAATCAAATAAAAAGTATTTTCAGATCATTGGAACAGAATATTCCAATTGGGTTTATACGTGAAATACTAGAGGATTATGAACCAGATGAATTAGAAGTTGACAAACAAAAATTATATACTGATTTATCAATAGCAATTGAGTTTTTAAGGAAAAATAAAATGGATGATGCAATGATAAAGGAGGAATTAAAGTACATTGAACCATTTTCTAATAATTATCTTTTAGTTGAAGAATATTTCATGGAGAAATTGTAATGGATCAGCAACTAATAAAAAAATTAATATCAACAACATTGGATCATAAGTCAAATAGTGGTATGAAAATAACAGATAGCATAATCAATGAAACCATTAATGATATGAGAAAAAACTATGAGAGCGATGATTTAGATTGGGAGAATATAAAACTAGAAATTCAATACACTTACAGTCATTACATTGAGAGTGGAGAGATTATCTTATCAGATGAAAACACAGATTTTGAACCATGGCTAGAAGCAGATAAGCAATATGGTTGGCATTATTGGAAAAAATATCACACATATCTTAAAAATAACAAGGGGTGGCCTGTAAAAGTCCTAGATAGTCTAGCTGATATAACTTATGAGATATTATCGCTTGTGGGGAATCCAAATAGCAATAAATCGTTTGACAGGAGAGGGCTTGTACTAGGACAGGTACAATCGGGTAAAACCGCAAATTATACAGGAGTGATTTGTAGAGCCCTGGATATGGGTTACAAGAGAATTATAGTTCTTGCAGGTATACATAATAATCTAAGAAGCCAAACACAGGCCAGATTAGATGAGGAAATATTGGGATATCGATCAGATAGTATAGAGTTTGGGTATACAAAAATCGGAGTTGGCAAGATAGATAAAATTAATGGCTTGGATTATGGATTCAAACCTTTGCTCTCACTTACCAATAGCAAACACAATGGTGACTTTAAAACATCGCATGCAACTATGATTGGAGGGAGAATTGATCAACCAGCCATATTGGTGGTAAAAAAGAATTCAACTGTGTTAAGGAATGTATTGAATTGGTTGAGAGGTTTGGATTACAACAAAATCACAGAAAAAACCCTTATTGAAAATACACCCCTGTTAGTAATAGATGATGAGGCAGACAATGCCTCTATAAATACTTTTAACTATAAAAAAAGTGAAAAAATAAAATCTGTTGAGGAATTCACAAAAATAAATGGGTTAATCAGGAAAATACTTGATATATTTGATCAGAAAACATATATTGGGTATACAGCCACACCATATGCCAATTTATTCATTGACAGGAATAAAGTGAGTTCAAAGGTAGGTAAGGATTTATTCCCTTCTGATTTTATTATAACTCTTCCCACACCTTCAAATTATATTGGCCCACGCAGAATTTTTGGTATTACGAATGATACCGTTGATGATGTGATTGAAGAGGATCCAATCCCTATTATTAAATTGGTGAATGATTTCAAGGAAATTATACCAAATAAACATAAAAGTAATTACAAACTTCCTTTGGAGAATGATATTCCAAAAATTCCAGATAGTCTAAAAATGGCGATTGATTATTTCATAATTGCAATTGCAATAAGAGAATCTAGAGATGGTATAGGAAAACATAACTCAATGCTTATACATATCACTCGTTTTAACAATGTGCAGAATCAACTTGTAAATGGAGTAAATAACTATCTGTCAATGATCAAAGATCTTGTCATTGTGAATGATACAGGACTTGTTTCCAAATATTTTGATAGGTTAAAATGTTACTATGATGATGATTTCTATAGCAATTTTGAAGAAATAGCAAAAAAAATAGGAAATGACAAGAGGTTAATAAAAAAAGAATGGTCAGAAATAATATCCACTATTCAGAATAACAAAATAATTGAAAAATTAGGTATTAAATTGGTTACAGGTCAAGTAAAGGATAAATTAGAATATCATGATAATCATAGTAGTTATTCTATTATTATCGGTGGTGATAAACTATCAAGAGGACTCACATTAGAAGGATTAAGTATCAGCTATTTTCTCAGATCTACAAAGATGTATGATACACTTATGTAGATGGGAAGATGGTTTGGTTATAGACCAGGATACATTGATGCATGCAGATTATTTATTTCATCTGAATTATATGAATGGTACAGGCATATCACCCTGGCAAATGAAGAGTTAAGAGGTGAGTTGATAAACATGCATCAACAGGGTAAAACTCCTGATGAATATGGTATAAAAGTCAGGTCACACCATACAATGATGATCACTGCAAAAGCAAAAATGAGATCAGGAAGTAAAATATTCCTTGATCTCAGTGGAAGCACAATCGAAACATATGCCTTCACAAGAGATAAAAATATAATATTACACAATAATAAAATTGTCAGATCTTTTATTGATAATCTTGACAAAAATAGATTGGTAATCAAGAAATCAAACCTTGTATTCAGCAATATAAACCATAGAAAGATAATTGATTTATTGAGAGTCTATAAATATTCTGATCAAAATCTCAAATTTGAGAAAGAATTGTTAATCAGGTATATTGAAAAACAAGTTACCAAAAATTGGCTAGTTAATTGGACAATTGGAGTTATATCATTGGTAAATAGAAGAAAGGATGGAGCAGAGTTCAATACTGAAAATTACAAATTAATTCCATCATCGAGGTCAAATACTAGCATAAGTAACACTATATTCTTCTCTAATAACAGACTTGCAGCACCTCAAGATGAGCTGATAGATTTAAATGAAACTGAACTAAAAAAACTTGAAAAAATAACTAAGAGCAAAAATAAAAATAAATTCAATGTTGTTGAGGGGAAAAAAATAAGAGGAAAAAGAAGAGAGGGACTATTGCTACTCTACCCACTTATCATACAAGAAAAATTTGATCATCTGAAAAGTAGAGAAACAGATGATATTCATATTGGAATGTCAATTAGCTTTCCAACTCATGATGTAACATCACCCGTGGAGTATGTGGTGACAAATAACTATTGGGAGCAAGAAAATAATGAAAATTGAAGAAATAAAAACAATTTATGAAGAAATAACCAACAGTAATTCTAGTGGTCATGGAAATTATGGTAGATTGGTTAGATCAAAAAATAACGACAAAACCTATTTTGGTATAAATTTAGATGATAATCACTACTTTTTCAAAACAACAATAGACAAAGATGATTCAAATATTAAATTCATCATAAAGAATGAATATAAATTTGAGAACCTGAAGATACGGGTAACCAAACTCAATGATATATATTATCTTGAGGTGTATCTCATCAAACAAGAGTACAAAGAAATTTTCTCACATCTAGTTTATGATCTTTTCTCGATTGTGGAAAATAAGATAAAATACAATCTAGGAGAGCTGTTAGATGAATTGGAGCGATGGAGAAACTTTTTCAAATCATTCAACAAAAAATTCCCAATAAATAAAATACAAGGGTTAATCTGTGAACTATTATTTTTAAAAGAGCTTATTGATATGGGAATGGGCATCACAAGTGTGTTGGAAAGTTGGAAAGGACCAATAAATTCTTCTGTTGACTTTGAATTCAGCAACACAAACATAGAGGTCAAATTCAATAGTAAAGACAACAACATACACATATCAAGTGAATTCCAATTGGATAACATTGAAAATAAAAAATTATTTATCATTCCATATCAAGAAATTGCAGGTTATGAGAAGATATCAATTAATTCAATGATTAACAGTATAGTAAAGACTTTTAATGATAAAAAGGATTACATTGAGGAATTTAACAGCAAATTGAGAGAGTACGGGTTTTTTACAGGGATACACACGATAAATGAGGGCGAGATACAGTTTGAATTAGCCAGAATGCAATTCTTTGCTGTAAAAGATGATTTTCCCCGGATTATCAGATCTAAACTCAACAATAGTTTGCAAGATATAAGATACAAGATAAATCTGAATGGATTGGGATCTTTTATTACTGATGATGAAACTGTTCTTTCACAACTATTCTGAATTATTCCAAAGAAAATCCAATTGTTTCAAAATAGCTAATAGAACATCAACCACAATACTGTTACCCGCTTGGCGATATATCTGGGTATCTGAAACAACAATCTCAAAGCGATCATCAAATCCCATAAGACGTAAAGCCTCACGCGGTGTGAATTTCCTATACATATCATTGTTATTCATCTGTGAAATTGACTTATCTGGATCTATTTTGTTAAAATTCTCATCATATTTGAAATAGTTATCAATTCCAGCACGATGCATCTTGTGCATGGTTGATAGTAATGGTTTTGCGATTTTCAGATCCCACCGTGGTTTGCAATAGAAGCCTTTTGTCCCACCTGCAAGTATATATTTTTTAACCTTTTCAGACAGAAAATATTTTCTCATGTATTCAGAATTATCCAATCCATTGATTGGTGATTTTAACATAAAATCTCCAGATAGACCAAAATGTTCACTCATATTGTACAATTTCGACCCATTATTTCTAATTATCCATTTTTTATCCCATATTGTGTCCTCAAGTAAATGATGAGTATCTATTTTCAGATTTTTATTTTCCTCAGGGAATTCAAATTTCTCAAACTGATCCGGTTCAAGTATCCCAACTACAAAAATTCTCTCCCTATGCTGAGGAATTCCGAAATTTTTGGCATTCAGAATTTTGTGTTTGCAATTGTACCCTAAATTATCAAATTCCTTTATAAGTAATTTCCAAGTTTCACCTTTATTGTCAGTTGTTAATCCCTTCACATTCTCAAAAATAAATACCTTTGGTTTGATTTCCTTTACCAATCTGATAAATTGATATATTAATTGGCCTCTTGGATCATCAAGGCCCTGTTGTCTGCCTGCGGAGGAGAATGATTGACAAGGACTTCCCCCCACAAAAAGATCTATTTTATCCCTGTATATTTTACCTTTTAATTGTGTAATATCATCATACCACTTGATATTGTCGCCATAATTTGCCTGGTAACTTATTTTCACAAATTGATCAATATCACATGCGAATACAATCTCGTGATCAACAGATAGCCTTTTTAGTGCAAATTCAACTGAACCTATTCCGGAGAATACAGTTGCTAACCTCACAAATTAGATTACTAATGCAGGCTATTTTAAATTTTTTTCCAAACCCCAGACAATAACTATTTTTATTGTCCTATTTTTTATCTAACCACTCAATAATTGACTTTCCAAGTGCTTTTGCCAACAATGGAGGTACTGCATTGCCAATTGCCCTGTACTGATGACCTCGTGCGATTGTCCCTCCTGCACTGAAATCAAATGTATCTGGAAATGATTGCAATCTTGCTGCCTCCCTCACAGTGATCTGTTGATTAAGGTCTGTGTTTGGGTGTATAAACATGTACCCATCGACTTTCAGATGGGCAATGATGGTCCAGCTTGGTTTCCACCATGGAATTCTCCTCATTCTATCCTTGAAACCAGGATTTTTGTAACGTTTCAAAGGATCATCATCATCAAGATCACCATATTTAAATGAGTAATTGGGTTCAGATCTCAGCTTTTTAAAAATCAGAATATCTTCTTTTTTCCGTACCTCTCGTGGTACATGAGACAATATCTCACCTTTTTTAGCATTTCCAATTAATAATTCATCATTATCATTCCTAACAATCTCAAGAAACTGCTTCATAGATTTATTTGAAAATTTAATATCGATATTGTTATTTTCTACATATTGACCATAGAATTCACTCACAGCCTCATCAACTGAGTAGCGATATACATGTTTCTCATCAGATACAGTCTCACCATGAATGTATTCAATCTGAGGTAGATCAAAAATAGCCTCTAATGATTTTACAAATGGCTTCAGATCTGTATCAATATCAGAATGTGTAAATTCAGGAAATTTGAAATCAAAAATCTCTGATAGATCGTCTCTTATACCAACTATGAAGTATCTCTCTCTTAGCTGTGCAACCCCATAATTAGCGGAATTCAATAATCTTCTCTCTGTGTAATATCCCACTGCTTGGAACTCCGCCTCGATAACGTCAAGAATTCCAAATATTTTCTTATCCTTTTCCTGTTTGTATGACGCCATACCCTTAACATTCTCAAAAAGAAATATTTTTGGTTTGAAATAGTTGACATAATCAAGATAATTGTAAAACAGTTTATTTCGTGGATCATCAATGAATGCATGCCTTGTTTCTGATGATTCACCCCAATTACCCTGTT
>JAJRQD010000269.1 GCA_024280435.1 archaeon | reverse complement strand
AGCTGTTCTGCACGTCTTTCATCCATGGCCTCAATAATATGATAATATCCACTGATCTCACTGTAATTGAACAAACGATTGTGTATTGCAGGTGATTTTGAATAATCAAGTTTTTTACCCAGTAATCCTGTTCTCACAGAACTATCATCCAGTTTCATCAGATATCTGTACTGAATGATATCTCCTGTTTTTGTTGCACCAAATGCAAATTCCTGTTCTAAACTGGTTCTGCTAATCTCTGCATTCTTACCAATTCCAAGAATAACATGTCTTTTAAGATCAGATAATAATCTATAAGATTCAATCATATCAAGAGTATCAACAGGTTTACCAATAAATTTATAGAGAATATTCTTATTCTGTATCTCATGATTCTCCAGTTGTTCAAGGTATTTTTTTGATACTGATAGCATACTATCTGAATAATCATGTTTTGATAATACCAGTGTTGTTCTCTCATCAACTTCGGGAATACTGTCTCTATCAATCTCTATATCAAGATATCTAGGTTTGAACTCTGCAAATTGTGATATAATCTTTGTTCTGTCCTCTTCATCTGAATTCCCACCCTCAGATATACTTCTTAGGGTGAGAATACATTTATCTGAATTAACAGTATCAATCAACTTTATCAATCTATCATCCATATCAATTCTGAACTCGAATAATACATCTCTGTACCTGTATTTATCAATAATTCTGACAGCAGATTCAAACTCATCAAGAATTATTGCAACCCTGTTCATCATCTTTCCTCTATGAATTCATCAACTGCCATACCAAAATGACGTGCTGAGTTATTAACATTAACAAGAATTTTAGTAGCAATCTCTAGCTGATCTATCCGGATAGATGAATCTTTTGTCATCAGTCTGACAGTCTCTGCATCCTGTAACAGTACTGGATATTCATTATCATCATATTTTACTCTTAATAGATAAAGTGGTCTTTTCTCTATCTTGACACGGGCCACATACTCTTTTCTAGTATTTCCATCCCTATCCACTATCATTACCTGTGAACCTGCTTTTATCTCGGATAAATATCTTGTCTTCTCATCAAATAATGTATAGGATGCAACCACACCTGCATTGATCCTGAAGGGTCTAGAATTGACAAAACCACTCTCTGCAACTTCTGCCTGCACAAGTACCATCACTTTAGCAGTGGATCCAACCATTATTCCCTCACCATCTTTCAATAATGTGACAGTATCCACACATACACGATCACCTATACCAATTCTTTCTACATGAACTACCTCTGCCTCCATCAGATCCAGAGAATTTCCCCTCTCAATCATTTTCTCTGCAAAATCATCTAATTTGAATGCATCTGATAATTGTATCATACAGATATCCACACCTAATTCCAGTATGTTCCTCAAAAGAGAGATATGTTCGGGATTATTTGCAGATACAATCAGTTTAGTATTGATTGTATTTAATTTTGCAATTAAATTCTCAAGAGGAATAACATGCCAATCACCTGTTTTTATCATAATGTACTTCAGATTATTGAAATCAGTATCCATTAGCCTCTGCATATCCTCTGCAGACATTATCTCAAAATAAGAGCCCACCATCTCATCATTCTTAAAAATACTATCTCCATCAATAACAAGTAGATCTAGCTCTGTCTCGAATTTCTTTGCAGAGACCAATCCAGAAATGGGATAATCACTGAGATTATCAGGTAATTGCTCAATATTATCTATCTCAAGAAAATATATCAATCTTGCCAACCTCTTTCACAGCTTCTTTGACCATATCTCCTAGTTTCTGCATTGCAAGTATCTGATCATCTGCTGCAAATACATTTCTTCCAATAGAGATACCAGAAGCACCAGCCATGATTGTATTTTTCATTGTATTTAGAAAACTTGAGAAATCACCTGATTTAGAGCCACCTGCCACCACAACGGGTATGTTAATTCCCTGGACCACCTCATCAAAATTACCACCATTCAATGTGGTGTGTATCTTCACAATATCTGCACCTGCCTCCTCTGCAACTCTTGCAGCATGTGATAGTGCATCCACACTCTTATCATCATTTCCATTATTATCCCGGACATACATCATAGCAAGTAATGGTATATGAAATTCATCTGCCTCTTCAGCAATGACTGAGAAATCTCTCAACATAGCATAATCCTGATCAGGACCTATATTCACATGGCATGAGACTGCATCAGCACCAAGTTTTATTGTGTCAATAACAGACCCGGTAAGTACTTTGTAGTTTGGTATTGAGGATTTAGCAGTAGATCCTGATATATGTACCATCAATCCAGTATTCATTGGCATATCTATTGATCTGACCATACCTCTTTGCATGATTACTGATGAAGCTCCACCCTGTACAACATTGTTCACTGTCTGATTCAGATCAAACAATCCCTTCCCAACACCATTAGAATATCCATGATCCATAGGAACTGCAAGAATTGCACCCGTTTCATTATCAATTAATCTTTTCAATCTATTTTTTTTTCCAATTGACCAAGTAATCATTTGTTTTCAAAGCACAAATCTAGATTATATTTAAAAATAATACTATCCTCCCTGTTCAACAATACATTTACATAAATTTAAATTATAGAATAATTAGAATTATACTACTAACAAAGCTTGACAGAATTGCTCAAAATATCAAATTTTTGAAAAAAGAGTGAAAAATGCGAACTTCGTAATCAAATTATTAAAATAGGTTTGATAAATAAATTTTAAATATGGATAAAGCAGAAAACTATAGACTTGATGAATTCGATAAGAAACTATTGAAATTGCTTCAGAAGAATTCCAGAACTAAAAATACAGATCTTGCCAGAGAACTTAATGTAACCGAGGGAGCAATCAGAAAGCGGATTAAAAAACTAGTTGACTCCAGATATATAGAGAGGTTCACTATTAAACTGAATGAGGAGAAGATGTCAACCACATCTGCCATAGTTCAGATCATTATAGAAGGAGATTCCTCTCCAGGTCAGATAAAAGATGAGATCATTGATAATATCGGTTGTGATGTGGTTTATGAAACAACTGGAGAGGTTGATCTGTTTGTTATATTCAATACAAATGGTGAATATGAGCTTAAAATGGCAATAGAGAAACTAAGATCTATCAGAGGAGTCACCTCAACAAAGACATTTGTGGCACTACAGAAATCAAAAGGTAAAGAGATTAATTCATTTTGATTTTTTATTCAATATTAACAGAATAATCACAACAGGGATCAATATTCCAAGAAATATATAATAGTAATTTAACTTATCAGATACCAACTGCTTTGCCCACATACCATTACTATCCTGCGAAGCGACCAATAGATTTACTATATTGT
>JAJRQD010000268.1 GCA_024280435.1 archaeon | reverse complement strand
TGGTATCAATGGGAAGAGCTTCAACCATCAGGTGATTGCAGATGAAATATCTGAGATCAAGGGTGTATATGAGGTACATCTTATCTCTGGAGAGTTTGACCTGTTGGTTAAAATTCGTGCCAATACTATTGAGAACATAGGCGATCTGGTACTCAATCAGATTCGTAATATACCAGGTGTTAGCAAGACTCAGACGAATACCTGCTTTAGATCTATTCTGGAAGAAGATTCGATGGTTATTATATGAATGAACAAGATATATTTTATGCTATTATCACTGATTAATTCAAAATGTGTAACGAAAGATTATATAATTGCATTTCAAATTATTCTCTATGGTTGAATTCTCAGTTAAAAAAGCAATTTTATACAGAACAGGCGTCGGCTGGTTCACAGCAGAAGGTGAGGTATCTGGTGATATAATTTATTTTCCAGTGGCAAGCTCTGCAATCGATGATTTTCTGAAAACAAGCTTAGTTGGTATTAAAGGTGGTCTGGCATCGGTCAAGAACCTTAGCTTTGAAACAATGGGCGGTGCAAAATCATTATTCTCCAGTTCCAATGTGGTTATGGGCATGATTGATTTTCTCAGAGGTTCAGAGGTAGTTCTTGGTGTTAAAGATGATAATATCAAGGGGCGTATTCTGGGCTATCAGATAATTGGAAAAGAGAAGCATTTCACGGTGTCAGTACTTAGTGGTACTGAAGTGAGAATGATCGATGGTTTCAGTATCAATCACATACAACCAAGCTCTGAGAAAGATATATCAAGATTGAATGAATTTCTAGCATCATTATCAAATGTATCTGACAGTGAGAGACAGACATTACTCCGGATTGAACTGAATGAATCGGGACAGTTCACAGTTGGTGTATCTTTTCTAACAAGTGTCCCTGCATGGAAGCTGGCATATCGTCTACTTGTTGATGACGATAAGATGGTGCTGAATACTTTTGGGATTGTTGATAATAATACACTGGTTGACTGGCTTGATGCTAAACTGGTACTCTCAACCAAGACACCTGTATCATTCGAGTATGATCTATCCACGCCACACAAGATTTTCAGACCGGTGATAAACCGAAGGGATGATACCGGTATTGAACCTCCAGAACCATCTCCGGTTACACCTTCTATGAGATCTATGAAGCTCAGTAATAATGAGATACTGGTGGAGCAGTCTATGTGTTTTGATGAGATTGACTATGGTTACGAGGAACAAGCAGAGCTTGAGCTTGGAGAATCAATTGAGTATGTACTGAAACAAGCTGTGACTATAAAAAGAAAACAGAGCTCAATGGTACCACTAAGTACTGATATTATCAATGGTAAGCGTGTACACTATTTCAATGAAAATAATCATGGTGAACATCCATTCTTTGTGATTGAGTTGGAGAATAATCTTGATTATTCACTTGATAGTGGACCTATCTCTGTATACGAGAATGATATCTACAGGGGAGAGGCAATGCTACCCAGAGTTGGCAAAGGTGATGAATTTCTGCTATCCTATGCACTTGATAAGAATATATCAGTAAGTAAAGAAATAAAAATACATGAGTACAAGGAAAGGATCGCTATCAAGGGCATACTATTACATGATATTTACAGTAAACTAGAGGTATATAGCTTTGAAATGGAGAATAAATCTGATGATGATATTCATATGTATATCGCAGTTCCAAAATATGGGGATCACAAACCACTTGAGCAGACATTACATGGTAAAAAACCAGATGCTGTTTGTAAAGTTGCCCGGGAGGAATTCCGTGTAATTATCGATCTAGATGCACACAGTACAAGCAGTCGTAAATTTATACTGGTATCTGAGCTTACCAAGAGTAAATATCTGTATCAGTTGACTGAGAAGAGATTACAGGCATTACTTAAGAATAAATCACTATCTGAAGAGGAGAAAGAAATAATCAAACTGGTGTATGATATTGGAAAGCAGCTGGATAATCTCAACTCTGATAGACATACACTTCATAAGAAATATGAGAGGACAAAAGATAGACGAGAGCAGGTGATTAATACATTGAAAGTACTAGATACTGGTTCTGAGGACAAGACACGTAGGAAATATATCTCTGAGATAGAGGATATAGATATCACTATCTCAGATCTTCTGAAGAAAATCGAGAAAATAGATGCTGAGATCAAGGAACTGGAGAAAAGCCAGCAGGATTACAAAAAACTGGATAAATTAAAGAAAAAAATGAATATGAAAAAATAATTTGAAATCCACAACAGAGTATTCCAAATAAAATTCATAATAATCTTATCTGGAAGCATGTATATAAAATACAGAATATTGCATTCATAGGATCCTATTGTTTTATCTGTGAAGACACTATTGATCAGTCTACTGTTTCAAAATTATATTTTTATAGTATATGTTAAGATATTGTATTATGAGTGCTGTGGAGGAACAATACAATAAATTACTGTTTGAGACCAAATTACTGCAGGAGAATAAATTGAATGAATATTTGGAGAGATATAAGGATAGTTTCATTAACAATCTTGAAATGGGAATTGTTGATCTATCTGATAGAAATTTGAGTATTATTCCCATGTCATTATTAGAGATGGACATCCGAGAACTAGATCTCAGTAATAATAATTTAGGAATATTACCAGATAATTTTGGGCAAATGCAAGAACTTAGAGAACTAGATCTCAGTGGTAATCAATTCACCACATTACCGGATAATTTTGGAGAATTAGATAATCTAGAGTGACTGAATCTGTATAATAATAAATTAACATCATTACCGGATACTTTTGGACAATTGCAGAAACTTGAGAGACTAAATCTCAAGTATAATCAACTGAGCACATTACCGGATAATATTGTACAATTGCAGAATCTAAATGTACTGGTTCTCTCATATAATCAATTAACCACAATCCCGGATAATATTGTACAATTGCAGAATCTAAATGTACTGGTTCTCCGGGGTAATCAATTAACATCATTACCGGATAGTATTGTACAATTGCAGAATCTAAATGTACTGGTTCTCCGGGGTAATCAATTAAGCACATTACCAGATAGTATTGTACAACTGGAAGACCTCAGAACATTAGATCTCAGTTATAGTAAATTAACATCATTGCCAGATAGTATTGTACAACTGGAAGACCTCAGAACAATAGATCTCAGTTATAATCAATTAACATCATTACAGGATAGTATTGGACAACTGAGAAATCTTGAGGTATTAAATCTCGGTTATAATAAATTGACATCATTACCGGATAGTTTTGGTGAATTATGTATTAGTGAATTAAATCTCAGGAATAATAAATTGAGTTCATTACCAGATAGTTTTGGAAAACTGCAAGAACTTGAGAAATTAGATCTCAGTTATAATAAATTAACATCATTACCGGATAGTTTTAATGAATTAAATATTGATGAATTATTTCTCGATGGTAATAAACTCTATACAGATTAATATTTACCAGATATTTTAGTTATATGTTAATTATCAGATAGCCTCTGAATTACCTGATATTATGGTCGTTGATGGTAGTAATGGTAGAATAATCAAGGAGAATTATATTGATAGAGCTAACGCCAAATACCACTTTAATCTGGAGAGTGGAACTATCAACTATGGTGAAGAGGTGATTGATGTACTGCTAACATCCAATAATATATATGGTAATTATCTTTCCACCATATCTGGTATGGAATCTGTGAAAACCATGGCAGGTGTTAAAACCAGCTCTGATGTGTACAGTATGGCAGTGAATAATTTCGGACAGGATATTCCTTATCTAATTCTTGGCAGTAAAGATGGTAATATCACGCTGTATAAATTGTACAGAGGACAACCCGAGATCAGAACTGCTGGAATACCTGAATTGCAGGAGAACCCATTCATCAGAGTGGGTGCAGACTTCACACAGCGTACCACATTCCTGCTTGCCAATGCATTCAGAGATGGAGCAGTTGGTGATGATGGCATAGATGATATATTTGTAGTGGATGATTACTTCATTGGTGCAGCAGATACTGATGAACTTGAGACCAATCCCGATTACAACGAGGCAATGTGGTCATTGAATGTACCTGAATTTGGACAATTCAATGGTTTTGCAGAGATTGTTGATCTGAAAGGTGACGGTGTACTCTATCTTGTGGCATCGTTTGATAATGTGCTTACAGCAGTTGATATCGAAACAGGAGCGTTCTACTGGAACTACACATATACTGGTGATACATTGAGTGATGTTAATATAATAATTGATGATCTTGATGCAGATGGTACACCGGAAATAATAATTGGTAGAAAATACACCTTTTTCAGCTCTATCTATGGTAATGTCACGGTAAGAAATTTTGATGGTACATACAGATGGTCCAAATATCAGTATAATTATGATTATGCAGTGGTTGCAGTTGCAGATCTGGATGGTGGAAACAAAGAGGTAATTGTCTCCTACAGAAATGCCACCAATCCATACTGGACAAGACTTGAGATATACAGTGATACTGGCTCGTTACTTTTCACAGATGATTTAAAACATATGCCATGGGTTGAGAAGATTGCAGTTGGTAACTTTGATAGTACAACCTCTGGTGAGGAATTCATACTGTTCTTTGAGTTAAGTGCAATCGACGTGCCAGATGTACTGTATAATTTCTTCAATTTCCCGACATTATATCTGATGCTTGGTTATTCCGGAGGTTCTATCACCTATCCAAATGGAATACTCACACTGGGTCCATTTAATGGTAAAACGCAGGATTACCGGGTAGTTGATACAAATAATGATGGAAATGATGATCTGATCGGGCTATCTGAGAAGGGTGATCTATTCATACTTCAAGGAGTTACCTCAGGCAATTCCATGGTATCTGGAGGGGAATTGGATTCTCTTGCAGTTCCATATGCTAGAAATATGCTGGATCTTGGTAATTTCTTCGGTACACCTGGTTTCATATACGTATCATCTGCAACCACAGTCTCTGCATATGATACCTATGATATCACCTCCGATCCTATATCCTCTGTCAATGTGAATGTTGATATCATTCAGGATATAATTGTGGGCGATCTGGATGGTGATTTACTGGATGATTACCTGATTGCCAGTAAAGCAGGATATGTATGGATTGTCAGTTCCGAGGCAAATGTTATGGCATTGACAATAGAGGAGCCGGCAAACAATATTGAGATTGGTATCAGAAAAACAGGTAATGTTTCCATAGCACTGGTTGGATTATTATCCTCACCATTTCTGCTGATGGCATTCAAATCAAAATATTTCAGATATAAAATCTAATAAATCTATAAAACTATAAATCTAATAAATCTATAAAACTATAAAATCTAATAAATCTAATAAATCTAATAAAACTATAAATCTAATAAAACTATAAATCTAATAAAACTATAAATCTAATAAAACTATAAATCTATAAATCTATAAAACTATAAATCTAATAAAACTATAAATCTATAAAAAAAATCAATGAATTAAAACTATGAATATAATACCTATAAGCAATAAAATATCGTATTTAGTTAATTGATATTAACACCTACTTTATATTTCGTCAATTGATATTATCATTATAGTCGTGATACATATATGAGTAATAAAGCTGATATCGATATTGAATACAAAGCTGGCTGGGCTGATCCGGAGAACTACAGTGTTTCAACTGATTATGGCCTCAGCGAGGAAGTTGTGAGAGAGATCTCACGCATTAAAAATGAACCTGAGTGGATGCTCGAGTTCAGACTGAGGAGTTTGAAGATATTTCTTGACAGTCCCACACCTAGCTGGGCAGATGAAGCATTAGTCGATTTCGATTATCAAAATATCCGATACTATGTTGCATATTCTGACAAAGCAGAGAAAAGCTGGGATGATGTACCTGATGATATAAAGAATACATTTGATAAACTAGGTATACCCGAGGCGGAGAAAAAATTCCTTGCAGGTGTGGGTGCTCAGTATGATAGTGAGACAGTGTATCATAATTTACAGAAAGAGCTGGAGGATCAGGGAGTTATTTTTCTAGGTACAGATGATGGATTGAAAAAATATCCCGAACTGTTCAGGAAATATTTTGCAACTGTTATTCCTCCAGAAGATAATAAATTGGCTGCTCTTAACAGTGCAGTATGGTCTGGTGGCTCATTCATAGTGGTACCAGAAGGTGTAAAGGTGGATATCCCACTTCAGGCATATTTCAGAATAAATACCAAGAATGCCGGACAATTTGAGCGTACCTTGATTATTGCAATGCCCGGTGCCGATATACACTATATCGAGGGATGCACAGCCCCCACATATACAGAGGATTCACTTCACTCCGCAGTTGTGGAACTGATCGCACTTGAGGGCTCAAGAATCAGATACTCCACAATCCAGAACTGGTCTAATAATGTGTACAATCTGGTGACAAAAAGAGCACACGCATATAAGAATGCACTGGTTGAGTGGGTGGATGGTAATATAGGCTCAAAACTGACCATGAAATATCCCTCAATATATCTTCTGGGTGAGGGTGCCAAAGGAGAGGTCAATTCGGTTGCATATGCATCAAACGGACAGCATCAGGATACAGGTGCAAAGATCATTCATCTTGCATCGAATACCCATTCTAAAATCACTGCAAAAAGTATATCCAAAGGTGATGGAAAGACAACATACAGAGGGCTGATACAGGTTGCTCCCCATGCAAAATCAGTTGTATCCAATGTCATCTGTGATGCATTGCTTATCGATGATGAGAGCAAGAATGATACTTTTCCTTATCAGGAGATACAGAGAGATGATGTAACAATTACACATGAGGCAACTGTTGGTAAGATCTCACAGGATACTCTATTTTATCTGATGTCAAGGGGAATACCTGAGAATGAGGCACTTGCACTGGTTGTGATGGGCTTCTTTGATGAGTTCACCAGGGAATTACCTATGGAGTATGCTGTGGAACTGAATAGATTGATGGAGCTCGAGATGGAAGGCTCAATCGGGTAGTCAATAAATTGTGATAAATACTATCTCCACATATTCTTCATGATTACTAATCGCTTTATTTGATTTTCAAATATTTACATTT
>JAJRQD010000267.1 GCA_024280435.1 archaeon | reverse complement strand
TAGGTGAGGTGGTTGATGCATTTATGCTGATGATTAATCAGGGTGAAAGAAGTAATATCAATCATATTTTACTTAATCCATTGAACTCATAAAAAGATAGATAAAATATTTATTGCGTATAGTAGAGACTATACGACTCTGGAGCTAGCTTATGTAATACAGATAGTACTATATTCGTAATAAAATACTAGACAGACAATAAAAAAAAAAAAAGTTTAGTGATATTACTAGCCGCACTAGCCGCGAATGAATAAATCAAGCTGAAGTATTTAATTTATGGCATTTCAGATAAACACTGCTAGCCGCGATGCGTTGTTTGCTAGCCGATTGACCAATATTTTGAATAATTGGAGGTAAAATAATGCCTTAAATGGATTATTTTAAATTTTCAGCTAGCCGAAAGTATGAAATTTTGATTACTATTTGAGATTTTTACTCAAACCATTCGTTTATAGCGTTATTATTACTTTTTGTTTCATTTAGTGTTTTATATAGTGAAGTATCAATCCAATATTCATTTCTTTTTGTCTTTGGATTTTTTCTGTGATATATCCCAATATGTTTTAGAATACTTTGTCTATTCTTCATAGCAGATCCAAACTTAGTTAGTACTTGATATGAATCACGAAATCCTGGAACATATTCTGAAAGCAAATTGTAAAATTCAATAGTTTTTAAAAATCTTCTTTCCAATATTTCTTCTGGATGATTATCTATTATATCAAATAATTCCAAAATATAATTGATTAATATATCATTCCCAATATTAAATGCTATTTGCTCTTTCTCCAGTGATTGAATGTATTGACTAGTTTCAGATTCAGGAATTCCTAAAATTGAAGCAATTTTAATAGATAATGATGTCCAATCACTAAATCTATTTTTCGATTTAATCTTGATATCTCTATCAATTTTTATTTCTCGGATAATTTCATTCAATAAATCTAAATATTCACTCTTTAATTCTGAATAATATTTTGTAAATGGTTTGTTGAGAACCTTTTCTTCAATGCTTCTTAATGTTCGTGGGATCAATATATGATGGAAGAAAATTGAACGATTAACTAAATCTTCCTGAGTATACCTATCGGGGATCCTAGTTGTTACACAGGTGAAACATTGGTGTTCTGCCATTTTTAAACCATCAGTTGTATATAATTCAGCTTGTGGTTTCAATGCTCCAGTGGATGCACTGATCATTTTTTCAATTAATCCTCTGGCTGGCCTATCTGCATTATCAATGAATATTGTATTTAATCTAGAATACAAGTTTTCTAATGTTCTTACATCTCGATCATTTCTAGCATCAATAGTAAGTAGTTTTACATCAGGACCATAAATTATTTTTTGTAAAAATTCCAGTGTCATGGTCTTTCCTGAATTTGTTTCCCCTGAAAAAACACCAATAGGTTTCGTTCTGATAATATTGGCAAATGGAATTGATAATAAATATAGTGCTAATTGTATTCTCTGGTGTGTTTCATTTAAAGCACTCAATTTTGTAAAATTGGATCTACAACAAGTAGATATTAATAATGGAGAATTCCTAAAATACTCAGGTACATCTATAATTCCAATAATATCTTTTGGTGATAACTTTCTTTTATCTTCATGTATATATTCAAAATCTGATCCAATTAAAGATTTATTAGCATTTGAATTGTTAATTATTCCAGGTACTGAAAAAATATTATTATCACCAATAGTATATTTAGTAATTTTCTTACCATCCAGTAAATAGTAATTTTTGTAACCTGATTGAATTATCAATTCATTTGTTTCTGTATCATAATAAAATGGATCACTGATAATTTTATGCTGTTCTACATGTCTTTGTGCCAATCCAAGTATTATATCAATCAAGTGAGAGATCCCATAACCTGCTAATCTATATTCCTTGGTAATCATTGATTTAAGACTAGATAACTTTCTAAGCTCCTTGATCTTACTATAGTAGTAAATATGCTCAATGATACCTTTATCATCATCCTCAGTAAAACTTGTACCTTCTTTAACAATAAATTTGCCATCATGCAGCATCTGAAATCCAATCATAAATCCCATGATATCTCTCTTCATTGCAGCTGTTAGCTTACTTATTTTTTTGTGCTGCATTTTTATAATTGCTGTTTTCATATCAATTGGATATTCCAGTACTGCATAAAGGGACATTATTTGATTATCTCCATTCTCATTTTTGAAAGAATGAACATCATCTGGATTCACATGAACAGAAAAAGCAGCATATCTAATTATTTCTTCAGTACTGCAATGTGTATTATTGATTAATACTTCTATTCCGGATTTAGCTTTATTTTTCAGTAAAATAAAATCATTCCTGGTATGATTCCTAAAATAATCATTAATATCAATTTTCTCAACATTCTTTTTTCTTGGGATCTCAATTATTTTTGCATAAGGTATTGATTTAACAATAGAAATTGCTCCTTTCAATCCACTATCATTTATCTCATTATCATTTGCAATGTATACTCTTTTATGTTTACAGAGTTCCTTTATTCTCTTAATGTGTGAATTTTTGAATCTAACTGTTACTGGTGATATTGCAGGTATCCCATTGAGTGTAAGACTCATCCAATCAGTTATTCCCTCAACTACTATAACCTCATTTGTTCTTTTTATTCTATCCTCACCAAGTATCGGTTCTTTGACGTACTCTGAAATATAGGGCCTTTTATCTTTGTAAATTAGTTGTTTCTTATATTTCCCCTGTTCATGTGGTTTATCTGGTGTTATTCCCTCTATTTTTCTTGCAATAAAAAATACAAAATTATTGTAATAGGTGTAAGGTAGAGTTATTCTACCTACAAAATGAGGAACCAAACTATTTTCAAATTTATGAAATAATCCTGTCTCTTCTATCTGATCTCTAGTGATCCCTTTGGACAATAAATATTTCAACAAATTGTTTTTGCTATCTGGTGGTGCAAAACCTAGATTGAGTGAGTTTGTCTGTATCTCATCAAATCCCCATTGATTAGAAATTATCTCATAGATCTCTGGATTATTTTTTAGTTCTTGGACAAAATATTCTTGAGCAATTGCAAGTATATCATACAAGTTTTTCTTTTCAGGTGCAGCTTCTTGATATGTATTCTCAATACCTGTGATCTCACAAGCTTTGTTAACTATATCAACCCAATTATTTCTTGTAAATTCCTGAGCATGATCACATTCAACATTGAAATATTCAACAGCAATCCAATGAAATACGTTTGTACCTGCTCCATGTCTGAAACAATACCATGTATTCATCTTTTTATCAACTATCAAATTTTGATTGCCATTACTGGATCCATGAATAGGATGTACTCCTTTTTTATCTATTCCAGTAAGTTGGCTAATATCCAATGAATACATCAGTTGATCAATTAAATTCATATGATTTTCTCCTTGTAAATTAATTTCTGAGTTGACAAAATCGCTTTTACCAATGATCTATCTCTTTTTTTATTTCCCTCACACCTATCTAATATCACACTTGAATAAGGTATGTCTGGATGATTTTTCAAAATCGCAATATATTTTTCATAATCTGTGATAACCAGTATTTGGCTATCTGTTTCATTATTATTGATAACCTTTTTCTTATTTTGGTTATCAGTTATTGGATCCCTTTTTATCACAGCTGCTTTTTTTATTGATTTATCAAATGCATTGTTAAGAACTTTGTTTTCATTTTTTCTAATATTATTACTAAGGTTATCAGTTTTATTATTATTGATAACCTTTGATAACAAACTGATAACCCTATCAAATTCATCTGGATATTTTTTCTTGAACCTTGCCACCTTTGTTTTTATTGAATTTTTATTCTTCATCTTGAAATGATTGGCAATTTGTTTATCATTGTAATTCTGTGCACGTGCATTTAGAATAAACTGAACCTGTTCTCTTCTCAATCTGGATGAATTACTTTCATCATGTTGTTTATTTATCTCTACTAATATTTTCATATCTGATATCATGGTGTCACCTTAAAATCCAAATCCACAAATTTATTATGGATCTCCTCATCTGTCAATTTCAGATAAGTAGTCGTAACCACAGGACTAGAATGACCAAGCATCTTTTGGCATAGTATCAAATCCTTTTTGGCCTTCCAAAGATTGGTCGCAAAGGTATACCTGCAATTGTGCATAAGTATCGCAAATCCAATCTCTTTTTCCTGTTTCTTCCAATAAGAAAAAGTTCTCTTAGAGATTATTTTCCCTATTTTGGTTTCAACATAATATATGCTGTCTTTTTCTAACCTTCTGGTTTCTACCCAATTTTGTATTGTCCTGAATACTGTTGGTACCAGGGGAATAGATATTTTTTTCTTATTTTTACTATTCTCAGCCCTAACATTCACATATCGTTTTTCAAGATCAAAATCTGATAATTTCAATGTCCTTATCTGGTTGGATCTTAATCCTAGATTCAATGCGGTGAATAACACTTGCCACCTCCAAGCAGACATTGAAGCATTCATCATAGACTCTACCTGTTCACTAGTATAGGCTCGTCTATCCTGAACATTTATTGGATTTGAATATGATTTAATATCATCCAATTGCTGCATTACTTTTTTTGGGAATAACTCATCTTCATAATACAATTCATTGAATTGTGCAAAGGATCTCATAGCAATCAGAGTAAGATTGAATGTTCTCTGAGCCCTGGTATTTCTCCTGTGATTGATAAATGCATTCAGATTGTGAAGTGAGTTAAAGGCATTAGCTTCCAATGCAATACTCACCAATGATTTGTATGACTTGATACTATTGGGTTCTAATCCTTTGGCCTGAATATATTCAGAATATTCTATTATTAATTTATCATTATCCATATAATTGTTTCACCTTCTCTAAATTCCATCTTATATTACCTCGATCTATTTTTAACAATCCTGTCTCTCTCTGTATCTCTATCCATCTGGTCAAATATTCTTGATGGTGTTTGAATTCCAATAAAAATTGTAATTTTGAGATTACTTTGGTTTCAAGTGTTTTTTCTAGATTCTTTCTGTAAAGTGCATCGCTTATTTTGTCCAGGTAATAATTTATTTCCTTTTCTTCCTTGCTAGAATTAGAACTCTGAAATTCAAATAATTTCTGAACTAGGGAATTAGTTAATTTAAGATCAGAATTCAATTTCTCTATCTGTAATTTGATACCTTCCAGTTCAAATTCATTACTTGGTTCAAAAAGTCTATTACCACGTGTTTCATAATAATTCAATGCATTTATGATGTATTGTGTTAAAGTTGAGGTTTTGGGATCTGACTTTACTAGCTCATATAAAGATAGCTTTCGCTCCTTTGTAACTCTAAATGATATAATTACTAGATCGTCAGACATGTTATTTCCTATGCTCTAACCCTCATTGCATTAAGCATATCATTTCCCTTGGAAACCAAATACCTAATCTCTGCTAACTCCTTGACAAGTAATTCTACTTTGGCCTCGAGTGCAGATATTCGATGTTCTTGAAGTGATTTGGAAATATATTCAGCTCGCATCACTGTTTTTCCTCCTGGCAATCACATAGATATTCCTCTATCTTATATTCATTGAACTCAGTCATTAATTTGTCTCTGGACATAATGGAACCAAAATTTGGTTTGTATATACTTACTCCCTGAATATGTAATTTTTTATTGCAATAGGTGAAAAATCCCTTATACATGCTTAGGAATTGAAAATCAGTATTACAATCACATTCACATTTTTGATACTCAATAATATCATCAATCCTACCTTGACAATGTACATGTCCGTTTCTATCACAATTGTCGCATCTTTGATTATGATTAAGATTTATAGTTAATTTAAGTTCAAAGGTTGGTTGTAAACTGGCCACAAAATCACATACATTGCAACAGATAGTATTTCTGAAAAGTACTAATATACAATCCTCTTTCTCAAGTTCATATTCTTCGGGTGTTTTTTCCAAGGGACATTTTGGACAATAGATATCGATATGATCCAGTACTGATTCAAGTGTGGCCATCTCATATTTATCATTCATATCAAGTCTGATAGTTTGACTTAAGGAATTCATTTATTTACCCTCCTTTAATACCAACAGTTGCCTTAAATCAAAATTTTTAGCTGCCTGCTGGATTGATAATATTTTTTCCTCGTATTCACGTTCTTTATCTAGTAGATCTCCTTTCAAATAATCCTCACTTGTCTCTACAAGAAATATTATCCCTTCTTCATAGGCTTTAATTATTTCCTCTATATTTGGTGGTATAAAAGATTGAGGAATTCCACTGAATTCATATCTTTGCATTAAATCCACCTCTGAAACACCTATTAATGTTGAAAAATCTGAAATTATAGTTTGCAATATAGATTCATAATTTTTATTCTCCAGGTAATTGAGAATATACTTTTTGATATTTTCTGTGGTATCTCTATCCCAAATAAATTCCTTAATCTTTTCAAAATATGACTTAGGAATCAAAGATTTATGATACCATGATAATTCAAACTCAATTAATCCATTCTTACCTGAATTTTCAGTTTCTGACCAACTTGACATATCAACAAAATCAATTACTTTAATTGGACTGGGATTATCTGGTATATCTGGAATTATATTTTTTGTTGATGTTTTTCCTAAAATAAAATCAAGTAACATACCTTGAATCTTGTATTCATCTTCCTCAGAAATGTTCATCAAAGCATCTGCTTGGGTATCACTTACCTCTAATTTAAAGGTCCAATCAAACTCAATATAGTTACTATTTTCCTTTCCAGGTCCAATTGAATATTCAAAAGGATTGAGATCAACTATTTTAATTCCTGATTTTATTATTTTTCTACAATTGCTGCATGTTATATTTTCTTCCAGGTGAGTACCAAATAGTTCAACTTTTCTCTTCTGGCTACCATTGTATTTGAAATTTAATCCACAAATAGTTTTATTACCATTTTTACCATGGACAACTCTTTTTATTAGATTTGAAATTAAGTTTGATTCTCTGGAGGCTTCTTGAAGTAGCATTATAATTTTCCTCCTTTTGATGAAACAAGTTTATCCAGTAGTGAAATAAGATCCTTGACTTCTGCTATAATTGATCTAATTTCCCTTACTTCATTCTCCGAGTTATCCAGTCTTTCACTCAACGATAATGTTTTCTTATCACTTATAGATGAATGTGTAGTATTCTTAATATACTCTGATTGAGTAGCATTAATTGGTGTTATCAGCTTTGGTGCTGATCCCTGGTCCTGTTCTTTTGTAGGTGTAGGACCATATTTTCTTAATTTTACTTCTTCAATAGACATTTTTATTTCTCCTTTTTGTAGAATTCCAATTCTGGGATATTTGTTTTCTTAATCTCATGCCTGATAATTTCAGAGAGAGAATAGGATTTACCTGTTTTCTTTTTAAGGAACAGCTTCTTTTCACTTAGTTCATAATAGACATCATTATCAATTCGAATAGTTGTAGTTGACATTGTGTATCATACACCACTACACGTCATTGTTAATAAGTGTATTTGTGAATATGTTACTAATATGCTTAACTAATAAGTATTAATGCAACAAACTTCATAAACTACAAATACAAAGGAATACTAAATGGATAATATTTTAACTAAGAATGAAGTCATTATTATTCTCTGGTTGCTTCATAATGAGCAAGGAAATTTAAGAGAATTAATGAGAAGCACTAACTTAACCCAAATGGCAATATATAATAATACTAGATGGCTAGAAGAAAGACGCTTTATTACTGAAAGTCGAGGTAAAAATAGAGCAAAAATTTTCAAAATTACTGATAAAGGTAGAGCTTATGCTATTGATTATCAAAAATTAATTGATACCCATTTTTGATTTGATTTTATCAAGTTCTATATCTAATATAGAATTATAAAAATCCATAAGATCCAATTTTTGTAAATATTCTTTATTGGTTAAAATATCTATCAAAACCTGTTTCAAATCTTTTTTTTTCAAGATTAATAGAGATTTGTAATCTAATGAATTTTTGTCATGTAATGGTAATAATTTTGTTATACTATTCCTGATATATTTTTCACAATTTATCATAAATATATTATTTTCTATTTCGAATTTTAAGACTTTATCGGGAGTAGTTCGAGATTTCTTCATATCTTGGTAAATAAGTAACTAGTATATAAGTGTTTGAATTACATTTGCAATTCACGTTTACAGCCATCTACTCTCAAAATACACTAAGGAAAAATAGTGCAATAATCTATTCCATAAACATGGATATTTTGAATTTCGTTTGAAATTATGATCAAATATATGAGAACCCTTCAATTCAAATCTTAATTGTTCACCATCAATTATTTGATCTAAATTAATCATTTTACTACCTTTTATATTTTCAATCTCTGAGGTGTAAAGTGTGTCCGCACCTGCGGACAGAGAAGGAGCCTCCAAACTAGAAAATTCAGTGTATGAATTCAAACCAATTTCATTAAGAAGTGAATTAAGTTTTGAGAGAGTTGGAATAGGATAAGAACCTAAACAGACATGATGATGAATATCAGGAGATCCTTGGAAAAATTCTTGATATAACTTCAAACTCAAGTGATGAGAAAACTCAGGAAACTCTTGCGCTCGAGGAGAGAGTTGCTGCTAAATTAGGTGCTTGAGATGAGTAAACATACAAT
>JAJRQD010000266.1 GCA_024280435.1 archaeon | reverse complement strand
ACAGAATACAGGGTGCAATATCATAATTTTCTGATGCTCTTTTAATCTTACCACCACAACTTGCATGTTTAGTAGAGGTATGATAGGGATTTACAAAATGAAGCTTGCACTTCACACCTGCAAGATTAATAGCGAGTACTTCTCTGGCATACAGAGAGGTATCATCTACCATACTGGTGATAGCTCTCGCAAGAGCACCTCTTGTATTCATTGTGTTAACATCTAAGTTCTCATAGCACTCGAAGATACTATCTGTTGTCCCAGAAAATTAACCTGTTGTAGATGATATGATTTACGAATATGCTTTATTTTGCTATGTAAATTATCTATCTCTCGCGTATATGTCTTCAAGAGCTATGGTTTATTTAATACTATAATTTGTCTTCTGATTATAACAGTATCTGATCTAATCTATACTTGGAGATCAATATCTCATTATAATCTCTCATTATATTTTTCAAGTCTGATTTTATAGTCTCAACTAGGTTCTTACCAGTGATGGCTGATACTTGATGATATATGATGTCAAGAGGTCTAATGTACTTCATATTAAAATCAAATATCTCATCAAATTCTAACTCACTAATGAGGTGGTATAGTAGTTCAAGTTTATAGGATTGACTATGAAAATTTGGTAATAATATTTTGATATCATCAAAATCCTCAAGGACCTCATCAATAATTCTGTTTGTTTTTGCACCAATCTTTTCTTTGATACGCTTATAAGAGATCAAATATATTTTTTGTAGAAAAATTGCTAGATGGTATCGAATTGGGACTGGCTTCAGATATTCTTCATATAGCATTAACTTAATATTTGAACGCAATTGCTCCTCACTGATCTTAGATTTTATTAGCTTCTGATATATCTCATAAATAGTAGTCTCACCATCAATCATCTGAAGAATAGGTCTTCCAATTTTTTTCCATTCATTTCTCAGATCATATGACAGTTCTTTATTATTCTTCAATACATTCACACCTTTGGTCGTTAATTTATATATCGATGAGAAAACTACCTCTACTCTGAAAGAAATATTATCTGCATTGTATAGTTGAGAAGAAATGTATTGCATATCCATCCATGTGTTTTTAGTGATCTCTGCGATCTCACCTAGTGTGCGATTATTGTCTATTTTAGTGATTATATTCCATATTTCCGGTTCAAAAGATACTCCTACATTTTCTTTATTTCTCAAAAAAGGTATGAAATGAGGTTTTATAACTTCTGTATGAAAATTAGTGAATATTGATTTTGAAACAGTTTTTTCATTGAAATTTGTTTCAATTTTTTTCATCGTATTTGATAGCTTATTCACTAATTCTTGATTGAGATCACTTCCAATCAAAACGATGGTCGCAACTTCACCCTTGAAATAAAGTACCTCCTCACCCTTATCAATTGTAATTGATCCGATTGAAGAATCTATTAGTGGTAGAATATTCTCTGAGAGCTTGGATAACTTACTTGTATCAATTGCTCTTGTTTCCTGGAAATTAAATGAATTGATTACATTTCTATTGTCATCAAATACAATAGAATACTTTAGCTGCATGGCATCACCTACTTGAGCGCATTTTTAGCACGGATGAAACCAATTATCAGAAAAATCACGAATACTAGTTCGATTATATCACTTAATCCAGTTATTTTGAGATAGAGTGATTTTATTATCTGATACACCTCAAGAATGGCAAATACAAGTGCTGAAATCGCAAGTGCATTTATTGACTTTTCTAATTGACCTCCCTTGACAAGTTTTCTTGCCTGTATTGCAATTAATGCAGCAATTACTGAAAGCACTGCAATAAGTATCTCTAGAATAAATTCCACATCATCTGATAATACACTGACAACATGAGGTTCTCCAGAAACATTAGATAAATTTAGTAAAACTAATATTGAAAATACTAATAACTTAATTTTCTCCATGAAATACAATATAAAAGTAAGCTATTTATATTTTGTTTAGTTTTACTACGAAATAATACAATGACCTATAAAAATAGTCTTCATAATACAGAATTTGAAAAATGAAGCAAGTATATTCATTTGATAATCAACCTTACTTCAAAAATTATAAATTCAACTCAGAGGATCTTATAATTCTTAATAATAACAGATCTAGTGATTTTATTGTGTTATTGAACTATATTATAAGTCAAATATTCAATAAAATGTTAAATGAGTTTGATAATAATAAACGGGGAAAAGATGCTTTTATTCACTCAAGAAGTGGTTGGTTGACAATTGATGAATTTATTAATATAACCGGAATAAAAATAGAGAGAGGTGTAATCTCTGTAATTTTTGATATATTTGCATACCATCAATTACTACTCAAGAGAAATATATCTGGGGAAGACCAATATAAATATAACAAAGATCCTCGAATTTACAACAATAACGAATTAGATGATATAATAAGTTCAAATTATATTTTGACACAGTATATCAACCATACCCTAAATTTTTTTAATATTGTAATGGGGGGAGATAAAAAAATATCTAAAAATGATAATATCGCATCAATAATGCTTGAGAGTGTACATGCAACTGATTTTTATAAAATATTCATAGATCAATCATTAAAAATAATATTTGAAAAATCTAATTTTACTGATGTGTCTGAGATAAAAATTGCAGTGATTGCAATGGATGGTGGTTATACTGCTATCAATATAATAAATGAAATATTAGATCGGTACACAAATCTAAGGATTAAATTATTTTGTTATGAGGAAAGATCAAATCAACTGATAAGGACACATCATAATGTTAATTTCCATATTATTAAGAATCAAGATAAAATATTGGATAAAGGTCTAGATATTAAACTATCATTCACTCAGATAGAATTTGGCCAAAACCTTGGGATACTTGTGAAATCATTGGATCTTTGTATAGCCACGTTCGTATTGCAATATATGGATGCTAGTATTATTGAGGATTTTGTGATTGATGTAAAACAATCATTGAAAAAATCTGGCTATTTTGTCACCACTCAGTTCACAAATCTATCAACAGATAGAGTGAATCCAATGACGCTTTTTTATCTACTCAACAGTAATGTCTATTCTCTTCCATCTAAAAACTATTTGAAGAAGATTGGGAAAAATAATTTTAAAACTCAGGTATCTTCTGTACTCGACACTGTATGGTTATTCCACAAGCCAAAATAATATCTCTAAGTTATATTTT
>JAJRQD010000265.1 GCA_024280435.1 archaeon | reverse complement strand
ATTTCTGTCAAGGAAGTCAAGAAATACTACAGATCAGATAGATTTATCTGGATACTATTTCAAAACCTCAGAAGAATGGATAAATTCATCAAAACAAAAATATTCAGAAAAAAATACTCATTCTATTTACCAAGTAAAATAGACAGATAAACTATTGAATATCTCCTATTTCAATACACAGACTGGGACTCGAACCCAGGATTTGGGCTATCTACTAGTGCAATAAAGCATATCCGAAGGCCCAGGTGATTCCTCTTCACTATCTGTGCATATGATGATCTCATCCATGCAGATACACGAACAAAACAATCATACTAATGATAGAATGTTTGGATTAAAACTTTATCTTATTCTACAATATCGTATCATAAAAAAAAGGATAATATTTATTGATTTGTAAAATAATCTTTTGTAAATGTAAATTAACTTTATATTAATAAATAATGACATTGTATATTATATTGCGGAGTAGGAGGACTGTGGAGGCTATTAATTTAGTCAGGAATGTCTGGATACCGTAAACGGATGGGTTCTGAGAAATCAGATTGGTGAGAGCCAAGCTCTGGTAATAGCAACGTATACCTCTTAGAGGTCTGGAACGAGCCATCACCCAGGTACAAGCGAAACAAAATTCATATAATCTCCGTTTGATTTGAATTTGGGTACGTGCATAGATCAATACAGTCGGGATACAGCAGAGAAATCGTGCGATCCTAACAGAATCTGGCTTACTCCCTACACCGCACTATATGTGATTTGAATGAATAAACTACCTTGTCTTGACATAGAATATGGTGATACGATTGCACTTGGAGCAGAAGCAAGAACATATTATGCTACTTTCCTTGGGTATGATGTGGTTGTTAAGCATAGATTTGCCAAAAAATATCGTGCAGAGGCAATTGATAATCTCTTGAGAAAAAACAGATCTATTCAAGAGGTCAGACTATTACATCTAGCCAGAAAAATTGGTGTAAGAGTTCCATTTGTACTTGATATTGATAAAATAGCATGGAAGATAATTCAAGAAAGAATTTTAGGAGTTCCATTGAAGGATAGAATGAATAATGTGGAGGTAAATTTCAACAAAGTAGGAGAGTACATGGCATTATTACATGAGAATAATATAATACATGGAGACCTCACCACTTCAAATATATTGTTAGATGAAGAAGACAATATCTGGTTCATTGATTTTGGATTGGGTTATATTTCCACACAGATAGAGGACAAAGCTGTTGATATACTGGTACTTAAACATACACTGACGAGTTCACACAATGCATTGTTAGATATCGCATTTAATGCATTTATAAAGGGATACTCGATAAATAAAGAGCACAAGTCGATAATTAAAAGAATGGAAAAAGTAGAGGAAAGAATAAGATACACTTAGACAAAATGGATAGCAATCCATCCATGACTTGTCTAATACTAAAAATATTAATTTTTAGTAAATCTATTATGACATGATTTCATGTCAGCTCCGGATAGTGAACGAAGCTAGGTTAATTGCCGCATTTTTGTGACTATAATATAATTTGTCTATTAAGGTCCCCTCTCTGTTTGCTAGAACTAACACGAGCATAAATTACCACATTAATTTTAGTTTCTTTTTTTTACAATTCCTAAGAATTGTAAAACCTTTTTGTAATTATATCTTCTATGATTTCCATAAGTTCTGTAATCACTGGTTAAATAATTTTCAACATCCCATCTTCTCAGCGTTGAGACACTGACACCTGCTAATTATTACACTTGACCAATACTTATGTACATACAATATATTGGAGGATCAACTATCAAAATATTGGGAATTCAGATCATATGGATGATTTTGTATCATATTTTGCTTTCTGCTAATTACAGTCACTGATAATTGGTTTAAATCATTGGTAATTAAGTAGAGAATCGAGATATACAATCAAATACTTAATTAATTAGTTTGACAGCAGCATCAATTTCACTCCTCAACCGATCAATATTGGCACCTGTCCATTTCTTGACTATATTTCCTTTATGGAATACAATAAAAGTTGGTAAGCTCATTACCTGTAATTTCTTACCTGCACCCATATTATTCTGTGCATCCAATTTAGCAAATATAATTCTATCATTAGCATATCTTGAGGCAATTTCCTCAAAAACAGGTGTCGATCTTTTGCAAGGATTGCACCATTCAGACCATACATCCACCAGTAATAGTTCAGAGGATCCAACAACTTCATCGATATTATTATCTGTAATCTCTAGCATAATAACAGTAACCTATTATCATTATTAAGAATTAGCTTTGTAAAAAGAAACAATGATTAGTAATTTACCCACAAGAATTCTGTTAGGAATAAAGTTGTTGACAAAATGAATTGCAAATAGCGATAATTCCAGCATTATTATTTTACCTTGTAGATCAACTTGGGCACCTCAGATGTCAGTTTCCAAGATTTCGATTGAATATACTGTGGAATATTCAGATAAAATTGCTCCTCATTCCCTGCATAATCAAGTACATCTTCAAAAATAGCCAAAAGCCTATCCTCATCAATAATATCATCACTATTCACCAGTAATTTGAAATGGTTATGAATAATGCAGGAACTTAATTTTATCACTGTTATATCCTCAGTATATTTTTTCCATTGTACACTTATCCCTGAGCCAAATATATCACAGTATGTAACTTCCTCATTTATCAGGAATTTTGAATATTCATCAGACATATCATAATTTCCATAGAAATGATCATAGAGTTCTGGTATCCCCTCATTCCATTCTTTATTTCCATTTTTACCAGATGCCTTGTATATTTTAATATTTGCAGGTTTTCTCTCGAAACCAAAACTGTAGTAGAACCTTTCAATTCCACATTCTGGTTCTGTAATAAGCACAATGTTATTTGAATACTTATTCTCGAGCAAACTGATCAAGTGTTCAATTAATATAGTACCATATCTCTTTCCCTGATGCTTTGGACAGATCATCATCCAATCAATATGATAATAGGTATTATTTTCATCACATTCAGAGTCCATTTTGTGATATTCTATCTCACCAACCAATTCATCCTGATAGTACATCAGTATTACCTTGCCAAATTTCAGTAATCCATTCATATGTATCTTCAATGTAGCTTCAGATAACCATGGCCCTCCATGTATGAATTGTTCGCGATGAGATAGTTTATCATATGTGGTCAATTTTCCTCTTTTCAGACCATCATAGTGATACCATGCAGGAACTAGTTTTTTATTCAATTTTACCAGTTCTGATATATCATTCTCTGAAAAAAATGTGAATGTTATATCTTCCATACGTTAGTGATATAATAATAAAATATTAAAATTTTATACATTATTATATGGTTACTAGTGATTAATTGAAGAAAATAGTACCTATTTTCCAAAAATTAAGCAATTCAATTTATCAAGTTGAATTAGTATGACAAATGTAATTACAATCGCGTACATTTTTTAGAAGAATTTATATTAGTTTATGGAATATATTAAAATTAAAATACTTATATTCATTCAATGCAGTATATGAGATTCGGAAGAATATCAATATTACTTTTTTGCATTATTATATTCAATATGCAATCAGTTTCTTCTGTTTATGCAGAACATGATTATGAAAATGTAACTACACTATCGGATCTCGGTTATATTATTGACAATCGATCAGGTACCACTATTGCAAATATAAGCAAGCATGCAGCATATTCAGGCGAATTTGGTTTTTATTTCTCATCAAAACCTAGTTCATCACAAGCAGATAGTATTTATTTAAATCTTGATTATCCATTCAGTGAGGCATTTCATCTCTCATTTGCATATAATTCTCCATCTACAAATACAGTTTTTCGGGTATCATTGATAGATAAAAATGATATAATTCTACAACTTGATTATTTCAGGGAATATGCAGGTGCATATACGACTTCAGATACAACAAACATATTCAATATACCAACAGATTATGTCTCAGATACATGGCAGGTATTTAACTTAAATTTGTATGATGAGATTGAAATGGTTCTGGGATATGACAATCCCCCAATAGCATCATTTTCACCTACAAAAATAGTTTTCCTTGAGTGGTATCATGATTCAGCTCAATCTAGATATACTATCACGTCATGTTTTGATAATTTAGTATTTGATTCAACAGCAATAAGCAATCCAGAATTTGATGGAGTTGATTGTAAAAAACCTCCACAAGCAACAAAAGTAACACCTGAGACCACAACTACCACAACTACCACAACAAAAGAGAGTGTAATCAGACCAGAAGATCCCCTGGAAGATATCACAAGCAACTTAGATACATTAAAAATTGAAATGATAGTTCCAATTTATATTATAGTCATTATTATAAAAAAATCAAAATACTGAGAGAATTACTCCAATCATTATATTAGCAATTGTTACTGCGATTATGATCAAATATGAATATCTATTTTTGTAGTGTTTCTCATACAAATGTAATCCAGTACTGAATAAAGCAGTTGATAATCCCCATGCAAGGATCACATTAATTGCAATACCAAATACAGATGTTTGTTCAAAATTAAATATCCAGAAGTCTACAATGTTTGCCAGAGTTTCTATTCCGAATCCAAAGAACATGGCAATCAATGCAGTGATCAGTACTGCTTTACGATTATCAGTGGTTATATCTTTACTGATATTATGCAGTCCATAGAATGAAACTATCCATCCAGCAGGGATAACAACTGGAATATCAATGATAGTTAGTGGTAGATTCTGATAATAATACTGATCCAGACCATAGATCAGCACATATTCCAACATATAAGCTGCAATAAATCCCCCTGCAAAGATAAATATTGTTTTCCTATTATCATTCAACCAGAGTGAATGTACTAGCATTGTGAAATAACCTAGTAAACCACCAATGGTGAATATCCAGCCCACCATACTCAATTCCCATTCCTCCATTCAATAAATTTCCAGATCCAATAGGATAAGAGGATAAGTAATATTGGTAAAGTGGAGTATATTTTATCTGGAGAGATTAATAGTACAATCACAAATAATCCAATAGATGTGAATGTCAATGAGATCTGCGGTATCAAAATTATCAATGGTGTGAATATACTCAATTTCTCAGGAATTCTATTTTCCATAGAATATATTTATAGTGATTATTCTATAAATGATTGTAATGATGTTAAATTTAATTCATTCATCTTACTCTGAAAATACCTTGCAGTCCTTCTGAAAAAATAAGGTCCCTGCATGAGAAATGCAGTCAATACAAGTGGAATTGATTTGTATTCTGTGAATATATTCCATGCACGCTCGGATGAGTTAATACCACCAACTGCAAATACCGGAAGATCTGTGAATGTACCATATTCAGATCTCACTTCCTTGAGTAAGCTCACAAGATCTCTGTGAATGGGATCTCCTGATAGTCCACCCTGTTTGTTTGGATGACCAAGTTCTTCATTTCTAACAGGTACGGTATTTATAGCAGTGATACCAGTAATATTCTCCCGGACAGAGTTGATGAAATTGATATTATCAGTCACAGAGTATTCAGGAGATAATTTTAACCATATACGTTTATCAGTGATACTTGCAATATCATTAACGATTTTTTTGCTTTCAGAAAGGTCCATCACACCTTCATGTAGATTTGGACAGGAGAAATTCAACTCAAAAATATCTGTGAAACTCTCCAATTCATTGATCAGTTCAGTCCATTCATTAATTGTCTCACCTCTGATAGAGATAATTGAAGGATTATCATGTGACCGGGATAAATTAGATACCCACCATTTCAATCCTTTGTTTGGTAGGCCCATAGAGTTTATTAGCTGATTTTTACCACGAACCAATCTCGGTCTTGGGTTTCCATCTCTTGCTTCCACAGTTATTGTTTTACTGGTAACAATCCCAGCTCCCAATCTATGTATATCATCAATTTTTGATGGGGAATCTGTCCAACCAGAGCTCATCCCGATTGGATTGAAGAATTTAAGCCCATCAATAACCACAGGTATCTCAATAGGCTTACCAGCGAACCACGAGCTCATCCTGGTGAATGGCCCACCAAATCGCTCAACTAGTGTTTCTGGTGAATGAGAAACAATATTGTGATAAAAAAAACTGTATACACTCACAATTTCACAATTATAGATCTTATGTTTAATATTGTGATAGCAATTTATCAAATCTCATAACAAAATTCTCAATTGACTATATTTTAAAATAGAAACCAATGTCTAAAAAATCAAAAAACTCATACTCACCTGTTTTGTAATACAACACTATCTTTAATATAAGTAACTCATTATTTGGTTTGTTGGCTGATGACCGAGAAGAGAGGCCAAAGGTGATTAAATTGAATCTATACAAAAATGTTAGACTGTTTTGGAGAAATCCAAGATCTGAAGAGTTTAAAGAAATTCAAAAACCTAGACTAATGCAATGGCGTCGTGAACCTACTTCATTAAGAATTGATAGGCCCACACGTATTGATAGAGCACGTGCAGTTGGTTATCGTGCAAAACAGGGATATGTTGTAGTACGTACCAAAGTAAGACGTGGTGCAAGAAGAATGTCCAGACCAAACAGAGGTAGAACTGGTAAGAATTTAGCAGTTGATAGAACTTCTGGTAGAAACCTTAGATGGATGGCAGAGACAAGAACTGCTAGAAGATACACCAATCTTGAAGTTCTTGGATCCTATTGGGTAGGCCAGGATGGACGTAGTAAATGGTTTGAGATTATTCTTGTTGATGTTTCACATAACTCTATCAGAAATGATAAAAGAGTAAATTGGATTGTCAAGAAAACCAAGAAAGGAAGAACCTACAGAGGTCTTACCTCAGCAGGTAGAAGATCAAGAGGTCTCTACAAGAAGGGTAAGGGTGCTGAGAAGGCAAGACCTTCCAACAGAGCTCACGGAAACAGAAATAAATAAAAAATATAATTCCATAAGGAAGTTGCAATATGCCTTTCATTTCAAAAATAAAATTATCAGTAATGTCATATGTCACAGAAGATGTTGAGATAGTAAAGAAAAGTATGCTGTATTGCCTTCCAGAGGAATTAAGAGATATAAAGATTAAAAGACAGAATCTGCAATCACAGTTCCGCGATAAATTAATTATATTGTCTGTGGATATACATAAAAAACAGGAGTTAAAATTAGCATTATCATATTTATCAGAGAATATAATTAACAAAGAATATTTTGATTTTGAAGATAATCTAGATATGCTTGAAAAATCACTACACCTGAGAATTGATAAGTTTAAAACTCTTGATGAGATCATTGAATTGACAACGGGTAGTGACGTGATCAAATGTGAGATCTCTTATACCACTTACAGTAAAGGTGAGAATGAATTTGATCAGATATCCAAAATATACAGGGATGCTGGGCTGATTGCATAGAAATACATTACTTGAATATTCAGAGATAAATAATGAATTGATTAAATTCCTTGAATACGATCTAATTGGCTCTGAAAATGAAATTAAAGAACTAGAGAATGATATTTATTTCTCACATCTAAAATTATCTGAGATAAGAGATAAATTGAGTGTGGGCAAATTGAAACAGATAATAAATAAAGAACGATACAGATATCATATTATATCAGTTGAGGCAATTTCAGCAAAGATTGCTGCATTTGTGGCAAGGGATAGAAGAATAGATGCAGTGAGAATATCATCCAGATCTTTATTGAAAATATTCAATCTTAAGTATGCAAGAAGGCTCGAGGAGAATGATAAGTTTGTGATACTTGATATTTCAGTATTTTTTGATAAGCTGAGAGCTTCATCTATCAGACAACTTATCAGAATAGTTGATGTGATGAAAAAAACAAATGTTAAGTTTATTATCACCAACAAACCTAGAACTAGCAGTGATCTTCGGACGTACAGGAGTTTGCAAGCAATTGGAAAAATAATTGGATTGGATTCCAATCAGACCAGTGATCTTATCTTAAGAGAGAGGATCAGCCTAAATAGGAAAAGAATTGATAAAACCATT
>JAJRQD010000264.1 GCA_024280435.1 archaeon | reverse complement strand
GAGTAAGTTAAATTATTTTAATTTCACCTTTAAACTTGTGGTCCAATTACAAATGTAAAATACTATCAAATTAATTTGAATATAGATTGAGTGATAGTTCAAGTTTTACACTGTATTTGATAGATCGGCAGAATGAATTAGATGAATTTGTAAGAATGACACTTGAACTGGTATCATATCTGGATTATCGGACTGAAGAGGAGGAGAGATACAAGTATCAGTATCTTTCCCATATTAATTTTTACTGGATTAAAAGAGGAGATGATACTGTTGGAGTTGTAAAAACAAGTTTATTCTATTTCTATGATCTTGGATTGATTTCTCTATCAGATGCCGAAATCAGGTCTATCATTGAACTTATCGAGTTACAGATGAGACAGGCGTTCACAGGTAAGGTCCAAGGCAATATAATATCAGACTATCTCAGTATCACAGCAGACCTTGGATGGGAGGAACACTATTCTAGGTACAGGATGGTTCTTGATCTATCAGAGATGAAAAATACACTGCAATTAGATTATAAACACAAAAATACCTGTGATTATGATATACTCAAACTATCAAGTTTCTTTATTGATGCATATTCAGGAGGAATAGATGAGAGAATAGGAATGCTCACAAAGGATAGTATAGGTGATTCACTAGTGGATATTATTAATGATAAATTTGGTCCTTTGAGATGTGAACTATCAGTTGTTGCATTCAATCGCTGGGGAAAGGTGGTTGGAGTTTCTATGATCACAATATCAGAGGGTTGTCCATTTCTTGTGATCATAGGAGTTAAGAAAAATCAGCAAGGGAAAGGATTGGGTAGAAAATTACTTAGTTATAATATAGATAAATGTATTGAGATGGGTTATAAATGCATGAAATTATGGGTAACCAAAGATAATCCCGCAGTATATCTTTACGAATCAATGGGTTTCAGGATAGATATACAGATAAGTGCAATTTACAAATCAAGAAGTGAATTCACATACACCTGAGATATATACCTCGTCTACTTTTGCATATTTTAACATAGATGGATCTGAGATGACATCATCTGTCAGTACAATAAAATCTGCCAGATAACCTTTTCAAGTTTGCCAAGTCTGTGTTCCTCTTTCATTGCATATGCACCACCCTCGGTATATATTTGTAATGCCTCATCAAAACTGAGCCTCTCCTCCTCTCGCCATACCTTCCCATTGATATCCTCTCTGAATATTGCGGAATACATTCCAAGTAGAGGGTTACTGCTCTCAATCGGTGCATCAGAGCCACCTGCCACATGGATACCTGCATCCAGCATTGTTTTCCAGGCATATGAATACTCTCTTCTATCAGATAAACCAATTCTATCATCAACCCAAACTCCATCAGTTATGATAAATGGTGGTTGTATATTTGCAATTATTCCCAAACGTGATATTCGCTCAACAAGGTCCTTACCAAGTATCTGTGCATGTGTGAGTATAGGACGATCAGTGATATTATTGAACTCAACTGCATTTATCATGATCTCAGCTGCTCTGTCACCAATTGCATGTATCTCAACTCTTGCACCTGCTTTTTTTGCCACTGCAACAAGATCATTCATCTCTTCCTGTGAGTAAATAGGTATTCCCAATTTTCCAGTATCAGTATATGCTTCTCTCATCGCAGCAGTCTGTGCACCAAGTGATCCATCTGCAAACAGTTTAACCCGATCAAAATATAGTCTATTGATTCTGCTTCCGGGTGTGGGAGTATTTTCCCTTGATAATTCATCATGGTTTAGTGTGAGTGACACCCTTACAGGTAATTTCCCCTCTTCCTGCAACTCTTTGTATATATCCCATGTACCACCATCATTTGGCTGTACACTGGTCAATCCCATGCCTAGACATTCTTTTATCCCCGCAAGTATCATTCTCTTCCTGATCTCTCTTGATTGTCTGATAAATGGAGTAATTAATCTGAGTGCATTCTCTTTCAGTATACCTGTTGGTTCACCCTTGGCATCTCGCTCAATCTCACCACCCTCCGGATCAGTGGTATTAGCATCTATCCCTGCAATTTCCAATGCTATTGAATTCACAATTGCAATGTGATGACAGGCTCTGAACAGTATCACTGGTTTATCCGATACAATTCGATCAAGATCATCTTTGTGGGGATAACGTTTATCCTCGAATATTCCCTGATCCCAGCCTCTTCCCTCGATCCATTCATTGTCAGTTGAGTACTCAGATAATTTGTTCTGCATCTCTGAAATTGAACCCGAACCCTTCAATCGAAGTACCTCAAGGTGTCTACCCAGTCCAAATACATGCAAATGTGCATCAATTAATCCAGGTAGTATGATTTTTTCCTTCATATCTATACTATTAATATCAACAGGTGGATTAGATATTCCAAGCTCTGAGATGGTGCCGTCTTTAACCAACATCCATGATACTATACCATTGGGAGTGTATATTTTTGCATTATAGAATAAAGTCATGATTTTCAATTCAAACACATCTATCTAAAATATACGTATTGATTATTCTCTATTGATTAAAAAACAGATGAATGACAATAAAAAATCAAAGTTCAAGTAAGTTCAAATCTGATTTTAATAGAAATATGATATATATCAACAACAATATATTGTACAGATCAAATCGATCGGTGAACTATTATGATGCAAACAAATTCAATATTTTCAACCTGGTTCTGGATAGTATTAATCCTGATAATAATCGCAGTGGTAATCGCAAATGATGCCAATAATAGAGGACATAACGGCTTCTTGTGGGGAATAATCGTAGTAATGATGCCTGGAATGGGTATACTATTCTATCTGGCATTTGTGATCGCAAATCCCACTACAAAGCCATATAATGACACACCACGAACATATAATACACAACAATACACACCTCCTGTGAGTACAGAGACAACACCCACTGGAAAGTTCTGTATAACCTGTGGTGCAAGTAATCTGGACACAGCAGATTTCTGTATCAAATGTGGAACAAAAATACCAAGAAACTAATAACATAATAACATCGAAATAATAAATCAATGACAAACAAATTTGGCCGGGATTCAAACGCTTTAGAATACTATTTAAATAATGTAATTCATGAATACAGATAATGATTTAAGAGTAGTGCAATTATTATCCAATGCATCTGTCGCAATTGGAATGTCTTTTCTACCACTATTATTCGAGAGCAAAGGATTGAGCAATTTTGAGATAGGCATTATTGCTATACCATTCTCTGCATTTTTAATTCTCTCAAATACTATTTTTGGTAGATTATCAGATACAAGGGGGAGAAGGCCATTTCTATTGCTAGGATTGCTTACATCAACTCTGGCCATGTTTATCTATATATTCCCAGTATCTTTTGATCAATTCATTGCTGTGAGAATATTTCATGGCATATCATTGGGAATATATCCTGCTGCACTAACCGGTATTGCATCGGATAGAAAGGTTAAACTTGGTAATCTATCAAGTTTCGCATCTCTTGGATGGGCCACAGGTGCATTGCTCGGGGGAATAATCGCAAGTTTCACATCACTTGATATAATATTCGTATTCAGCAGTTTAATATTCCTATCATCATTTCTAATTGCCTACTTTCTCAATACAGGAGTTGATAGTGACAGGATAAATGGAATTGAGAGAAGGTTAATTCCTAGCAATGCCTATTCTGTATCTATAAAGAAAAATTATAAGGAATATGCATTGATTATATTCAGACATGGTACTGCCAACTCAATATGGGTATACTGGGCACTATATCTGAAGAATGATCTTGGACTTGATCTTGCATCAATCGGAGTGGTACAGGTGATTAATATGGGTACACAGTTTATACTGATGAAAAAATTCACCGATAGATATGCTCCTAGGAAGATGCTCTTGTTTGGAGGAATAATCTCTGCAATTGCATTCTTCTCATTCACATATGCAAGTAATTTCCTGCATATAGCCTCTTTGCAGGTCATTCTAGGTATCTCCTGGGCATTTTTCTTTGTTGGAGGACTGAGATCAGTTGAGGAAAACAGTAGAGAGGATGATGTGGTATCAACAGCAACAGGTCTCTTCAATGCATCATTATCCATAGCTCAGATAGTAGGACCTATACTGGCAGTGATATTCTATTCAATAGCAGGTAATTACACATTTGCAATGGTAGTGGCAGGTTGGGTGACATTGATATCAAGTATCATCTATGCAGTACTTATAAAAGATGAATTAATAGACTGATAGGTATTTTTGATTATTAAATATTCTTTCACATATTATCTGAGTATTATTTTTCTTTATATCATTGCACCCATTCAGTAATATTGTGTCAGGAATTTTTAATCTGGATGATATTCAGAATGAGATGTTAGGTGAAGCTCAGAACCTTATTTTACCAGAAGATAGTGATGATGAGCAGAGAGAATTGAAATATAAATCTATGCGAAAAATAGTTGATATGTATTCCTCTTCTAGAAAACGAAAGATGGTATACAGGGCAACATATGATGCATTAAAAGACAATAATCCATGGACTAGGATCGCAGCTGCTGATATAATATGTAAATATGGAAATCAGAATTCATTTGAGTATCTGTTCAAGGCATTGGAAGATGAGAATAATCCCAAAATCAAGCAGAAAATAGTTACATCAATAAATAGTCTTGAGACAAGATTGAATAACATTGATATGGGTGAGGACTATGTATCACTCATAGAAGCTGCTAGAATTCTATCTTACGAAAATTAAATAAAGAGCTAAATTATTCCTTGAGCACATAAATTTTGATCTATTTTGAATAGGGCAATGTTGGTATTTATTAATAAATATTGTAAATATAATTTATTAATAAGGGTGATTATTTTTGGTATATGATGGTATAAGCCGGCTATTTGGAATAGCATTGGCATTGGTCTTGGCAATAATAGTGGATAAATGGACAGATAGGAATCAGAAATTCCCTAGATTGATTTTATTGATACTTGGTGGTTTTTTACTCAATGAATTGAGTTTGATAGAATTTGGGGCAAAATTCATAGATTCAGGTGATATGGAGTTTGTTGCTTTACTCGTTGAATTGACTTTATCTATGGTTTTATTCAAAGAGGGACTTGAGTTGGATCTTAAAACATTCAAAGAGCATCTGAAACCAATACTGATACTGGCAACTTTTGGTATTGTGATCAGTACCTCAATATCTGCTGCATTGATATTCCTATTGACTCCAATGGTATTTTTCCTTGCAGTGTTAATTTCCGGATTACTTGCCCCAACAGATCCTGCGGCGACCTTCTCTCTGTTCAAGGGTGGTTTGCGAATAAAGCCCAGGGAAAAGGCAATTATTGGTGGAGAATCTGCATTGAATGATGCAATTGCAATTGTGCTGGTAACAACAATTTTTGTGAAGCAGGCAGTTGAGAATGCATTCACTCTTGATTATTCAATTATCATCTC
>JAJRQD010000014.1 GCA_024280435.1 archaeon | reverse complement strand
TCAATAGTTTTTATAGTATTCTTTAAAGACTTTACATGACAAAAGCATTCGTCAAACTGTTCAACAGATCTATGATCATGAAATTAACAATACTATTACTACCAATTGTGGTAGGATTAACTTTTAATGTAGCTTCAGGATGTACCAATGGTAGTAGTGCAACAGACTGTATTACACCATAAATTGTTACATTTTTAATTCATAATATTTATGAGGTTTTGTAAAAAATAGTATATTCTATTTAATTGGTTGTTTGATTTTTGGAAGGACCACCTTCACAATATATATCACAGCAATTCCAATTACAATCATTGGTATACCTATAAAATAGTATATCATCTGTATATCCCTGCTAGATATATCATTTTTTGTTATTATCAGTTTTTCCAGACCATCAGAGCTCTCCCATAACCAGTTATCAAGTACACCATTCATGTAATATACAGCTTTGAACGTGCCTGTATCATATCCATACAGATCAGAACCTGGAAAATCATTCACATTGAATACTCCCTCAATAATATACATGTCATCATTTATGTAGCTATTCGTCCAGTTGGTTGAGAATGGGATGAGGTCCTCTGTATGACACCCCTGAATACAGGTAAGATCTATGGTCTCATTTATTAATCCGATATACACAAATTCTTCAGAAGGAGTTGTGCTTAATAGATTATTACGATCTCCATTCTCTTGATAGAATATCACGGGTGCAATCATATGTTTTGCAAAATACACGGTACTGTAATAGCTAATATCCTCACTGAATTCGATATCGAATAATCTGTTGGTATACTCATTGAATGTAATATTATCATCAATTGAGAAATATTCAAGTAAATTACTCTGTGCAATATTATCTATCACCTCAATGTCTATCTTTCCCTCATTGATTATAACACCATAATCCCATACCTGCAAAGACCATGTGAATGCATCATTTGTTTCTAATGAACTATCCCAGGTCCAGAAATATCCATCTGGTGTGAATATCTCATTGTGGTCCTCATGTGCATTTACCGGGACTATAAGAATTAAAATAGCAACAAGTAGTAATTTTGACACAATTCATCGAAGTGTTCACTGTTTATAATATTATCTTGAGGTGTAAAATTGATTTCCAGTTTTTATCAAATCTAATACATGTGTAGAGTTAGTAATTATATCAAAAAAAAGTGATGACATTCCATAGATAATATTATTATCAAACTTTTGGAGAGAGAAGACAACTTACAAGCACAAATCAGCCATAAAATTTGAAATGCATTAATAATTATTTTCTTTTTTGATTTTAAATTGTTGTTATAAAATATACAGTTATGCTATTTGGATAGATGAAAAAATAGCTTAAGTATACTTTTTTATTACAGATATTGCCAATTCTACAAAAAATAAAGAAAAGTTGCCTGAAATATTGACAAATTATATTAATTCATCAATTATGACTTAAATGTGTCATATTGGTATTATAAATCTGAGCCAATACATGTTGAAGATGGATACAGGGCTAAAACAAAAAGGGGTAAGTTTGGAAAGCATTGGTATTCACAGCTTTGGATCAATAATATTGAGAGATCATCAGATAAAGCTAGAATGAGCAGGGCAAGATCATATATAAGAAAAGGCCAGGTTACAGATATAAATATCAAATTTGGAATGATAGAGGCAAAGGTTCAGGGTTCAAGAGTAGGAAAATATTCAATCACAATTAAATTCACACAACTAAACAAAAAGAATACTAAGCTGTTCATTAATAGTATTAAAAAAATACCAGAACAGGTAAATAAATTGATTGCAGGTGAAATATCTGATGAATTAGAGGATATTTTTCTAGATTATGGGATAATACCAAAATCTCTGAGAAACTTGCGTTACAATTGTTCCTGTCCAGATTATGGAAATCCATGTAAACATGTAGGATCAATTTTATATGTGATAACTGAAATGATAGATGATAATCCAGTATTATTATTTGTGATGAAAGGTATAGATATGCAGGATATTTTATCTGAATTGAAAGTCCTGCATAAACCAAATAAAAAATATATTTCTAAAATAAGTGATTTTGTCAATACAGAACTTCAAAGTGGGAGTGAATTGAATTATGATGAAATTATAAATCAATATCATCATTATCTATCCACTCCATTGCAGGTAAAAGACAATCAAAATTTGTACCTCAATGTTCTCAGTAAAATGTTACCAGTTGAATGGTTTGGAGAGAGAAAAAAGAAGATGGAACAATTGAATACATCAATTAAATTAATTATAGATCAATATATTGAGATAAATAAAACTTCAATAGGTAAATTGCATGAATTGGGTAAACATCTTGATTTTTTACTATCACACAATAATATCAATATAGGACTTTCAAGAATTAAAGCAATTGGTAAAAAAAATATAAATTTATTAAGAAAATATGATGTATACACTTTGGAAGATCTTGCAATACTATCTTCAAAAAAGTATATATCAATGGAACCTGATTTTTCAGCCCGTATACTTGAAAAATATAAACAAGAAGCAATAAGAATGCTCAATGAGTATGATATGGTAAACAATGAGTTAAGAATGTTCAAAGGAGATATTGTGAAAAAAGGTAATTTAATAGAGTTATCAGGAGTGGGAGAGAAAAAAGCAGAAAATCTTAAGAATAAAGGTATTTTATCAATTTATGATCTTGCAAGGGCTCAAGCTCAAGATATACCTGGAATATCAAAAGCAACTATGCACGTATTAATTGATAAAGCCAGAGTATATCTAAGAGAAAATAATACATCAAATACAATTGAATGTTATATTATTCATGGTTTTTGGGTATCACTTGATGAAAACAATTCACCCGGACTATTTATATGGATAGAAGAACCAGCAGGTGCACTATCAGTAGAGAAAAAAAGAAAAATAAGTACAGATAGTAAAATTGTTAATCCAAAAAAGCTGGAAAAACATCCTTTTGTACTATCATCCAGTGATTTTCTGGAGATATATTCAAATGATGTAGATATTGTTAAGTTTTTGATGTCTGTAAGAGATAAGAAAGAAATAGTGAATATGTATCTACCCACCACCTCTGATAATATACCCTTGGTCTCTTCTTCTTCAAAACAATTGTGGACTTCTGAAAATGAAAAATTGCGCAGAATTACACAACATGTCAATGCATATATGAATATCCAGAATGACATATTTATTGGTTCATGGGCAGTGGATGGAATACAGTTAGATATTGAAGAGACATTAAAATTCATGAAAATAGTTGATGGAAAGTCATTCTCTGACTTTTACATTGCAGATGATCTGAAGTACTGGATATCTATAAAAAATATGCTTGAAAAGCAGGTTGATAAAAAAAATATAATTCCATCAATAATTAATCAGCATAAATTTGTCAGTATTTTCAGTGATAAAGATATGAATAGAAATAATAGATACGTGGGTTGGTGGCGTATCTATCCTTCTGAGAATTATATTGTAAATTATAAAATATTGAAGGATAATTATCCTTACTCTGCAATTATGAAAAAATTATCTGTGAAGATGATTAATAGAGAAAAAATGACATTATCATCAAGAATTTTACCTAAGGTGGTAAAGCTTGGTTCTGTCACAAATACAATATTAACTGTTTATGAAAAGAAATATGATTTTGAGAGATGTCAATCACTTACAAGTATATTTGACAAAAATTTATTTGATAATTTCATTCATATAATGACTAATTCAATAATTAGATCAAGAAGTATGTCTAATTCAAAAAAATATATAAGTATTCAAGCAGTGTAGAAACTAAAAAAATAATCAATGGGCTGTTCAGCTTCAATCCTATCATCAATGAGGACAATTACTGGATGATAAATCAATATCGTGATTGGCTTCAAAAAACAGAGAATGATGGATGGAAACTAACTTTTCAGCTATTACCTCCTTCGGAAGATACAGATCACTATTGGACGGTTACATTTATTATGAGAAATCGATCCTATCCTCATATAATTATTCCAAGTGCAGATATTATCAATGATCCAACTAGATCAGTAAGAATAAATAATATTACAATTGATGAACCTATGAAGATATTGCTATCAGAAGTTAATTTAATTGCTAATATTGATCCTTTAATAGCCAAGATACTGGATGAATCTGGATTATTGTATTATATATTGTCATCAGATGAATTAGAACTATTACTTGGTAATTTATTAGTAAAACTGAAGAAACATGATGTTGATGTTTTGCTTCCAAAATCAGTTCTACGCAACTTTGTCCCACGAGAAGATACTAGATTACAGATCGAGTTCAATGGGAATTCATCTCTAGGTATGAATGATATTATTAATTATGATCTATCACTGATGATAGGAGATCAGAGTATTGATATATCAGAGATAGAAAAGCTGGCAGATGATAGGAAAACACTGGTTAAATTGGCAGGTAAATGGGTAAATTTTGATTTTAAAATGATTAAAATTATAAAGAAGAAATTAGATAAGATGATTAAAGGTCTAGATAATCTTGATATTATTAAAATGGAAATGGGAGATCATAGTTCACTTGGAATTGATGGATTAAATATTGTGGTTAAGAGTGATTTGGAGAAATTGACCCAATATAACAAACACAAGGTAACATATGGTAAATTACCTAATTTCAGAGGTAAATTAAGAGAGTATCAGAGAAAAGGAGTGGAATGGATGATTAACCTCGCCCATATGGGTATGGGGGGATGTATGGCAGATGATATGGGATTGGGAAAAACAATTCAGACACTTGCATCTATCCAATATCTTATCAATAAAAAATATCTATCAGATACTGTGCTAATTGTGGCACCAACATCTGTACTCAGTAATTGGGTAAGTGAATGTCATAAATTTACTCCAAAATTGAAAATATTCTTACATCATGGATCTGATAGAATAAGGGATAAAAAGGAATTCAATAAATTACTGAAGAAGCTGAATATTGTTGTAACGAGCTATTCATTGGTTAGATTGGATATGAATCTTTTTGAACGTAGATGGGGTGGAATTATAGTAGATGAAGCACAGAATATTAAAAACCCAGGTACACAACAGACTAAGATAATAAGCTCACTTGATTCATCTTTTAAATTTGCACTGACGGGGACCCCAATTGAGAACAGACTTTCTGATCTGTGGTCAATTTACAATTTTATGCTTCCAGGTTATCTAGATAATTATACTAGGTTCAAAGAGAATTATATCAAGCCAATAGAGCTAGAGAAAGATGAATTAAAACTAGAGTTACTGAGAAAATTGATATTTCCATTTATTATTAGACGCAGTAAAAAAGATAGAACTATTATAAAAGATCTGCCAGAAAAGGTGGAGAATGAAATTTATATCTCATTGAACAAAGAGCAATTAGCGATCTACACAGCAACCACACAGAATGCAATGGAAACACTGAAGGAAGTAGATGGAATGAAGCGAAGGGGTTTGATTCTATCAACACTTAGTAAATTGAAGCAAATTTGTAATCATCTTGGCACTTTTATCAATGATGAAAAATATTTATCTATGAGTTCTACAAAACTTGATAATTTGATTATGAGGGTGGAATCTATTATTGATGCAGGTGATAAAGCGATTATTTTCACACAATATGTTTCAATGGGTAAAATTATACAGAATGAACTTGAGAAAATAATTGGATACAAGCCATTCTTTCTGCAGGGTGCAACAACACGTAAAAACAGGGAAAAAATGATTGAAAAGTTCAATAGTGATCTGCTTTCCAATCATATAATAATTGTATCTATAAAAGCAGGAGGTACGGGTCTAAATCTCATTGCAGCAAGTCATGTGTTCCACTATGATAGATGGTGGAATCCTGCTGTGGAAGACCAAGCAACAGACAGAGCATACAGAATTGGTCAGAAGAAAAATGTATTTGTCTATAAATACATTACAAAAGGTACTATTGAGGAAAAAATAGATAGAATAATTTCACAGAAAAGAGAACTGGCAGATCAGTTTATATCTGGAATTCCTACTCAATTCACTGAAATGAATGACGAACAATTGTCTGAATTATTCTCTATTGTAAATTAAATTTAGATCAATTATGTAAATTGATTGCCTAGAAATTGTACTATGATTTTTTCAATATGTTTTTTATATGGTGCAGAGATAAAATTTCAATGCCATCCACATCCACTTTACTATCGATTTTTACCACCACGTATTTATGATTAAAATTACTGTTGACCAATGTTCTTATATGCTTCATTTTGATAATATTTCTCATTTTAACCTCAACAGCCACATCCAAGTCATTACCCACAATGAAATCAATCTCAGAACCCCTGTTATTCAAGAAATAGTCTGGAGAAATCTGAAATGCCACCTCTGTCTCTGCTTTCTTTCCAAAATCTATTGGGTATGGATAAATATACCAATGAAGACTGGTATAATATGGATAGTAGCGTTTATGTCGGGTCTCACTCTTTCTTGGATTTTTTGAGTAATTGTATACCTTTCTGATTAGCAAAGCCTGTTCTAGAAAATTGAGATAGTTCTGAACAGTTCTTGCATCCAATTGCATATCTCTTGCCAGATCTGAGTTGATAATCACATCTCCGGGTGATTTACATATCATTCTGAAAATAGTATCCACAGCGGTGGTATCACGTATCTTGTGTATTCTTACAAAATCAGAGTTGATAACCTTATCTACCAGTTGTCTAATATATTCTCTCTCAGATATTGAGTTCAACATCTCTGGTAATTGGTGGTTCATATAAGTCATATACTCTCTCCACAGTAATGCATCAATACTAATATTCAATCTCTTCATAGTAAGATATTCTTTAAATGATAGAGGTGGTAAAAATAATTCAATCTCCCTTCCTGCAAGGGTCTCTTTTCCTCTGCGAAGATCTGCTGCTGAGGAACCACTGATGATTATTTTAGAATTAGGTAGATGATCATACAATAATTTGACATGAGAGCCCCATTCCTCAAGATATTGTATCTCATCAAATATAAGATAGTGTATTCCTCTGTATTCTCTGGATAATTCCCCAGTATAGCTGTTATAAAGACTGAGCAGAGATTTTTTGTACAGATCAAGACTGAAGTACAGAATATTCTCAGGCATTACTTTCTTTTCTCGGATAAGATAATTGATCATCTGTTGCAACATAGTTGTCTTTCCCACTCTACGTGGCCCTACAAGTGTTATCACCTGTTTATGATTAAGATTTTCTAACAATGATTGAAATAGATCACGATGAAAAGTTGGTACAGTATATTCCTGCTGCCAGTGTAGATTCTGCAAGAATAATTGATCTTTGACAGACATTAACTAATATTTATGTTTAATGTATTAAAAGTTAGCATTTTATGACATTGATAATGTTGTAAAAATACACATATTACAACATTATTTATATAGACATGGTAAATTAATATAAATCAGACATTGAAATATGGATTCACATAAAATATACACAGGTATATTGTTATCCAATTGTACTCCCAATAAGCTGTATGTTTACATTTACTATATTTTAATATTGAATTAATATTGAGTTTCATATTAATTATGCATGAAATAACAAAAAAAGGTTATGGAGAATGATATTACTTATGAATCAGATCTTCTTATAGATTGAACATACCTTTGATACATGAAAATATTTAAATTGAAAATCACAGTACTCACCATTGCATTTATCGCATACTTTCCAATCACAGTTACTGTGCTTGTGTTCAAAAATCAATTCAAATTTCTGCATGAGCTTATCATATAGCATTGAGTAATTACTCGATGGATTGAGCTTGTATACCTCATTAGCGAATTGTTTAATCTGATTTTTTAATTTTTCATCCATATTATCACTATGGTCATTGCAATTATTAAATTATTACTAATAGTTTACTGATTAGCTATAATTTTTACTATTATAGTTCATGTAGTTTTTTTTTAGTTTATAGTGAATTTTATTGCTGAGATCATACTTTTATTGTGTAGCTAGTTTAAACAATATATTTATCAGGTTTACTCTCATCAAATCTCACATTGAATTTCTCTGCATATTTACAATTGGACTCCATACCATGAGCCCGTCTTCGATCTGTTATCCACTGTTTTGCATCTTTCCATTTGTAAATACTCGCGTAATAATTCAATGCTTCCTTGATAGTATCCATAGAATCGGTCACATCAAAGTATTTTACAGGTAAATTACTCTCTCGTGTGAAATAACTGTAAAGTACTATATTTTTCCTGTAATTCTCCTCCATCTCCACAAGTCGATTCACCCTTGCAAATTTAATTGCTTCGTAAGCCATTATACCGGTATTCTTGTGATCAGAATGGTTATTGAATATTCCAAATGAGATAACTGCATTTGGCTTTTCCTCAACATACATCCTTGCCACAGCTTTTCTCTGTTCCCTTGTATTCTCGATATACCCATCACCCAGATCAAGAAAGATTGTTTTGGATGCACCAACTATCTTTCCAATCTCCTCTCCATGAATTCTTCTCTCTTTTTTTACCTCATCAACTGAATAATCATCGGGAAAAAGTGATGTTAGCTCTCCATTTGTTGTCCATGCCAGAATAACATTATCACCACGATCCACATGGTTCTTCAATGTACCAATTGCACCCAACTCATCATCCTGGTGTGCAAATAATGCAATTATTGTTTTCTTATCAGATTCATCCACAATAAAAATATTGATGAATAATTAATATCTCTTTGTGTCTTGCCTAGAATGAAAAGGTGAACTATTCATTTGCCTGAACTAATTTGCCTGAATTATTAAATCATTAATTGGCAGAAGTTATTAACCCAATGTATGCATTTGAAAATAATAGATTAATCAGTAGAAATTTCATTCTATTACTCTATTGGTATTTTTATTGAAGAAGAAATCTTTTTCAATAAATATCAAAATTATCACAAAAATACCCAGAGATATGCTTTGCCATGCTTTGCTTCCCTCATTAATTGCAAATATTTCAGCAGATGCATTGACAGCAAGATGAAACAAAATTGCTATCAATACACTACGATTGGTATTAAAATAAATCCAATTGAAAACAAATGTTAGTGGTAGAATACTGATAAAATAATTCAGAACAAATAATGGATTTTCTATAAAGAGATTATGATGAATATACTTAATCAATTACAAATAAGAACTGCCATAAATCTGTTATATACCTCACTATTCATTTTAATTTGTGTTTGACAGATATAAATTCATTGAGATACTCAAGAGTATTGAGGGTGTCAATTTGTTTAATCCATATACTGATACCTGTGATCAATGTGATGGTGAGGATGCTGCAAAAATCAGAGAGAATAATCTACTTGAATATCTGAAGGTAGTTGATAGTACAAATAGTATAATTGTAGGAGAGGCACCGGGTTATCTTGGTTGCAGAAGAACAGGATTACCATTCACGGATAATGACCATCTATCAATAGTTCAGAGAATATTTGGATTGGGAGAAATGAAACAGGCAACTATTACAGGAAAGAACAGGGAGAACTCTGCCCTGTTCATGTGGAGAACAATTGGTAGGTTAAAAAAACCTCCTTTTGTCTGGAATCTGATACCACTACATCCATATAAGAGAGATAAACAGTTAAGCAACAGAACTCCGATAAAAAAAGACTATCATGTATCAAATATAGCAATAGAGTATCTTCTTGAGAATGGTGGATTTGATAAGATAATTGCTGTGGGTAGAATAGCAGAGAAATATCTTGGAGAAATGGGCTATGAATGCACATATGTGAGGCATCCATCTCATGGTGGATCTGGTATTTTCAAAGAAGCAATACTCAGAGAATTTGATACCAAATAATTTCTAATGACAATAATTGATTACACAAACTATGAATAAATCGATTTTCAACTCTATTATTCTCAAAAAATGAAGTAAGTTTTACTTTGAGCTGCAAATACTATAAATTTACTCTTTGTTCTTTCTTATCCTTCTTGGAGTGTAATCTAGTATTTTAGTATCTTTAATGAAGATTTGATACTATTTTAAGGGTAATAATTCAATATCCATAAATAATACATTTGTTATTCCTTATTAAAGGTAATTTGTGTAAACTTTTTGATTACCTTCACATCAATGGTGAAAAATATGAATAAGCTCCCAAACCATGATTATAATCCCAAAAAATTCTATATCAGTACTATTTTATTAACATGATAGAAATCATTCACAAAGAATAGAGGAACATGCCAGAGGCTCCACATTACCCAGTGTATTATACTGCTTGTGAATATATTGTATTTATTTCTCAAAGAATCAACATCATAGCCTCTCCAACCTAATTCTTCAAAAATAGAGGCAATTAGAGGAATTAACATTGCACTGAAGAAACCAGCAGACATTTCCAACTGTCCATTATCGGCACCAAATAGCATTGATAGAAGAATTGCAAAGAAAAAACTTAATGGTAGAACTAATAGAAACATAAATAGAGTCATTGGTTTGTTCAAACCTTTCAGGCTGAAGAGATGTTTTTTGAAATCTTCATTCAATTCTGTATTTCTAGAATGCTTGAATAGAATAATAGAAACTATACCAGGTGCAAATAATCCTAAAATTAATAGTATAAGTGTTGGTAATACGTATTCTTCATTATAACTCAGAGCAGCAGCTGTGAACATAGAGATCCATGAGAAAAAATCGATTTGAATAACAATAAAGCTATATAATTAATTAGTTTTAGATAATGTTATTTAAATATAGAAATAACTATACGAAGTGTTATGTCTCACAATAAAGAGCACGGTGCAGATAATAAAATTCTCACTGATAATGTGATAAGCTCAAGAAGAGAATTGTTATATCTATATCTTTCAACATTTTTACTCCGTACAGGTTTTGGAGGCGTGATATTGATTTTTGATTGGGTTTTAGTCTGGGGTATTGAGCATGCACTTGGAATTGAGAATGTAGCGAGTGTGCAGGCAATTCTTATAATAACCTTCTCAGCAATTACCTATTATATTGCAGAAATAGGCTTAACAGGATATTATGGTAACAAATCAGATAAAATTGGTGTAAAGCCTGTTTTGATGTTTGCAACAATAGGAGGTGCGATAACTATGCTCCTCTATTCTCCCACCTCATTGATATTCAATCTTTTCAATGAATTTACCAATCCAATAGTTGCACTGTATTTAATGACACTGTACATTGCAGTTATACATTTTGTACATGGAATTTTTGCCTCTGCAAAGGTTGCACCCACACTTGGATATATCAATAGACACTCTTCTGATGAGAACAGAGCATTAAATATGGGATTATACGATAATGCAATACTCTATGGACGTGCATTTGGAATTATGTTAGGTGGTTTATTATGGATCTCATTTGGAGTAGACAGTGGAGATACCATTGCAAAGCAGGCCCGACTCATATCTTTTACTTTTCCAGTTCTTGCAGGTATAATATTTATTGCAGTTATTCTCATCCATTTTGGTATGAATGATATTGATTTGCAGGATCAATCGGATCAACATTTCTCACTGAAGGAAGATTTGAAAATAGCAGCTACCATAATGTTTGAGCCGAAAAGAAGACCTTTGTTACTACCCTGGATCTCAATTGCGGCACTTATAGGTTCTGCATCTCTTTGGGGACCTACTGTGTCATTTATCATTTCTCCCTCTGAATCCGTACACAGAGGTATTGATGCATTGCTCCCATTATTAATTATTCTTTTTGGATTAGCACTTCCAGCTCCTCTTTGGGGTATTTTTGCAGATCGTAAAGGTAAAAAATTAACCTTGCTGATAGGTCTCATAGGTCTACCTGTGATGGGCATACTGGGTCTTAAAATAGGATATCCATTCTATAAAGATGATATTTCCCTATCAAATATCTATCTGCTTATTTCTGCATTACCAGCAGCCTTCATGTTCTCAGCACTCATACCCGTACTGATGGGGATACTTGGAGATACAGCTGAGGACCATTCAGATGGTAAGGTAATGAGTGGCTATCATTTTGTAATTGCAACTGGTGAGATAATTGGAATAGTTGTAGGTGGTATAGTCATAGCCTCATTCTCATTTATTCAGAAAATAACCGGATGGTTTGGTGAGGGAGTTGAAGGTAATAGCAATGCAATTCTTACAGGGTTTGTCTTTTTTGAATTGATTATTGTTGCAGGTATGATAATAGGTATTTTAAGACTACCAGATGAATTCACTTAAACATTAAATGATGTAAATACAAGAGAGAGTAATAGAGAACAAATATTCTGAATATAACTACCAACAATTTATTCATGCAAAAAACATGCTGTATTGTATCTGACCAATATAATCTATTATTTCCAGATATTGATTGAATT
>JAJRQD010000263.1 GCA_024280435.1 archaeon | reverse complement strand
GAGATTTGTACATTACTCATACAATATAAGTTCAGATGCATCTGTAATTGATGGTACAATGTACTTTTTTAATGAAGCAACAGAAGCTGGGTTCTATAATATTAAAATTGATCTGACATTACTTTCAGGTGTTGTCACGTCAGGTGTTGTCAGCCATGATTTTGATCCTCCTGGTGAAACTGCAGGTGGTATACCGCCACCCGAGATAAATTTAAATGAGCTTTATTAAATGGGGTAAAATTATATATGGAAATTCGAAAATTTGACTATCAACTGTTAAGTGCATTGGAATCGGATCCATTGATGTCTTTTTCAGATCTATCAAAAATATTGGGCATGTCTTGGCCTACTATAAAAAAGCGATACAACGAATTGATGGACAACAATATTCTCTATGTGCCAATTGCTGATTATGTACCTGAAAAATTAGGTCTGCAAAGAATAAATATTTTTGCCATGATGAAAGATATTAAATCTTTAGAGATTGTAGAGCAGGCATGCAGAGAACACCCTCACACAGTATATAGATCCAGATGGATCACAGATTCATTTGGTTTATTCATTCAATTCAATATACCAGATGGCACTATTAATCATTTGAAAAGTTTTTTTGATATAATGATAGAAAATAGTATTGTTACATCCTATAAGCTATACCCAAGCAATGATGGCAGAATATATTGCCCATCTGATCTTGAAAGATATGATATAATCAAAGAAGAATGGGATTTTGATTGGGATAAATGGTTGAGTATGGATGTACCACAATCAATTGGATCTGAATTTGATAAAGAACCAATTCTCTCTGATTTTACTAGTTTCAAACCAGTGCATTTTGAAATATTGAAAGAATTAACAAAAAATGCATCATATAAACAAGCTGATCTGATGAAGATGTTAAATCTTAGTCGAACTGATGTATCCCGACATTATAATTATGTCATTAATAACTTCATCTATAAAATCAGAGTAAATTATGACTTTTCTAAATTCAATATATATAACATACACATGATTGTACTGAGTAATTTAGATAAAGAACAGATTGATAAACTAAAATATAATTTTAAAACTCATCCACCACCATTCCGGTCATCATTTGATGTCTGTGATAATAGTATCTTGATTTGGGCACTTATGGACAGACCTCATTCAGTTGATTTTGCATATTCATTTTGGAAAAAATTCCCAGATATGAAATATTATTTTCTTAGTTCACTTGCTGGAGGTGCTGCAAATTATCAATTTTATCCGCCTAATTTTGATTTTAAGAAACAGGATTGGAAAAGATCCAGAGAATATATGGTGGATGAACCATTTGAAAGATTGCAAGATTATATTGAAAGAATGATTAAATAGCTCAAATATAATTCTGAATAATTTTAAATCTGAATGATTTTAAATCTGAATAATTTTTTTTATTGAGGCAGATTTATTAACAATAAAAACAATAATACTATCATGCATAAAAGTAATATCTCTATGCTAAAAGGTGATTTATATTCCAGAGCAATGTTAGAGGAGGTTGTAGTTAGCAATAGAGATATTGGACGTCATTTAGAGCCCTTATTAGAGAATCTTGATGAATTGATTGAAGCTAATAAATTTGTGTATTGGTGGCTAGCATTGGATAATGACGTTCCAGTTGGATTTATATGTGTTTATCTGAGAGGAAATGAATCACATCATTTATTTTCATGGATCAACGCAGTATCGTCATCACAGTATGAGGAAATTATTTTTGAAATGGTTAAATACTGGATAGATAACAGTGATGTAGAAACATTTGTAGCTGATGTAGCACCAAATTCAACTTTAATTGATGGATTGATTAATTCAGGTTTTAAATACTTAAAAACAATAATCTCTGCAAATACCGCAAAAACTAGATTTTCTATCGTAGATGTACCAGATCATGTTATAGTTCGCAAGCCTAAACGGGAGGAAATATCTGAAATTTTCAATCAACTAATTAGACCCGATCTTACTCATGGCTCATCTGCTGAGATTACAATCGGTCAATTCAAACATTTTGCTAGAAACATGGAAAATTCAGATAGCTGGGTAATAGTTATCAATGCAGATAATGAACAATTGATGGGTGTAGGGGCATCTTTTGTTGAGAATCGAGGAGATGGTGATAAACCATATCTTTATGGACCACACGCCACAGATCCTGAAATTGAATATTTGATTATATCTGAATTCATGACCTACTGGAAGATGAAAAAATATGAGGTAATGAGAATTTATAAATTTGGAGAGTTACATCAGGATACAATAAATGAATTGAATATCTCACAGAACCAAAGCTTCTCAATTGATCGCTATAGCTATTTCAAAAATAAATTGAATGATTACTATATGTGAATAGTATCAAATTAATATTATTTTCAGAGAAATCATAATTAAATTGTATATTTTATCATATCCCTATTTAGTAGATTATAAATTACCTAAAATTCTATTGTAAACTATGCCATTAAAATCAATATATCTTGTACCTCATGGAGGGGCTATTGTTGAGGATCTTGAGGGGCCACTCAAACCCGATGGAATACTGTTAAATCGAGCAATGAAAAAAGTTGCCAGTGAGATACGTGATGATAATATCCAACTTATTTTATTAACAAGTCCACATGGATATATCCACCCTACAGACTATCTGATTTACTTCCATGATATATATGAAGAATGGCAAGTTATTGAGAATAATGGACAACAACATGTCAAGAGGAATATGTGGATGGGAAATGTACAGGTAGCTCAGATTTTATATCAATTACTGAGAGAGAGTGGTATCAGTGCATCACCTCTGATATTGGGTGATACAAATTTTCCACTTAAATTATCTTGGGGTGATGCCATCCCACTATCATTCATTTCAGGGATAGAAGGGCCACAATCGGTAATATTTAGCCTACCAATGTATAATGGAGAAAGTAATCAAGATGAATTGAAGAAACTATCCAAGACAATTTTAGATATGCTTAATCTTGATATATTCCAAGAGATAAATGTGGCACTTGTCATTTCAGGTGATCTATCACATAAACATGATCCAGAACATCATTATGGATTCCATGAGGATGCAAAAGTATTTGATGAGTTAGCTGTTCAATGGAGCAGGAGCCAAGATGCCTCAATTATTGCTGAATTATATAAGATGTATGATACAGCTGCTCCTTGTGGTCTGCAAGGAATGAATATAATCCAGAGTATATTTGATCTAGATAGTGATTGGAAACATGAAAATACAGTATATGGGCTCCCTACATACTTTGGAATGCAGATTTCCTCATTCAAAAAAAAGTGACCTATTTTATGAAAATACTTTATTATTTAATAGCGATGTAAATTTCAATATGTCTACTATTTTTGTGATTGTTTAATAGCATTGTAAATTTTAATATGTATACTATTTTCGTGATTATTTAATAGCATTGTAAATTTTAATATGTATAATATTTTCGTGATTGTTTAATAATTATTTCTTACCATGGTATTGGTAGCCATCATCCTTGAACTCGGCAAGTACTTTCAATAGCTCTTCACTAACAGGTTCCAAAATCTCCTCATGAACTACAATCTCACCATTTGGACCTCTTTTCTGAACATAAAGGATGTCCTGGATAGAAGTATCGGTCTCAAGGTAATCGCCTCTTGCATGGCCTCCACGGCTCTCTTTTCTCATTAAAGATGATTCAATAGTCAATAATGCCACCTGTACCACATGCTTCATGGATAAAGCCTGATCCCAACCTGGATTGTATGCACGGTCTCCACTAGTTCCACATTTGCTAGCACGAACTTTCATCTCCTCAAGTATCTTTTTGGCCTTTGTCAGGCTCTCTTCGGTTGAGAAACCATATTCCACTGTCATCATGTCTCTTAATTCCTCATGTAGGAGATAGGGGTTCTCAGTATTCTCCTCTTTGAATGGTGCAAGAGTCACCTCAATTGCCTCATCAATCAGATTTTGTGGAATATCCTCGAATGATTTGGTCTTGGCAGCAATTGCAGCAGCATCTCCTGCTCTCTTACCAAAAACAATAATATCTGCGAGTGCATTTCCTCCAAGTCTATTACCACCATGTACTCCTCCAGCTGCTTCACCAGCTGCATATAGGCCAGAGATATTGGTCTCATTTGTATCCCATTTGTATCTCATACCACCCATTGCATGATGTGCTGTGGGTGCAACCTCAAATGCTTCTTTGGTGATATCAAGCTTACTCAGTGTTTTCATCTGATGATACATTGATGGCAATTTTTTCTTGATATAATCTGCATCTCTAACACAGGCAATATCTAACCAAGCAGCTCCATGTGGTGATCCTCTACCTGCTGCCACCTCTGATCTGATTGCAGCCGCAACCACATCCCTTGTTAGCAGTTCTGGGGGTTTTCTTGCATTCTCATCACCTTCCAACCATCTGTTTGCTTCTTCCTCAGTATCTGCGTAATCCTTGGAGAATTTCTCTGGAATGTAATTGAACATGAACCTCTCACCCTCTGAATTCTTGAGATAAGCGCCTTCTCCACGTACACCCTCTGTAACAAGTGTTCCTGCCACATTTGGTGGATAAGCCATTCCGGTTGGATGGAACTGGATAAATTCCATATCAATCAGCTCAGCACCTGCTTCAAAAGCAAGTGAATATCCATCACCGGTACCTTCCCATGAATTAGATGTGATGGTGAATAATTTTCCAAGCCCACCTGTTGCCATGATAACTGTCTTAGCTTTGAATACAATTAATTGTCCGGTAACTCTATCGAAACCAAATGCACCTAGTATTTTGTTATCTTTAACAAGTAATTTAGTGATAGTTGTCTCCATATTGAGGTCGATATTATCTTCGTGAATAATATGTTCTTCGAGAGTTCTGATAAGCTCTAGACCTGTACGATCTCCTATGTGTGCTAATCTTGGATATGCATGCCCACCAAAGTTTCTCTGCAAAATCTTACCCTCTGGTGTACGATCCCAGACTGCACCCCATCTCTCTAATTCCAATATTCTTTCAGGTGCCTCATCAACAAGTATTTTGGCAAGACGCCAATTACCATGCCAGTATGAGCCTTTGAAAGTATCTCTGAAATGTACCTTCCAGTTATCATTTGGATTAACATTTCCAAAGCTACCTGCTACGCCACCCTCAGCCATGACTGTGTGTGCTTTTCCAAGTAGAGTTTTTGAAATGATACCAATTTTTAATTCTTTATCCTGTGCAGCGGCAATTGCAGCTCTTAAGCCAGTTCCACCTGCACCTATGACTAAAACATCATATTCTTTATGAATTAACTTCTCTTCTGACATTTTAAGATTCCTTACGTACCGAGTTCAAAATTAATCATTCTTATATTATTCGAGCTTTAACTATCAATTCATTAATAATTTTTCAATCAATTTGACAAAATGATAGAAAGTCGAATTATGATCAATTTTTGTATCAAATGAGTAATATTTAATTATGGTATTATTGTTTACTGCATAATAATAGCTTTTATTTTGAAAGTACTTACTCATTATTTTTTATATATCGAAAAATATTATTTTTTACAATATGATGTTAATCTGATTGGTAAACTTAAAATTGTATTATTAGAGAGTTGTTTTGAGTACAGGTAAATCGCTGCACGCATAATTTATTCTGTACTCATCTACTCAAAATTAATGGCTTCTCCTTCCTCGATTATTGGGAATTTGATCAGCATCACACCATCTTTGTACTCAGCATCTGCTTTTGTGGAATCAACAGTCTCATTGAAGGTCATTTTAATTTTGATCTCTTTGTCACCAACAAGATCAATTAGATCCTGTCTTAGTTTACCACTGAAGGTTAGCTTATCTGATTTTGCTCTCAATTTGATTGTTGACTTATCAACTCCTGGTGCATGGATTATGATATGTAGAGTATCATCCTTAACAATTTGTCTTGCATGATGTCCTCTGAATTCTCTGTGTGATCCTCCAAAAATATGTGGTTCAGCACAATTTCCTTTGAACTTCATCATATGTTTTTTACCAAATTTCTGAGTATTAAATCCAAACGCAAATCCTTTTGGTCCTTCGTGTTCTTCATCCATATCGATCATGATATGTTTTCTTTTTTCAAAATGTTTTCCATGTTCTTTCATGTTTTTCACCTTTTTCAACTTACCGGAATGTCAGACCACTCATCTTCCTGATCCTCAGCCAGTTTTTTCAGCTTATCAGTCTTCTCTCTGAAATTATCAATCTCAATGATGAAATCATCTAGCAAATCATTTGCATCTGAACTATCAATTTCTATTATTTCTTTGATAATTATCTCGAAGTAGCGGTGATTTGATTTTAATTGATTTATCAGAGTATTGGAGATTGATATGATAAAATTATCTCCAATCTGTGTTCGTCTGAACAATTTGGATCTCTGCTTAACACTCATCTCTAGGAATTCTCTATCTACCAATCTATGCAAAATCGGATATATTGTACCTTTTGCAGCTATATAATGAGCACCCATATTGTTATCTATAATTTTCAATATGTTAGAGGCTTTTGTAAATTCATGAGGTGTGAGTATTAATGTCAACATCTCAATATTTGAAATTGCCTTCTCATTTGGTAGCTTTGAATAGGTCCACATATTAATCATCTGTAAGAGTGCATACTTCTCGGTAAGTACAATTTATTAGTGTTTATATGCATATATAAACTGTTTCTTTAGGATATATATTTTTTGTAAGACCTCTTACTAAAATTATTATTTCAGTTTATAACCTTTATTCAACCATAATTTATATTTTTGTCATCTGATTCTTGTTCTTATTGTTTAACAGGAAATAGTAAGGACTCATATTAAATTCTGTATACTACAATAATTGATTTGAAACAAAGAAGAAGTACAATATAAATAAAACTTAAGAATTTCAGGTTATATTTTAATCTGATGAATGTAAATAAACATCTCGATACCATTATGAAAGATCTATTTAACCAGGCAAATCGTGATCAGATCATTACTGATGATGAATATATTCTTATTCAATCCATTGAGATCGAGATTGATAACTATATTGCAGGTCTAGAATATGCACTGGAAGATGGAGTAATAGATGCAGATGAGAGAGATAATTTACAGCATCTTGTTGAGAGAATACACAATAAAGCCATTGATGTGGCAAACGCAGATGGAATTATAGACAAAGACGAGGAAAATCTAATAATTGTATTGAAAGATGTTCTATCAATATATCTTAGTTGAAAACTAAGATTTTGTTTTCAAATAGCAAAATACTTAAGAGCTAGTATCCTAAGTTATTACATGTGGTACAATTTAAAGCTTTACAGATTGGAATACAAGTGAATGGTGCAACTATTCATAGCATACTAGAGGGTCTTGGAGCTTTTAAGGAATTAAGTATAGAATATCTTAGTGCTTCTGGAATTGATAATGTCAAGAATTCACATGATGCATGGTATGATCAGCAAAAATGGTTAGATGCGATGAAATTAATATATAATAATATTGGAGAGGGTGCTTTATTCCAGATTGGTACCAAAATACCAAGTAATGCAGAATTTCCCGATTTTTACAATATTAAACAAGGTCTAGAGATACTTGAAATTGCATATCATATAAATCACCGAAATAAAGATAATGAAATACTTTATGATGAAAATCGTGAACCTAAAATGTTAGATGGTATCGGTAATTATAAATTTGTGAGTATTGATAAATCCACAGTAAAAATGATTTGTGATAACCCATACCCTGACAGCTTTGATAGAGGTATAATTAACGCAATTGTAAGAAAGTTCAATAAAAATTTTGAGATAATTCATGATAATAATTCTTTTTGTAGAAATAAAGGTGAAAGGTCCTGTACATATATAATTAAATGGCATTAATAAAAATAAGATGTATCCGATTAAGTAGCTCTTTGGGTGTAAATGGTTTTTCTATGATTTGATAACTGTGATCTTTTATCTCATTAATTATATCCATTCTAGAATATCCCGTCATAAACAGGATAGCTATTTCAGGATCAACTTCCTTCACCATATATGATAGCTCAAGTCCGTTAACATCTGCCATAACAATATCTGTGAGCAGCATATCAATTGAATTATTTTTTACAAGATAAATTGTCTCTGTTGCATTGGATGCAGAATAAACAATATAATTATTTTTCTTGAGTATCTTCACTACTAATTCCCTTAAATTATCATCATCATCAATTACAAGTATTGATTTTTCATGAAGCACTAGCAATTCTTTTATATTGTCATTCGTGGCATCTGTTTTTAATATCTCTACACCGGATCTGTGCACCATTGGTAATTGAATCGTAAACGTGGTACCTACACCTGATTGAGATGAGACTGTAATATTCCCATTGAACTGTTTGATGATACCATGAGCAGTAGACAATCCCAGACCTGAATTCTGTCCTTTTTGTTTAGTACTGAAAAAAGGTTCAAATATTTTACTTTTTACTGTTTCAGTCATTCCTATACCATTATCAGTAAATGATAGAAGAATGAAATTTCCATCCGCATTGATGAGGTTATTGGTGTTAATTGTTATTTTACCACCATTTGGTAAAGCATCTCTGGAATTAATTGATAGATTTATCAGAATTTGTTCCATTTGATCCACATCAATACTTACAAATCCTAGATTATCTGATAATTTAGTCTCTACTGATATATTGTCTGGTAGCACTCTGGAGATCATTTTTACAGAATTCTCAATTATATCATTAAGATTAACAACAGATAAATTAAGTATTCTTTTTCTGCTGAAACTAAGTAATTGCTGAGTTAACTTAGCAGCCTGCTCTGAAGCCAGATATATTTTTTCAATATAATCCTTGATATATTCCTTCACATCCTCTTCATTCAGTAATAATTTAGAATATCCCCCAATAATTGTTAATATGTTATTAAAATCATGGGCCAGTCCACCCGTGATCCTACCAATTGCATCTAATTTCTGTGAATGATAGAGTTGTTCTCGGATATCATTCAATTCTTGCTCATTTGTCTTTCTTTTTGAGATATCTATAAATGATGCTCTGATCAGTTTTTTATCCTTGGATGGAAATGTAATCATTCTTAATTCACAGGGTATTTTATCACCAAATTTATTTATTATAACAACTTCTTGAATTACCTCTTCTCCATCAAAAACCCTTTTTATTCTATCATCAATTGCTTCTTGATTACCTAATCTGTAATTCAAATCATAAAGCTCCACTGGTCTCATATTATAGATTTCATCTCTTGTTCTACCAAGTAATTTGGCTGCATTGGAATTTGCATCAATGAATTTTCTTGTATCATCATCATAAATCAGAATTGCATCTGTTGAGTGTTCAACTAATGTTCTGTATCTTGCCTCAGATTCTTTTATTAAAAGTTCCTGCTGTTTTCTATCATTTATATCTGTAATGCTGGTAAGTACCAGATTTTGCTTATCCGATGGGAAATAAACCATTCTGATCTCAACATAGATTCTTTCATTGTAATTATTGATGTGCACCCATTCAAAATGTGGCTTCTCATTATCCAATGCTTTGGTTAGATACTTAACAACTAATTCTACACTTAATTTACCATTGGGCTGGTATTTTGGACTGAGATCAACAGGGCCAAGCTCAAATAATTCCTCCCTACCCATTTTGAAAATATCTTCTGCCATCGCATTCACAAATACAAATTTACCTGTATCATAATTGGTCACGGTAAGTGCCTGTGGTACGTTTTCAAATAATATTCTGTATCTTTTCTCACTCTCAATTAATTTAATCTCGTTTCTCTTCCTAGTTTCTATACTACTGAAAAAACTAACTATCACAACTCCATCTGTCCATTGATCAGTTGTTGTTTTTATCTCCACAGGTATTTCTTTTTTATTTCTAGTAAGTATATTTATTTCTAATTCTATATCTTTGAGCTTCTCTCTCTCAATCCTCTCCGCTGATTTAATCATATAATTATGCAAGTCTTGGGGAATAACCTTCAAGAGATTATGATTTAATAACTCATCCTCCT
>JAJRQD010000002.1 GCA_024280435.1 archaeon | reverse complement strand
TTTGCAGATATTAATATTATATTGCCTATGCCATTAATCCATTTTACTTGACCTGTTGGATAGATCCCAGTTCTCAGGTGTATATACAGGTAAGCCTCTGCTCACCACCTCTGCTTCAAATGGTATTTTACCAAAAATTTCACCCTCACCCTCAAGATACATATCATCATTATCATTTGAGATTACCTTTATCTTAGAACCAGTTTTCATATCCACATAATCTGTGTAGTTAATATGCTCTGCTGTGAATACTTTGGGTAATATACGCATGACTTTAAATTTACTTGCACCATGTATTATTGCAATGTGCATTTTATCCTGATTAAATCTTGCATCCGGTAAAATATTCATGCCTGAGCCGAAAGTCTGTCCAAATCCACAGGCTAAAACGTTCATATCATAATCTTTTGAAACTCCATCAATCTCAATACTGACATTGTATCTTTTCTGTGTCAGATTCTTTCTCAAAGTGAGTAGTGTGTATTTCAAGCTCCCTGCAATCCATTTGAGACTTCTCTCTGATAGTTTGACTACTTCTGCTCCGAGGCCTGCATCAAGAACATTTACCGAGTAATGCTCATTTATTCTAAGATATGATATTTTCTGTATATTATCAGTGTTAAGTGAGTTAATTCCATCCTCCCAAGTGTTAATACCGATGGCAGAAGCAAAATCATTACCCGACCCCAATGGTATGACCCCAAAGTCCATTCCTGCCCTTATAGCTCCATTTGCAATCTCATGTACCGTACCATCTCCCCCCATTGCAATCACCGCAGTGTATCCCTCTTCTTTTGCAGATGCAGCCTGTTGCATGCCAATTTTTGGCCCTTTTGTATTTTCTAGCTTATAATCCAATCCTAGGTCATCTAATTTTTTAACAATAGAATCTACTTTTTTCCTGGATTTTCCCCCTCTACTTGCAGGATTGTATAATATTTTAAAACTACTCACATATTTATTTTATTTTTATACTTTTTAGATATTTGTATTTTCAATTGTTAGATAGCTGTCAAATGAATTTATTGCTCATACTGAGTTTCAACTGCTGATGGATTTCCTAATCTGTCAAATTTATCATAGTTTCCATCAAAAATCTGATCTGAGATGACAGTCCCATCTGATAATGTAAGTACTCGCATACCTTTTCTTAGCATACCAACATCATGTGTTACCAAAATAATTGTTGGTTGCCATTCAAGCTCTTTCATAAAACCATCTCCCTTGTTTAGACTGTATATTAAATCTATAATCTCTTTACCTTTTTTAGAATCTAGATCTCCTGTTGGTTCATCTGCAATGATCACAGTTGCTTTGTTGGCTAGTGCACGTGCAATTCCAACCCTCTGTCGCTCACCACCCGATAGTTCATTTGGATAGTGTGTTGCCCTTTCTTCTAGACCAACCAAAGATAATAGGTGCATGCACCATTCTCTTCTATCTTCTTTTGAAACTCCAGAAATCAATAGAGGCAGTTCTGTATTATCTAGGGCCGTCATACTATCTAGTAGGAAGAAATGCTGGAATATAATTCCAACCTCTGACCTTCTCATAATTGCAAGTTCATCCTCTGAATATGCTGATAAATCTTCACCCCTCCATATGATATTTCCAGATGTGGGCTGTTCAAGTCCTCCTAAGAGGCTTAATAAGGTGGATTTTCCACTACCCGACTTCCCGAGTATCACCACAAATTCTCCTTGATTAATATCAATTGAAATGCCTCTAATCGCATGTACCAGTGTATCTCCTACACCATATTCTTTTCTAACATTTTTTAGTTCTATTAACACCATTTTAATCACTCCTAATTATGATCCACTGGTTCGATGTAGATCCTTCCAGTTTCATCATCCTCTACAAATCTCAGATAACCACTGATATTGTATTTTTCAATCAAACGGTTGGGTATTTTCACCTGTCCAAATTGATTTACCACTGATATCTCCTCACGAACAACATCTCTCCAATCCTTTCCATCTGATTTTACAGATCTTCTTAGTCCTGCAATCGTTACATCAAGAATGTTGAATGATTGTTCTGACATTCTCTCAAATCGATTATCATGTGTTACCACTACAATGGTTATACCATCATCTCTATTCAGTTGCTGTAGATATGAGATAATCTCCATTGTGGTTTCAGAATCCAGCTCTCCTGTTGGCTCATCAGCTAATAATAATTTTGGTTCATTAGCCAATGCCACTGCAAGAGATATTCTCTGAGCTTCACCACCCGATAATTGGCCTAATTTATGCTTTTTACGATCATATAATCCAACTGCATGTAATAGCTCTTTTACTCTTTTTTCACGTTTATTCTTGGGATATCCTGCTACTTCCATTGAATAGGTAATATTATCCTCTGCTGTTAGATGAGGTAGCAGGTTACGTTCTGGTAGTTGCCATAGAAAACCTGTGATGTTCCTTCTGTAGTGATTCATTCCTGCTTCATCTAGGGAATGAATTGGTAGTTCATCCACAATAACTGTACCTGTGGATGGTTTCGTCATTCCTCCTAGTATGTTCAGTAATGTTGATTTACCGGCCCCGGACGGGCCAATAATTGATGATAAAGTTCCCTGCTTGATATGTAGATCAATACCTCTCAATGCTTGAAAATATATATCACTGGCAGGGTCCTTGAAATTTTTTGTTACTTGGTTTAGTTGTATAAATTCGTTATTCATATTTCTGACCTCAATCTGCTCTCAGTATAGAACCTGTCTGTTTACTAGAAGTGGCCTGAGCTGGTATTGCAGCTGAGATCACTGTTAACAGTATCATTATTCCTGTGAATATCCCTATTGATAGCCAAGGGATGGTGAGTGTTAGTGGTGGTATTGACTGAGAACCTCCAGATCCCACTAAATTCTCAAAAAAGAAGAACATATTCTTTGCACTCATATATCCAGTTATACCACCCAAAATGATTGCAGTTGTGAGAAGTGTCAGTGATTCAATCAGTAAAAGCATAAATATCTGTCTTCTTATCATTCCCATTGATCTGAAAACTCCTATCTCTTTCTTTCTCTCTGCAAGAGTTATGAATGAAAAATAGGACACTGCAATAATTGATGCAATAATAGTGATTACAAGCATTGAATTAAGAGATGACACTATAATTTTCAGATAAGGCTGATTGCTTATCTTTTCAAGTTCACTATTGAAATTCTTAACACTGATTGAACTGTTGTATTTGAAATTAAGTGCAAGCTGCTCTGCAACTTTACTTATATCTGCATTGTTTTTTACTTTTACATATGCACCATAGTCTGCCTGTTGTATATTGAATTCTAGTGCAGTTGAGTAATTCATCACCATCTGAGCTTCCTGAACGTAAAAGTAACCATAATTGTCACTAATTGGTATTGAATCTACCAGGTTTGGAAAATAGGTGAATGTATCCTTGATCTCCATCCTATAACTGGTACGGTTACCACTATTTGCATTTTCTATGTAATAATAATCTCCAGTTTTTTTGCCATAATAATCCAACAAGCCTTTTTGAAGCAACATACTATCATTCTTATCAAGTGCAGACATTAACTCATCAAGTGACTTATCTGCATATGCTTCCTTCCAAAAAGCTGCCTTGGCAAATGTATCTGGAATCACCCCGAGTACTCTGATAGTTTCTCCATATTGTGAACCTATTGATGTTTTAATTATGGGTGTGTATGCTTCTACTCCATCTATATTTATTGCATCCCATGCAGTTGCGTTACTAGTATCAATACCTTCAATATATATATCTGCACCTATGTTATAACTGGTACGATCAGTATTCCATGTATCAATTGTAGCAGGAACAATTAAAGCCATGTAGGATAACATCATTCCTAGCAATAGAAATGCAACTAATCTAGATGAGGAATATTTATTTTTCTTCATATTCCGGGTTGCCAACGCAAATAATCCTCCTTGTTTTCTCCAGATTTTTTCAGGAAGAATGTCTATCACCTGTGAGAAATATCTGGCAACCACTAGTGGAGCACCGAAGAAGAAGATCAAAAACATGAATGGAGATAATACTACTGCAATATATATGAAGAATTCCATATTTTCCACATTAATCAATTTGATCCATTCAAAGAAAATCACACTCAATATGAAAAGAACAAGATCTAGATATGCTCTTTGCCAGAATGGTTGTTTATCCTCAATAAATGATTCTCCATCATCTACTGTTGTTCTGATCAATTTTCCTATATTGGGTAGATTAAGATCTAATGCAAGTATTATTCCAATTAATGGGAGCCTCCAATACCAGTTTGTTGGAATGACAACAATATCTATTGAAGTACTAAG
>JAJRQD010000262.1 GCA_024280435.1 archaeon | reverse complement strand
CCCCTTATACCACATGGAAATCATGAACCATTTATTGAGAGATTAAAAATAGGTTGCATAAAATGTAATTATATCAAGGATTTTATAGATCTGGATTCAGCATATTATGGTGAATGGATTAAAGAAGAGGATTTTGATGATCTTCTAGAGTTGAACAATTGATATATCTGCAAAATAATAGGTTTAGAATACTTCAAATAATCCAAGATAGACAACCATCTGGTTCTTGTGAGTAAGTAAAATTCAAGTGTAGTTTTGTAGGTAAAAAAATTAATATGGGTATTCAATCCACTCACCAGGAAAATTTTTAATGATAAATAATCAGATAATGTGGGTAGATAGTGCAATAAAACCAGCTCATAATACACTTTGAAAGATAATATATTTTGAAACCACTATATCACTTTCCAGAATAGAATTCAGTTTCTTTCTCAAATCTATCATATAGAACCTGTAATGCATATTTCTCGGTATTTGTCAACCATAGCAGATCCATATATTTCATCTTAAAGCTATACTCCTGACATTTTCTGAATATTGATTTACCCACATCCTGTCCCTCATAATCTGGATCCACATGTAGTTCTGAAAGAACTAGTAATTCACCCATTCTAACAGCTGAGTATGATACATTAACAGTGGCAAATCCAACTGCAACTCCGTTTATTCTAGCAATGAATTGAATACCAACAGTTAAATCATCCACATATCTCTCTATCATCTCAATCATATTTTTCTCTTTTGGGCATTTCAATTCATAAAACTCATAATAGTTTTTTATCAGTTTCAACATATCAGGAATATCTTACCTAGTAGTTTTAGTAATTAACATTCATATCAAATTAATTTATTGCTGAAGCATCTGTTAAACTTTGTGAGTGAAAATAATGAATTATGTGAATTTTTTATCTATTTTTACTACCTAATTGAATAGAAAATTACCTTTTCTATAGGGTATATTTCTGATTATCTCATCTGCAATCAGTTCAAATATCTCATTGATATTATTATCATTCTTAACTGAGATCACCCTTGATTCTATGAATTTTGACTTGATCTTCTTATCTGACTTCAATGTATCAACATACTGCTTGATATCCTCATCAGATAAAGTTCTATCTTTACAATCTGATTTGTTTCCCACAAGAATTATTGGTATTTTTGCTTTTGGAAATTTCTCAAATAGTTGTTTTAGAATATGTGAGGTGGTTATGTATGAATTGAGTTCATTCACATCAAATACAAGACATATTCCGGTATTTCCTGAGAATGTCTCTCTTTTGAAGAACTCTGGAAGCTGTTCCTTGGAGAAATCAATTATCTGTAATTTGAATTTCACAATATCTGTACTATTCTTGAATTTTCTACTGTAATTACTCATCTTAAAATCATAAATCTTGGTTGATTTCTCTGTACCTATGGTCTGAAGATAGCTGACCCTGAAGCCTTTGTTCAGATATTTTCTGATCATCGAGCTTTTGCCAACCATTCTGTCTCCAAGTACTAATATTCTGATTATTAGCTCCATATAATTTTTCCTCAAGAATCTATAGTTATACTATGTATTATCTATTATAATTATAATGAGATTCTAAAATAAAAATGCATTATAAATCTTAATAAATTATGTATAGGTTACTATGAAATAAAAGAAAAATTCATTTGATAACAGATATTTTACTATTTTATCTCAGCTATGTTGATACTTGAATTATTATTGCTCAAATGAACATAGATAAATTAAGTTGAGTATTGAGAATTATTACAATACACATAGTTTACACATATATTAATTATAGATGAGAATATGTTAATAAATCAGATATCTCAGTAATATAATTTTCATTAATAATCAACTTTATCTGTTATTTTAGTTTATTAAAAATATGTTAAGAACAAAACTACCCGAGATTACTGTAAAAGAACTAGTAGAGCGTATAAACAATAGTGATGAGCTTGTGTTGATAGATATAAGACGTGAGAACGAATGGAGAGCAACAGGAGTTATTGAGGGTTCTAATCTGATTACAGATGTTGATTTTGTGCACAGATTGAATTCTGATGAACTTAAAAATCAATTGATCAACAAAGATGTGGTTCTGATTTGTAGATCGGGCAATAGATCTGGAAGAATGACTAATTATCTAATTAATGAGATTAAGTTAAATGCAAATGTACTCAATATGTATGGAGGTATACTAGAATGGAAACGCAATGGATTGCCAGTAATTAACCCGAATATCTGATTTAATGTATGATTATATATTCAATTGATACTACCTTTTATGGATGAGATAATCATCGAGATCAGAATTAAAGACATTCCGATTATCGCCTGCAAGTTAGGTATATATCCTGTGATAATATCAATTATCAGTGCAAATACAGGTTCAAGTGCAAAGATCAGTGCAACCTGAGTTGAGGATACACCTGATCTCTGTGCATAGGTCTGTGATACAAATGCAAATGCAGTTGCCAGTATACTTGTAACAACAATTGTTATCCATACAATCGATGGTTCGGTGAATGTTGGTAACCAGATACTGCCCCTGAATACTGATACTATGAATGATAAAACTGAGATAACAAGCATCTGCACAAATACAAGTGTTTTGATATTGAGTTCTCTGTACTTATCAGTGAACAATACATGATATGCCACACAGATCGCAGTGACAAGTATCAATAAATCACCCGTGTTTATATCAGAGATATTATCAAAATTGAGTGATAAAAGTGCTAGACCAATCAATGCAATCATTCCAGAAAACCACTCATACCGATTTATTTTCTTTCTGAATGGATATATACCGAATATAGGCACAAGGATAACATTCAAACCAGTGATGAATGCAGCTTTTGCAGGTGTAGTCAGTTGTAAGCCCTCTGTCTGGAACCAGAAGGATAGGTATAATAAAAATCCAAGCAGGGATCCCGCGATCCAGATCTTTCTACTTTTAATACTGATTAATGCCTCTCTATCTGTTATCACCATTATTAAAAGAATTATTGTTGCAAATAGGAAACGAATTGTAATAAATCCATCAAGAGGTATTATAGCAATTGTTTGTTTAACCAGGATAAATGTGGTTCCCCAGAAAAATGTGGTAAACAGTAAAAGTATAGTTCCAAAATTCTTATTACTAAGCATTGATAATTCTTACCTGAAATAATTATTCAAAGGTTTTTTTAAAACATCTTGATGTAAAACCATATTAAATTATTCATGGAGTAGTGGCTACATCACCAGATCGTATGAAATCCATAACTTAAAATTTGTGTGTACAAATAAGATTGATGATAATTAAAATGTCTTGAGTGGAATGTAAATGAATAATTAACATGAAATTCAACAATTATTTAATAAAATTGCAATTTATTTACATTATTAACATATTTTTTAAAAATAGAGGATACTGGGCGGAACCACTCGCCCGAATATGCATCCGCGAGAACCCACAACCTATCTTCTCCCAGTTTGAATGATTTGTTAATGGGTACAAATATTTCTTTAGCGTTGTTGTTTTTAAATTATTCGGAGTTGAATATCATTTTTTTTACATGGTTTATAAAGTACTCATAACATTAATATAGATGATAACGGTTCTCTGAGCGGGTATCCTTAATATTTCAAGTTTATGGATTCATAACAAATAATTTTACTTTGAGATATAATTTTTATTAATTAAACGCAATAAGCACTAATATCTGAAAATTTACATTATCCAAATCATCAAATTGAAAAATTTGATTTATTAATCAAAAGTCCATAAGAATCCATATACATAGCTTTAAATTGGTAAATTAAGAAAATAGATTACTATATTTAAAATATCAATATTACCTGTATTTTTTATAAATGTAATTACATTTATCATATTTCTCTAGTGAACCATCTTTGCCTGAATAATGGGGACTTATCATCTTATTTGACTGAAAATATGTATCAATCCGTATATTCCTGATATTTAATAGTTAGTTTACCATTCTCAGTCTCACCCTCAATTATTGTAATATCTCTTTTATCATATACAACCTTTAAAACCGGTTTAATACCATTTTCAGTGATAATTCTCTCAATGGGTGCATCCAACATATGTGAGATCTTCTTTATCATATCCAGATGTTTCTGTGTCACTCGGTGTGCAGTCTGTGTTATTGGTATATGAATATCAAATCTCTCTTTATTTCTATCTTTCCATCCAATCTTTTTGAGTATCTCATAGATATAATGATCATGAACGGAAATGTCCATCTTTTCCATAATATAGTCCTTGATAATATATAAGTTCCAATAATCCCTATCATAACCATGATCACGGGGTGATTGTTCCAGTACCTCCTTTATCAGTTCATAATCTATAACAGAAGGACGACCAGTACGTTTTTTTGTGTACAAACCATCAATTCCATCTGCTTTGAAACGTCTGAGCCAATAATATACTTTATCTCTGCTAATAAGTAAAAAATTAGCAATATCTGTGACAGGAGTTTTGTTTAATGTATGAATTACAATTAATAGTCTAATTTTAAGCTTTGGATCCACTTCGTTAAAATACTGATCCTTCAGATCCTCAAGGCTTAATCCTAGATTTACCATATCTGTATCCAATATCAAATTGTATCAGATCTGTTGTAATAATTAACTGAAATAAGTTTAATCCTTGATGAGAAAATATTTTCGATATTATGAAATGCTATGATTACATGAAAGAAAAAATATCTAACCCTTTCTTACTGATGAGTTTCACTTATTTATTTATTGGAACTCTGGTAGCTGTACAGGCAGCACTATTATCATTTGGATTAATTGAATCTGGTGCTTCCTCAATCACATGGGTACGAATACACTTCATCACCCTTGGAATAATGACTCAACTGATATTCGGATATATACCATCATATATATCAAAATCCACTATCTCTGTCAGATGGGATGTATTCCTGACTCTTAATTCTGGATTTATTCTATTCTTCTATGGTAGAGCAATTCTAGACAGTGTTTTGATGATCACTGGTGGTACTCTGATCTTCACTGCCACTTCATTATTCATGTTTAAGATAAACTCTCTCAAGAGTGAGGATAAGGGATATAGCACACATATGTTCTATGTGATTGCAAGTATTTTTCTATTAACCGGTATCATTATTGGTACCGGTATCTGGGCAGGTTGGAGTGAGCCATTGGGAATATTCAATGCACTTGAGGCACATATACATGCACAGAATTGGGGATTTCTATCTCTAGTATTTGCAGGTTTGCTGATGGATCTATATCCAAAATTTGCAAATAAGGAGATTGCCAATCCTGAAAGCATCAACAGAATATTAATTCTGTTAACAATGGGTGGTTTCACACTAGTGCTATCTCCATGGCTTGGTGGTTCATTTGCCATTCCAATTGCCGTATTTGGTATGCTAGTATTCATTATCGGAACAATCATGTTACTTCAGAATATGATACGTCCTATGGATAATATCCGTGAAAATATCGGATTCATGCATATTATCGGCGGATACTCATGGATATTCATGCCATTGGTATTTGCCCCATTTGTACTGTTAAAAATACCTGGATTCAATCATGTGGAGGCAAATGCACCTCAGGCACTTGTGTATGGATGGATTTTACAGATACTTATAGCAATATTACCATTCATACTGGGATTGTTATTTGCACCTGAAAAAGCTAAACTTGGGGGAAATAAAATTAGCTTTATCACTGTGAACCTAGGATCTATTTTCCTATGGATTGGCATATTCATCATTGACAGTTCTCCTGTTTTGCATGGAATTGCATATTCACTATGGTTCATATCATTCATACCTGCACTAAGAGACAGTTACAATATATTTCAGTAAATTTTAAGAAAAGTAATACAAATATCCGATTAATATAAGATATATAGTTTGCAAAATTAAAAAGAACCAGAATAAACAGTATACAATAATAGTATTCAATACTATTCAGAATATAGTTATTGAGATAATTAATATCAGTGATATTATTAGTTGAAAAAATGATTATTCCATAAGAGGCAGGTTTATCTTGACAACATACAGTGTATCTTTGTATGAACAGGAATAATCCCTTTCTAATGATGTCTATATTCTATGCTATGATAGGAATACTGGCAGCTATTCAAGCGTCATTGATTTCTTTTGGAATAATAGAATCTGGTGCTATATCAATCACATGGGTGAGAATACATTTTGTAACCATAGGTATTGTCACCCAGGCAATATTTGGAATACTTCCTTATATCATCAGTGGCGAATTATCAAATCGATGGGATATATGGGCATTTCTCAACTCTGGATTCTTTTTATTCTTCTTTGGAAGATCAATTCTCGATACTCTGATGATGATCACAGGTGGTTCACTGATTTTCATTGCCACATCATTGTTTTTGATACAGTTATTTCAGCTAAATAACAATGGGTCTAATTATCTTTTCTATGTGTTTGGAATTATCTTCTTCCTATTCGGTATTACAATTGGAACTGGTATCTGGGCAGACTGGGCAGATATACTGAGAATTGCCAATCCACTTGAAAGTCACATACATGCACAGAATTGGGGATTCATCAACCTTGTATATACCGGATTGATACTAGATCTGTACACCAAATTTACAGGCAAAAAAATAGCTAATCCCGGAGCTATAAAATATATATTGATACTTCAAACATTGGGTGGATTTCTTTTGTTATTATCACCATGGTTGGGAGGAAAGTATGCAGTAAGTATTATGATAGTTGGCATGATTGCATTTCTTGTTGGTACTACTATTTTATTAAGAAATATACTACTACCATTGAGAGGAGAGAGAAAAGATTGGGGATTTTTACACCTGATTGCAGGATATGTTTGGATATATGCACCTCTTGTATTCTCACCATTCATCATTCTAGGAGTGGATACTTTCAGATATGTGGAACAGAATGCACCTCAATCACTGATATATGGTTGGGTATTTCAAACAATAATTGCATTTTTACCATATTTCCTGGGATCTGAGCAGAAACTAGGTGGAACAAAATTAAGTCTGATACTGGTAAATCTTGGAGGTATATTCCTCTGGCTGAATATATTCATCCGAGAATTCTATGAGATACTCTTTGGAATTGCATATGCATTATGGGCTATGGCTCTAATTTTAACATTCTATCAGAGTACAATAAGATCACAAGTATAGATTATCAACTATCTTACATTCACAAATTTTAATTATTAATAATATTACTGTTAAATATGGACTCTGCAAAAACTCCTTTTCATCAGAAAAAACCACTGGTGAGGACAGATTATCTGCTATTACTAAGTGGTCTGGTATGGTCTCTAGTCGGAATAAAATTAATATTACTTGCATATAACTGGCAGATAGAACTAGCTCAACCAATTAAGATTTATGTGGATATTGGAGGGACAATTCTAGCAATATTAGTATATGTATTAATGTTTAAATTTGTGGCAGATAAAAATATACACAGATTACTTGACATGCCAGATAAGATCAATTTTTTTGCATTCCAAGAATTTAAGAGTTATTTGATTATTATAGTGATGATCTCACTAGGTATATTTCTGAGAACATCTGGATTTTTCCCAATGTCATTACTTGCATTCAGTTATTTTGGCATCGGAGGTGGATTATTTCTCGGTAGTACCAATTATTATCATCATCTGATAACAAATGATCTTGAAGATGATTGAAATAACTTGGATTATAAAATAAATTATTAATTTCTGATATTTCCATCCATATTTTCAGTGCACCTATCTAATCAATTAAAAAAAATAAATCATATATGAACATATCATGAGTGAGGATAACACTACTGCGAAAACCGATAAAACAATTGAAAATAAAGATAACGAGATAGTTGATTCTACTGTTGAACAAGCTGAGTTGAAAGAGAACGAGCAGAAAAAAGCAACTATTGAAGTATCAGATAAATCAGATGAAAAATCAGAGGATAAATCAGATGAAAAAACAGGTGATAAAACAGAGCAACCTGTTGAAGAGAAGATTGAGATGGTACAAATCCCAAAGAAACGTCTTGAGGAACTTGAAACAGTTGAAGCACGAGTACTTGAAGAACTAAAACTTGAGAGAGCTGATTCTATCAACTACAGAAAACGATTGGAGAAACAAAGAAATGAGTTTGCAGAGATTGCTTCTGTGAGAGTACTCAATAAAATACTTGCAATCAAAGATGATATAGATAGAATTGTAGAGACAGGTAAAGACGATATACCAGAAACACATTACAAAGGCCTTGAATTATTACAACAGAGGATCGATGGAATATTTTCCCAGGAGAAAGTAGAACTGATCAAAATAGATGTTGGAAAAACAATATATGATCCAATCAAACATGAGGCAATAGTTGCACAACCAATGGAGAATGTGAAACCAAATACAATCATCAATATTGTCAGTGCTGGATTTATCAAAGGTGAGAGAGTATTGAGAGCTGCCAAGGTAATAATCTCCAAGGCAATTGAAAATGATAAAAAAGATATTGAAGATGAAGATGTTGAATTTAAAGAATTCTAATAGCAATAAAATATTTTCTAGCCAATAATTTTTGATAACAAATTAAAATAATACAGTATGATTATGCTCAGTGCAATAATTCTATCTGGTGGCAAATCTGTCAGATATTTCAAAAATACAGGTATTAGAAAGCAATTTGCCAATTTCAGAGGTAAACCACTGATATACCATACAATTAATAGTTTATTATCAGTTTGTGATGATATTATCATCTCGGTGCAGACTGTTGATGATATTCATGAGGTAAACAGTATAGTGAATACCTACTTTAATAATGATTCAAGAATAAGAATTATCAAGGATAAGTTAATTCATGAACAGAATCTTGGACCTCTAGAGGGGATAATGACCTGTATTGAGTATGTAAAAAATGATATTTGTATTGTCAGCCCGGTAGATACACCATTTGTGAATAAATACATAATTGACAACAAATTATATGATAATATTGATGGACTTAGGACGTTTATTGACAATAAAGGTTACATCACCGCGCTTAATTTCATTTATAGTAGAGATAAATTGGATTCCAAAGCTCTTTATTCATTAATTTGCAAAAAATTAGATTTGAAATTAAATCCAAGAATCACAGATATATTCTTATTATTCAAGAATGTAGAGTTATTATCATTCAATAGCTCTCTAGTAAATCCATTTGTGAATATTAATAACAGTGAACTTATGGAGGAGATAAACAATATCAAAGACGATCTATTTGTTGAATATAAAATTGATAAAATTATCAAAATAAAGAATAGATTAAATTATTGCGAAGAGTTAGATAACATGAATTTAGATGCCTTCAAAGATTGGAAGAATACAATGATCTTTGATAAGCTGAGAAGAGATTTTGAGAGAGAATAGTCAAGCAAGCATCTCATATGTGATGTGACCATTTGTTCCCCCATACGTTCTAATCTTGTGTGAAGCTGCGATCACAGCCCATTTCAATATTTTATCAATAGATATCTTATCGATATATCCTTTGATGACTGCTGCTGCCACTGCATCACCAGCTCCAGTGGTGTCAACTACCTCTGTTTCAACAGCAGTTTGATGATAAAGTTGTTTTGCAAATATAGCATATATTCCATCCTCTCCTGCTGTGACAATAATATCTCTTATGTCTTCTGAATCATAATCCTTGCATTCAAATCCATACAATCGCTTGAAAGTACCCCTGTTCATCATCACCAGATCTATTTTTGCAATAATTTTTTTAATATCATCAATAGATGAGGATAGTGTCTTAGCACCAAAATCAATTGAAGTACTTACATCTCCACAGTACTGAAGTGCTTTCTCTATTGTTGATAGACTTGTACTGGCAAAGTGTATATGATCAAATTTATTCAGTACCTCAAAGTTATCTATCCTTGAAAGATCATCGCAGACACCCATATATCCAATTTTTGT
>JAJRQD010000261.1 GCA_024280435.1 archaeon | reverse complement strand
CATTCATTAGTTGGACCCTATGAGATTGTAGGTTTTGAATCAAAATCACATTATTCATACCAGGCACGTGATGATTGGTATTATCCAAATGAATGGGATGTACAGACTTATTATGATGGCTCAGATGCAGATATGCAGACATGGGAAACATTCTATGGTACAACCTTTGATACATGGGCACCAATGGATGCACGTATGAATGATAAACAGGATGCATACTACTGGGCATACAATGGTACCGAAACGACAATGCAGAAACCAACCACACAGAACATTGAGAATTTTGTATTCCTAGTAATTGTTGACGTCAACAATAGACTGCTTAAATTTGAAGCTGGTGAGCTTGATGTATTCAGCCCAACTGCACTTGGTGCAGATCAGGTTGAGAAACATGAGAGTGATGCTAGATTTGTTGTTAAATCACTTAAATTGATTAGCAGAGGTCCAGAACTTCTAGTATTCAACTTACTGAGTGATCACCTTAAGAAAATCAACGTCAGAAAGGCAATCTCTAAGGTAATCGACAGAGATAAATTAGTTTCCATACATGATGGTTTCGCAAATCCCTGGTATAGTATTGCAGATCCAAACAGTGGTATCTGGGATAGTGTACAGGCAACTGGACAGGAATACTCCTACGAGACCGCTCGTGATCTGATGAAACTTGAAGGTTATCAGGCAGCAGACAGCAATGAGAATAATCCACAGGCAGATGTACCCGGAATTGGAGACGTAGCAGGTGTACTTGGCCTACCCGGATTTGAGCTATTAGCAGCACTCTTTGCAGTATTCGTTGCAGTACCAATTGTTAGAAGAAGAAGATAATTCTATTAGCTAAAAAAAAAATAATTAAATAATAATAATCAGTAGTCGCGTAATTTAGACAATAAATTGAACAATTATACAATTAATAAATGGTCTAGAATAAAAAGATTCAAAAGTGATGTTTAATTATCAAATATTGAACAAAATGACCATCAAACATCAAATTAGAGGAAAAAAGCAAGTTCAAAAAGTCATTGATAATGTACTAGATAATTCTAATATTTGGCTTAGTAAAACCCGAGATTATTCAGAAAGAAGCCTTATGAAAGTTCTTTTCAAAACAGCTACTGACAAATCCAGTTTAGAGAGCACTGTGAACAAATTACAGATCAAAGCAGAGGGATATGGTAGTATCCCATCTGCTGATACAATATTGAAAGCAATCAATCGTGAATACCATGAATTAAGTATTGATGAGATTGAATCCAGGTTTTCCAAGAATTTGCAGATGGTCTCTCAATCTATGTTAAAATCAAAAAGGTCCAAAGTGGATATCGCAATAGATATCCATAATGAGGAGTTTTATGGAGTTTCGGTGAAAGATCATAGAGGATTGAAGAATGAATTCATCATGTACAATGAGACAGGAAGTCGTAAAGTATTCAAATATGCAACTTTAACCGTTGTATCATATGGTAGAAATTACACAAAACCAATAACTGTTGGTTTTGTGCTTGTCTGGAAAGGAATGAAAAGAGTGGATATTGTGAAACGGCTATTGAAGCAGGTGGAAACACTGAATTTAAGGATTGATTTTCTTCTGATGGATGGAGGTTTCTCATGAGTTGATACCATTAAATATTTACAAGAAATAAATATGAATTTTATCACCAGAGGCAAATTAAGCAAGAAAAAGACATATTTTGACAGTGTGGGTTTGAGTTTTGAATATGAGCTGCAAAATGCAAGTTCAAATGTTGTAGTTGAGGGGTTGTTGATAAAAGAGAAAACCAAAGAGGGAAAAAGAAAATTCATCTTTTTCCTCTGCTCAAAAATAATAACTGGTGCTAAATTGAAAAAATTGTATCGTCAGAGGTTTAGAATTGAAAATACATATCGTCATCAACGAGTTGTGAAAATACGTACTTCAAGCAGAAAATTACATATCAGATGGTTTCTATGGATAATTTCAGTATTACTTGAATTGATATGGGAGATCAGTACCCATATCTATGATATCTTGGCTCTCGATAAGTATTCTTCAAGACAGGAATTAATTAATTCACACATTGTGGATTTTATCCACAATAATTTTGCACCTGCAAAATATCGAATTAATTAGGTAAATGTTAAATTAAAGGAGGTGATTGTTAAGAAGCGGAACTACTGATAATAAATAATATAAGATATATGCGTTATAGCAGGTATTACAAGTTGTTTGTAATTAAGTTATAGTGGTTAAATTAAACATATCTTATTGTTGCTACATTATTAAACACACTATAATATTTTTTTTCTTATTCACAAGAAGCTCTCTTCCTTCACTATATTTCTCAATAATATAATATACTCGTTGAATAAATAATTAATATTGGTATTTTATAGATTAGATGTGCGATATTTGATTATATTGTTGTTTCTGTTATTACCCGTTCAGATACATGCAGAGCCTACATCCCTGGAATGGGAGATACATCAGCTGATTAATGAAGAAAGGGAGAGTAATGATCTCTCTGCATTATTATTCCATACTGGATTGATGGAGGTGGCAAGAGCACATTCAAAGGATATGCTGGATCGTGGATATTTTGCACATGAGAACCCAGAGGGTGAACAAGTTTGGGACAGGGCAACAGCAGCTGGAATTGAATTTACATTGATTGCAGAGAACCTGTATTTTTCATCTGGAATTTCTGAGAACAGAGTGGGCAAGGAAGCAGTTGAGGGATGGATTGATAGCCCCGGTCATTATCAGAATATATTGCTGGATGTGAGTTTTACTGGAATTGGAATTGCAAATGATGGAGATGTGTACTACATCACACAGGTATTTGCAGATGGAGATGTATCTGATTTCAGTGAGGGCATGATAGAGTATATCGATGAGAAGGGTTCAATATCTGAATTTGCTGCACTGATGATAGTTGTATCGATAATCCTGATACTGAAGGCTATGGATATTCACACTCGTAACAAAAAAAAGAGATAGTTAATTCCTTCATTGTGCTTGACTTAGCCACAATAAGCTTCCTTCGAAAGTGGTTAACTAAAATTATATCTTTCATCCATACTTTGGTATATGTGTGGAAAGTTAAAATTAGTGGAAATGAAATGCTTTCACACTAGTCCCCTAATTCCCCAGTATTAGTTACAAAATGATTAATAAGTATAAATCATTGTATTAATTATGAATTACAACTATAATCGTTTTCAGGGTAAATATTATAATTTTGATAAATTTGATGGACCTGAAGTTGGAGAGATGGCAATAGATTTTGAGGCTTATGATCTGGATGGTAACAGAGTAAAGTTATCAGACTACAAGGGTAGAACAATAGTGCTGGAGACAGGCTCTGTTACCTGTCCTATATATTCAAACAATGTGGAGAGGATGCAGCAATTGAGAGAAGAATTCCCAGATGTGGAATTTATCCTGCTATATGTGAGGGAGGCACATCCAGGAAATAAAATAGGTAATCATGAGACTTTGGAAGATAAGATTTCAATGGCAAAGATGCTTGGGGATGTTGACGGTGAAAACAGAACTATTCTTGTTGATACTTTATCTGGTGATGCACACAATATCTACACAGCATTTCCTAATTTTGTGTATGTGATAGATAGTGATTTTATAGTCCGATACAGGGTGGAATGGAATGACCCCGAAGCAGTAAGGCAGGTATTACTTGATCCAAAGGCAAATCCAGTACCCTCCCCTGGAAAGGGTGGTATAATTAGAAATATCAGGGTACTCAGACGAGGTGGTATCAATGCAATATTCCATTTCCTACCTGTATTACCACGATTGATGAGATCTAGGAAGAAATTGAGAAAAAGATGGATAACTAGCAGGAAGTAGTTCATTCATATTCTATGTACTAACTAGAACTTGTGTAATATATATCTGTGTATTTTTAATTCATTGAATTGCAAAGTGTATCTAATTTGAACCGTCTAAGCTAGTTCATCAACTTTCTGAAAGTTATAATATGATTTTATAGTCCTAGCATTCAGTATATTATCGATAATACATTAGATATTCAATCCTATATCATACCTTATCCATAAAACTCTCCGATATATTCAGTGATTTTTTAATCATTGATACAAAACTTGAATTACGAAATAATACACTCTGTGTAAGTGATTGATCGATACTGTTGTTGATGAAAACAGGAACTGTTAACAGCATATCATCACTATCCACAATTAAAATTCTTACCGGAACTGGTGCGATATGTATACTTGCAAACTCACTCAGGTTATCCACAATTGTTTTATCCAGCATATTATACAGTTCGGGAAATATCAGAATGGAAATACTCACACCTGATTTTTTTATATTTCTAAGTGATTTAATCAGTAATTCAATCTCCTCATCCACCAAGAATCTGATACTCAGTAGAATATTATTCTTTGCCTTGTCAATCATGCTGATTGTTCTATCTATCATATTCCCACCACCATATATCAGTTGAATTGATTGTTTGGCAACATCACTCCTGTTGTCCCATCTGTTCTGCAGATCCAGCAGAGTACTATTGAAATCATCCATAATTCTCTCTTTGATTGTGGATAGTCTATCTACTGGTGATTTTGCCCGGTATCTCAATGGCTTACCCTCTATTTTCTCAATCAGGTTCATATCAGACAGCCTATTTAATGCGTCATATGTTTTAGTCCGGGGAATAGCTGTGATTTCTCCAATTTGCTGTGCAGTACCATTCAGAATACTTGTCAATGCCACATAACATTTGCTCTCATACAAAGTCAGACCTATTTTTCTCAGAGTGCGGAAAGTGGTATCATCCTTGTAGTTTATCTCGTCAAACACTATACAACAATATGGTTATTTTACTTATATCTGTGATTATAATATACTACAAACACTGCCACCAAATTTCATAATGTTTTGATTAAAACCTTAAATTATTGGTAATATTATTAGAGCAGTTATTCCTAATTTGATTAAATATCAATTAGTTTAACAAAATAGTGGTTGATTATTGAACCTTCACAATATAATCTGAATATAATACAATTTGAATGTAAATTCAGAATAAAATTAATATCAATAGCCGTTCAGATTAATCCAATATATTGTGATAAATGCATTGAGCACTGCAAATAGAGAAATACATATTGATTATACATAAACTATTGATATCCAATAGAATAGATCACACACAGGTACCACCTCTTGTGGAATATGGTGAACTTGCAGCTAAGAACAACTGTATCAGCCTGGGACAGGGTGCACCAATTTATGCTCCAACTGAATTCATCAGTAATACTATGAATAATCTATCAGAAAATATACACCGGTACACTGGTGATCCCGGTATTACATCTCTTAGATATGCACTTCGAGAGAAGTTGATAAAGGATAATCGCATCACCGTTGATGAAAACAGTATTGTGGTCACCTCAGGTGCAAATCAGGCATTCATCAATATATTATCAACTCTATGTGACCCAGATGATATAGTGATATTACTTGGACCTTATTACTTCAATCATAAGATGGCGTGTGAGATACTTAATGTGGACTATATAGAGCTTCCACTGACAGATGATTTCAGAATAGACACAACAGGTCTTAATGAATTACTTACACGAAGTGATAGGATAAAAGCTGTGGTACTGGTTAATCCAGGTAATCCAACTGGTGTTGTGCATAGCAGAGATGAGATTGTGGAATTATCCACAGTATTGGACAAATATAATTGTAAATTGATCTCAGATGAGACATATGAGTATTTCACATACAGGCAAAAACATATTTCATCTGCAAGATATATTGATAACTGTATCACTATTCACAGTTTCTCAAAAACATTTGGAATACCTGGCTGGAGACTTGGATACTATTTCAGTAATGATCACAATTTTATCAATCAGAGTATCAAAGTACAGGATACAATTGCAATCTGTGCTCCTGCACCTGCACAGTATCTTGGTGTGGAATTGCTGAATAACAGGGATGAAATAATTCCTGTATTCAAAAAATTCCTTGAGAATAATCATAATATATCAAAAGATATGATACAGGAGGTGGATTGGCTGGTGGATAATCCAAGTAATGGGGCTTATTATCTGTTTCCAGAACAGAATACCGGTATATCATCGGCTAAACTGGCAAAGATTTTGATTGAACAGTATAAAATATATATTGTTCCCGGAGATGTATTTGGAGATGCGGGTAAGAGTCATTTCAGGATCTCATTTGCCAATGTGGATGAGAATACTTTGATAGATGCATTTGATCGTCTGAAAAAATACAGAGGATAGTATTTGATCCATTCTACATCATTTCTCTATTATCGTGTCAAATTATACTTTCAGACATTATGCGGATAGGTCGCACTATACGCAATTATAATATATGTATTTGTAAATTCTCAATTAATATTACGTAAATTATCAAAAGTATACAATCTCAATCTTCCATTATCCAATATCTCAATGAATTTACCATCCTCTACATACAAATCAGGATTGATACTATCACTATAAAATACTCTCTCACCACTGATTCTCCAGATACTCATACCTTTGTCAAGTGAGATAATATACTTATCATAAAATAACTTGCCAGAAGGCCCTGGAAACCAGTTTGAAATACTCCCACTCTCTAGATTGACAATAATCACTCCATCAATCACATATATATCATCATTGCAGAAACCATACACTGCAATATTAGTATCATCAATCCAACAGATTGATCTATCCCATAAATAATCAGTTGGCAGTACAAATTTATCACTCAACTCATCTAGCTCTCCATCTAACCATGACTGTATGTCCCAGTATGCAATTGCACCCACAGGATGCCATACCCAGCCATTGTTGACGATATATTTGGCAGATGTACTTATTCCACAGCTGAAAAAATCACCCATATCTCCTTCTTTTTCCAATATGCTTCTACCATTTTTCAGATCAGTTACATCCAGTTTATTCCAATCTGTTCCATGAATGAGCATATCATTAATGAATGAGATGGAGAACTGACAGTGCTGATTATGATAATCTTTTCTATCAATATCAAGTATGTATTCAGATAAATTCATATCAAATACATATCCAAACTGTCCAATATTATTATAAACAACCACATATCTCTTTGATACTTTGATCTCAATCTTAAGTGAAAGATCCAATTTTCTTCTATCCAGATTATATGTGGATACATGTTTCTGAAATAATACATCCCATACATGCAATTGTAAACTATTTGATATCATATATATTTTATTATCATCATAACATACCGATTGAATATCTTTGTAAGCAGTGCGGTATTCATCAATACTGAATTTTAATTCTAAATCATCTATTTTTATTTCTGGTGAATTCTTGATTCCATCAAATCCCATTCCATACATGTTTAGATCAAAATATTTTGATAAATTATGATTCTCAACTAGCCTGATTTCATCTATATTCATACAATTTTTGCATATCAAAGAATATTCTATCCAATTACCTGTGAAATATATATAAAAATCGATATTTCCTGCATCAAGATCTGATCTATCAAGATGTTCACAACACCTGTATTTGACTGAAGTTTTCAATAATAAATACAATTTTTCATTTGTTTTAAAGATAACTGATTCCTTTGTGAATTGATCAAAGTTTACTATCAGTTATAAATGAAATTGATAAATTCCACATATGATTAATAGTGTTGAAATAATATTACTTGAACAATAATAGATATAAATTCTACAATTATAAAAACAATATGAGAAGAAATGAATTGGCATCTGAAAATTATGATCGCGATTTTAAATTCCTATCTAGTCTGGATATTGGTGAGTTGGGTCTGGTAGATAACAGTGGGTATCCTAGAATAATTCCTCTTAATTTTATAGAAATTGATAAAGATATATATTTTCATGGATCACTAGATGGTGAGAAGTATCAACTGATCAAGAAATCACCGAAAGCAACATTCAGTGTGTACAAATCATACTCATTCATTCCCTCTTATTTCACCTCTAAAAAATATGCATGTCCAGCAACACATTTTTTCAAATCCATGCACATTCGTGGCGATGCATCAATAATTAGTGAAATATCTGAAAAAGCAAGAGTATTACAGACTATGATGGAGAAATATCAGGGAAGTAATAGCCATACTGCAATAGGGGATATATCACTCTATCGAAATGCACTTGAGAATGTAGGTGTTTACAGAATAAAAGCAGAGGAAATCACTATCAAGATAAAATTTGGTCAGAATGAGAGTGACAGAACCATGGAGATGATTGTCAAAGGTTTAAGGGGGAGAGATGAAGAGATCGATCGTCTGACAGTGGATGAAATCCTATCTTTAAGGAAACAAAATTAGTATCATATTTTATCAATTATATTCATTCGAAAGATATGAATATTTAGTATATTTTAATAATGTATGTACAAAATATTAATTTGTGAGAAATAGCCTATATACTTTTACTATAATACTGATACTGTTGGCACAGATGCATATGGTACCAGTAGAGAGCCAAGTACAGAGTAATTTTGATATACGTTTACTATTCCCATCTGATGATAGTAGATTTGAGGGAGTATCCTCTGCGATCAAACAGTTCTGGAATAATCTACTTGTATCGGTAACCTCCATTGGTGTCACAAGGCCGATATACAAGGATAATCTGTTGTCTGATGATCATTCATGGGATGCAGCTCTTCTATTGTATGATTTTGATTATCAGCAAACACCCATGATATATGAATTCTACAGCCCCTCATCAACTTTTGGTAACAAAATGTATCAGATTAGTGATTCACAACTTAGCAATAAATACTCGAATTCTTCTGATAACTTCCTCTCTTTAATAGAGCAATATGAAGATACAATCGATAAGAATGAGAGAGTTACCCTTGCAAAAGAATTGCAAAAAGTATTCAATGAGGAACTGATATGGGATATTCCTATTTCAAGCAATCCCGAGATAATTGCTTACTGGAATGGTTTCGGAGAATTTGATATAGAAGAGGGTATAGTACGCTCAATCTATAAAGGTGCCAAATGGAACACTATTCCAGATCAGAGACTGGATTCTAGATCTGATACCGAGCTGATATACCCATTGTTTGATGCGAATAAAATGCCTCATCCATTGTATATAAATTCACGAGCTGATAGATTGGTAATAGAAGCATTGTACTCCAGTGCATTTCTAATGGATAAAGATAAAGAACTGCATCCCAGTCTGATTAAAAGCTATTATCACAACACTACCGAGGGAAGTGATTGGTATCTTACACTTCAGGATAATGTACTGTGGACAGATCGTCAGGAACTGAATGCAGAGGATTTCAAATTCACATATGATGTTTCTTCATTTGATTGGATTGGTGCAAGAGATCTTCGTAAATGGAGATACTATGAATCAACTGAGATCATCAACGATACCTCAATCAAAGTATCATTCTCACAGGAAACAATTGATGAGGAGTATCTTCTTGCAAATACATATATTATTCCTGAACACATATACAACACCACATTCACCGGTGGAGATGGAAAAACCTATCTACCTTATGTGGGTGGCTACCCCGAATCATCACCCGAATGGGTTGAATATGCAACTGAGGCAGTATCTGCTGGTGCATACCGAATTAAAGATTTCCAATTGGGTGTATCAATAACAGTTGAGGATGATATAAATTACTGGTTCCCAAATGAGGATAGAATAGATACTATATTTGATCAATCTAGTACTGTCAATAAAGAGGCATACTATTTCAAAACTAAAAACCTAGGAATTGACTATATAGATTTCCAATTCTCAGACCCTAGCACAATTGATGAGAATTCTGAGAAAATACTATTTGATGCAGGTCAAAGAGACTTCATGTACTTTACCAAACAAACAGAGGATTCAGATTATTTCTCGGATAAAGAGATAAATCTGGAGATAAATGAATTGAGGAATTCAGGTATAAAACTGGTATTCAACTCTAAGAACATTAGAATTAAAGAATATGATATAAGAAAAGCGCTGGCACTTGCTCTGGATTATGATAAGATCGAGAATTTTCTTGATCTTGGATATGTAACCCAGAATACTATTGTATCGCCAATATTCACCGAGTACTATGCAACAGAGTACGCACTGGAGAATAATTATCCCCTTGCAAGGGATATTTTCCGTAGTTATGGATTGCAAGCATTTGAGAGCACTGAATTCATATCAAATGTAGGTATGAACTTTATGGAATTCATTGCTATCATTCTAGTCAGCTTCATATCAACAATTTATATCAGAAGGAGGAGATAATATGAGAGATGGTTTTGCAAAAACAGCAATCAGCTTTATTCTGGGTGTTCTTCTGGGATTTACCCTGCTATTGTTTGGAGTGGTATTTCTAATGGTGGGATTGGTGGTCAATAATGCAAGCACCGCATTGTTAGAGGATTGGATGTGGTATCTGATGGCAGTAGCATCAACATCCATTGGTATACTGCTGATGTACCTTAATCTGAGAAATGTACCTGTTGAGAACCAATACAAGTAAATAAATCCAGTTCTGCTAGATTAATCATTTGTATACACCGAGCCAATAAATATCTGCTAGTACTGTTATACAATCAGTGTAAACACCAAATACAAAACCTAAAGCTATATATACAACAACTTAGTCTATAAATAATTTTTTTTTTTCACTAAATAACAAATTCTCAACTGATATTTCATACATTTATTGTAAATCAAATAATTATAATGTAAGTTCACATCTTTTATAAATGTTCAAGCAAATCTATATTTAAGGCAATTGATACAGGATTTGAATTATTAATAGTTTAAAGCATCAATTGACCCAATACTCATAAGAGGTAAAAATTATATGTCTATGTTTGTTTATAGCATAAGGCGTCTATTAGCAATGATCCCACTCATTATTGGCATTTCAATAATGACCTTTGGATTATTCGCTCTGATGCCTATTGATCCCGTAGCAGCCAATGTAGGTCTTGATCGTGATGCAGATCAGAAACGTGTGGCTCTAATTAAAGAGTGGGGACTAGATCTTCCACTTTGGAAACGGTATCTCAACTGGGCCATTCCGATGTTCACAAAACTCGATTTTGGTGTGAGTTGGTATACTGGTAAACCCGTAATTGATGAGATTGCTCCATTCATTGAAAGAACCGTTCTATTGTTTGGTATTGCATTCTTCTTCACAATTGTACTATCCACAATTCTTGGTATAATGTCCGCAATTAATCATAAAACAATTTATGATCAGGCAGCCCTATTTGGAACATTGATTGGTTTCTCACTACCATCATTTGTACTAGGACTTGTTGTAATCATAGCAATCCTTGCGTTGACAGATGGACAGGTGGTTGCAATATATGATAGTTCTACTCAGAAAGAGCTGAAAGACTATATACATGTTATTATAGCTGCAAATATCACCATACTTATTGGTGGTTCTGCTTTTCTCACCAGATTGGTGAGATCACAGATGCTTGATGTGCTTCGTCAGAATTATATAAAAACTGCAAGAGCAAAAGGATTACCCGAAAGAGTAGTTATCTACAAGCATGCTTTGAGAAATGCACTACTACCATTTGTCACAGTGGTTGCATTGTCCCTACCCGGCATTCTAGGTGGTTCTGCAATTATTGAGATAGTATTCAACTATCCCGGTGTGGGCAGACGTATCGTGTCAGCAGCATTGAAATTTGATTTCCCAATAGTGCTTGCATCCAATATGTTCTTCGGAACAATGTCTATAATCATGTTACTGGTAGCAGAGATTATATATGGATTTGTAGATCCAAGGATTAAATTCTAGGGTGAATAATTATGGCATTAGTACAAGAAGATGAAAGAGTTATTCCCAGTCAGGGAAATTACAAAGGATCTGTATTCTCAATTGTTGTGTCTGTAATAATCCTTGTGATATTTTTGGCAATTATATTTGTGATATTATTTGGAATTATGAACCTGATTGCAGGTGTGGTCCTTTTCAGACAGGCAACTGAGCTTGGCTTATTTGATAAGGTAGAATTACTTGATGGAGATGGAGTTGGAACTGGTGAATTTGTAGCCAAAGGTTTTGATCCCACACCCGAGAACATACAGAGATATAATTATGCAAATAATCTGAGATTAGGATTTGCACTGTTAATAATGGGCTATGTAATGACATTTCCAATTAAATGGTTATTGAAAACATACGGTTATCAATCAGTCAGTATCAGTGAGGAAGGTGTAGAAATCTACAAATTCCCATTCAACAGGACCTATGCTCCCTGGGATGGTATACTGGATATCACAGTTAAACAATCAGATAGTGTATTTTCTAATATCGTGTCAAATGCACAGAAAATTGTTGTGTACACTATGGATAAATCAGTTAGTATTGAAGATATTACAATTGCCAACTCACATGAATTGGGCGAGAAGCTTAGAGTATTCGGAGACAGTCTTGATGAGCGAGTGATTGATTTTGGATATGGTGAATCTCTTGCTGTGATATGGCGTAGGATGAAAAGAAACAAGATAGGTGTATTCGGTGCATCTCTTGTGGTGTTCTTCCTTGCGTACGCAACACTTGGAGCAGTTATTGGAATTATATTCCCATTAAACTCTCTGATATCTCTACAGACAGAGAAGATATTTATATTCTGGAACCCACAATTCACAAATTTTGAGCAGATTAACACTGCCCCAAATAGTACCTATATTTTTGGTACTGATAGTAATGGTCGTGATATTTTCTCAAGATTGCTATTTGGAGCATTTTACTCAATTCTAATTGCAGTAATCTCAACAATTATCTCCACAGTGATTGGAGCAGTTGTTGGTGCAGCTTCTGGATATATGGGTGGTACCATTGATAACGTTGTACAGAGGTTGACTGAGATTTTGAATGCAATGCCTGGCTTACCAATATTGCTACTGATCTCTACATCAATTACATTAGTTCTCTCCAATATTGATATTGAGGGAGCATACTATTTGGCAGTCTATTCAATATTTGCATTGATTGGTTGGGGTGGTATTGCACGTATTGTTCGTTCTGAAGTTCTTGGTCTGAAATACAGTGAGTTTATACAGGCAGAGATAGTTCTAGGATCTACTCATGGTCGTATTATCAGAAAACATATCATTCCAAATGCATTCTCCACAGTTATTATCTTCTTCACATTAGGTGTTGCCGGTAATATTATAGGTGTGGCATCATTGTCTTACCTTGGATTTGGATCCAATTCCACACTTGTCTGGGGTAAGGATCTTAGTGATGCAATCACAAATGAACCGCTCGTCAACTGGTGGGGTGTGACCTTCATTTCATTGATGTTATTCCTGCTCGTACTTGGTTTCAACCTTTTGGGTGATACACTAAGAGATGCACTTGATCCCACACTGAAAGAGTAATTAAAAAATCATTTTTAAAAAATATACTTATAAAAAAAATTTAGTAAAGAATTTTTAATCAAACCATATTACAACATCAGCAAGAATGGTGGATAGTTTTACCAAATTTATATCAATTATATTAACAAATCAAATTTAACACTTTATTTTATAAACCGAAAATTATAAGCTTTCAAGATATGAAATTGTAACTAGGGCAATTTCTTCACCCACACTTAGACCACTTTGATTATATTTTTATATGTTCAAAAGAATGATATATTAGATAAAGATGGCAGCTGATATAAATACAATTATCCAAATCATCATATTTCCTATTGTTACTTTATTACTATGGACGTTGATGTTTAATTCAAAAAATAGCAGATTCACAAAATTTGTGGTTGAAGGTGGCTACATTCTATTTGTTATTCCAATCATGACGCTCACATTTCTAACTATCCCATTTGTTGCAATTGCATTCTGGATGAATACCACAGATGTAACAGATGAGATAGTGAAACTTTACATGGCCGTGGTTATAATTTTCATAATAATTGTTGAGTATTATTATATAAAGAGAGTGATTGGTCAGATTGAGGAGAAAGAACAGATGAGTATCTGGGATGTGATGAAAAGGGAAATGAGTTCAGAGCATCGAGAGAATAGGAAGTTAACCCGAGATAAAAGGGCTAATGAATCAACCACATATTTTGATGAGATATCTAAAATGAATGATGAGAAAAGAAAGATTGATCTTGAGAAGAAAGAGAAACTAAAAAGAGCATTATTAAACGAGTACGAATGAGTGCAATCATATGAATATATTTGATAAAATTGATATTATTAATTTCAAAAAAGGTATCAAATACTCTATTATTATTACAAGCATTATCACATTGATGTTTCTACCTATTTATCTATCAAATCAGCTTCATCGAGGTATTGAACCTTTTGCAGAACTATTTTTGTTTGTTGGTGGATTATTATTGATAATCAGTGGATGTATAGGGCCAGGAAGATATTTCAAAGAGTATCCTGTTTTTATTGTACAGCCTGTTTCTTCAGATTCGTTCTTTGAGAATATTCCGATCAGTGTAATTACTCAACATGATGGGGTAAAAAAAGCAAGAGTATTCATCAATGGTGATGAGGTGAGAAGTATTGAGATTGAAAAATCTGTACAGATTGTAATTAAACGTGATGATATTAATGTACAGGTGATCAATAATCTATGGTTAGAGGTTGATGGTATTAAATCAAATTCTGTATCTTTCACTTTCTTTGAATTTAATGAGTCCATGACTATTGAAGAGGTAGATGAGTACTCTAAATTTGATGAGTTATTATCCGAGCTGGTGATTAAAGACCTTCAGAAAAGATACACTGATAAGGTAAACAGTAACCTTGGGAGTATTAGCCTTGGCTTCCTGGTTTTTGGAATAATCACTATGTTTGGAAGTGCATTGCTCAGTTATTTATAGAATCAAATTAATATTTACAGAACCAAATTAATATTTACAGAATCAAATTAATAATTAAAAAATCACTCAATACAATTAGTATAAATATGTTCAAACAAGATTCATTATAAGTTGTCTTCAGAAAAAATATCAGTAGCTTCTATTGATGAAAAACAAATTGAGCAATCAGAAATTTCTATTAAGGAACACATTCATTTCAAATCTAAATTGTATCTATGGTTGATCACAACAGTTGGCCTGTCTTTTTATGGATATGCTGGTTTTTTTCTAATATATGGTGTGGCATTATTGCTGAGCCCGGTACACAGGGTGCCTTTTCGTAATCTTGCAATCGCATCGATAATTGCCACATTCATAACCATATATATAGCCAGAAAAATAATAATTAAATTTGGTGCAGAAGATTTACATATACACAAAAATTATCTCATATTGTACAATCGATTTGGAAGATCAAGACGAATAGATAAGGATGACATACTTTATATCAAAATCGAGAAACCAAATCCTATGTTGGAGTTTCTACCATTAACCTCTCCAAAAGTGATAATAGTCACATATAATCAGGTATTAACAATAAAATCTGTGAAATATGCATATAAAGATGATTTTCTGAATTATTTTGAGAAAGAGAGAGTGTTCTATACAGATGACTTTGCACTGTATTTTCACAGAGCACAGAATTCATTTGCACGTTTTATTCTCAGGTTCACACAGGATACAGCTGGAGTCATCGGTCTGATTATTATCATTGTATTCAGCTTCCTTGCAATATGGGGTGCCTTTGCCATGATGATCAGCTCCACATCACCTGTATATACACATACATTATTCTTAAGAAATCCTGAATTTCTAAGCTATGGATTGGGCTATACATGGAGTGAATCTGTACTCAGACCGCCAGATAGGAATTTCTGGTTTGGTACGGATTTTGTGGGTAGAGATATTTTTTCAAGACTTATTTTTGGTACCACATTCACATTCATGATTGCAATAACTGGCTCATTTCTGTCAATTACATTCATACTCTTCTTTGGATTGACCTCTGCATTCAATGAGGGATTGTGGGATAATTTTATTATGCGTGTATCAGATGCATTGTTATCATTCCCTCCATTTGTATTTCTGATTATTTTCTCAGCTATATCAATTCCGCTCAGAGCCGCAATTCCAGGTGGTTTCTTCCTTGCAGTATATGCAGGTATGTCTGTTGTAACATGGCCTGCCGGTGCTAGAATTATCCGTTCTAATGTGAAAGAACTTCTAGAATCAGAATATATTTTGGCATCAAAACAATTGGGTGCATCTAAGCTGAAAATTATGAAAGATCACATACTGCCACAGATAATACCGACTACATTGGTTATATTAACATATCAGATCACAGATATAATTCTTGGTACAACTTTACTGGGATATATTGGCTTTGGTTCTGAATCCACACTCATCTGGGGATCTGATCTATCCCATTCATTATTTGATCTAGAATTTGTGAAATCTTGGTGGACTGTATTCTTTCCCAGTCTATTTATATTCTTACTTGTCTTTGGATTGACGCTGTTCTCAGATTCAGTTCGTGATAATATGGATCCTAAGATGCAGGGTAGTAAAAATTCACTACCATATGAGGTTAGAAGAGAGATGGAGGCGATGCTGTGAGAATTGGTGAATTTATTGTATATCGTATATGGGCATTGATTATGCAATTACTGGGTGCAGTTGCACTGATATTCGCACTGGTTGAATATCTGCCATATGATCCCACATTACTGTTTTTATTCACCTTCAGAGGTAATGATGAGGAGAGAACAATTGCACTGAAAAAATTGAGACATGATCTTGGACTTGATGTGCCTGTATTCCAGAGATACATTAATTTCTTCGTTGCTCTATTCACAGAGGGTAGCCTTGGTACTTCTTGGTCCACTGGAGCTGAGATCTCAGATATGTTCATTCGTGCTATGACCTACTCATTCATCACTTTTGGAGTTGCATTTCTGATATATACTCCTCTTGCCCTTGTGTTGGGAATTATCGCAGCTAGTCACAAAGATTCAATATTTGATTATATGATGAGGGTATTGACAACACTTGTATATTCAGTGCCACCAATAATACTTGGGCTATGGGTTATAATCTACTCAATTGAGAGTAAATGGGAGTTGGCACCACTCTCATTTGATGCAAGAGTAGATCCATTCAGTGATCTTAAATATTTCTTTTTACCAATTCTGATTACAGTGTTGATCTATACGGGTTTTCAATTCAGACTAATACGGATACACATTCTTGATGTATTGCGTTCAAATTACATAAGAACTGCCAGAGCCAAAGGACTACCCGAAAGAAAAGTAATAATGAAGCATGCATTGAGAAACACATTACCCCATTTTTTCACAACTATTGCAGTGACCTTTCCAATTGCATTTTCAGGGGTTGTAGGACTAGAGATTGTATTCGGTATACCAGGAGCTGGAGTATTGATGGTGAACTCTGCTCTGGCATTTGATTGGCCGGTTCTCATAGCAGGAACTGCTGTATTCACCACAATCAATGCAATAGTACTTGCAATCAATGATGTGATAATTTATGTGATCTCACCAAAACAACGTAATTCTGTATTTGCAAATAAAGTCAGATAAGTATGATAAAAACGATAATAAATAAAATTTGTTAAATCAATAATTTCAATAGTGTGAATTGCAAATATCTTAGCTATTTTATGCCAAGTATAATATCTCACCAAAACAACTTAATTCTGTATTTGCAAATAAGGTCAAGTTAAAACTTGTATGATAATAAATCAACATCGAGCTCTTGAAAGTATCATTCTCAGGTGGTGTATTTTTTCATGGGTAGATAAAATCCGCTAAGCTAATAATTTCAATAGTGTGAATTGCAAATATCTTAGCTATTTTATGCCAAGTATAATATCCTACTAAATAAATATGATTTTAAACATCTAGAAGGGGACTAACTGAATAACTTATAAATATCTGAACAAACTTCACAATATAAAGCATACAAAAGAGGATTATTAAGATGTCAGAAAAGAAGAAACCCATACTCGAACTTCAAGACCTACATACATATTTTTACACAGAAGATGGTGTAGTAAAAGCTGTTGATGGTGTTGACCTGCAAGTATACGAAGGTGAAGTGCTTGGACTGGTAGGTGAATCAGGCTCTGGAAAAACAGTCACCGCAATGTCAATCCTTAAGCTGATTCCACAACCCCCAGGAAAGATTGTCAAAGGTGATATTCTTTATAAAGGCCAATCATTGGTGAATATGCCCGAATCAGAACTACGTACCTTACGTGGAAATCAGCTGGCAGTAGTCTTCCAGGATCCTATGACTTCTTTGAATCCTGTTTTGACCATTGGTGAGCAGATTGCAGAGGCAATTCGACTACATCAGGGCTTGAATGATCACGATGCACAGTTAACAACTATAAAATTACTTGAACTGGTTGGAATTCCAGATGCTGCAAAGAGGCTTGGAGATTATCCATGGCAGTTCTCTGGTGGTATGAGACAGAGAGTGATGATTGCTCTGGCATTGTCCTGTAACCCTGATTTATTGATTGCAGATGAACCAACAACCGCATTAGATGTTACAATTCAAGCACAGGTACTTGATCTAATGCAACAGCTGAGAGATAAATTCAATATGTCTATTATATTGATCACACATGATATTGGTGTGATTGCAGGTAATGCAGATAGAGTGGCTGTGATGTATGCAGGAAATATAGTTGAATTGGCAGATGTAATTCCAATATTCAAGGAGCCCAAACATCCATATACACAGGGATTACTGGGTGCAATTCCATCTATCAATTCTAAGAGATCTGATGAACTGGTTACAATACCCGGAACAATTCCAAATCTTATAAGTCCTCCTTCTGGATGCAGATTCCATCCACGCTGTTCAAAAGCAATGCCTGAATGCTCTGAAGTCAGACCTGACTATATTGAGATCACACCTGGGCACTATGTAAGGTGTTTACTTTATGGAACTCAGCTAGAGAATTACAAAATCGAGAAAAAAGCAGAATTAAAATAATATTGATGAAATAATCCAAGTAATATTGTTTATTTACAAACAATATGCTAAATTCTTATTTAGAATAATAGAATCAAATTTAATATGACTGATACACAGGAAGTTTTTGCCAAACTTCAGAAAGCAAACAGGATCATGGAAGACTTGATTGAGATGGCAGTTTCTGATGAGAATATATCAAAAGATGAGCAGGACATATTGCTATCTATAAATAAGAACCTCGAACACTATGCAAGATTGATTATAGAAAGCATCTCTGATAATGTGATCACTGATGATGAGAGGCAAAAACTTGCAGATCTAGAGCAGAAAATTGTGGATGACGCCAATAATATTGCCTTAAGAGATGAGAACCTTAGTGTGGATGAGAAAAGATTGCTCACTGGTCTTATAGAGGCAATTGAGGATATTTGATAGAAAGTTAATAATAATGGTCATTGTATCTTTGTTTTTATCATTTTTTGTTTTTATGACTATTGAATTCCGTGTTCAAACAAATTTCCAATATTCAAACAAAAATTTCCAATAATCAATGTCATTATCAATGTACTATATTATCATTTAGTAATAATTTTACCTAAAACATTTTTGAATTGATAGGAATAAAAAAAATTTATGAACAAAAAAAAGAAATCTAAAGGAACTGCGCAAAAAATCAGGGGATTGACAATTTCCACTATTTTTCTAGCGCTTATAGCTGTAGAGACCTACTATGTGATAATAGAGCCCCTACAAAATGGAATAAACCTTCAAACCACTCCATCTCAATACTGGAGCCTGGCAATTCCCGTATTTGCAATGGTGACAATTTTAAGTACTGTATCTGCATGGATTGGCTTCACAATGTATCGTACACCAGAACCAATAAAATTAACATATGAAGAGGCATATGAGCTGGCCCTGGAGGATCAGGAAAAAGCATCTGGTGAGTAAAACATGGATAAAACTTATGAGATCTCTGATTGGTCTTACAATGCCATTAAAGGTATTTTCAGAGGTATATTGAGACTAACATATAGCGTGACCTCATATGGGCTTGATAATCTTGATGTTATCAAAACAAACGAAGGATTTTTACTTGCTGCAAATCATGGCTCTATTGTTGACGCTTTCGTCATGGGCCTTGAGGTAAAAAAGCAGAAAATCAGATTTGTTGGCCGTCAGAGAACCTTGTGGTCAAACCCTGTTTTTGGCAAAATAAATGATGTTGTAGGCACAATTCCAGTACCTGAGAGAAAAGAGGGTGGTAAATTTGCTGTGATCGAGGCCTCTGTCGATGCACTGAGAAACGGTGCAAGTATTGGTATTTTTCCAGAAGGTGCAATTCTAAGACGCCGGAAGAGATTTGATGGCAAGACTGGTACTGTTAGAATAGCACTTGAAGCCGGAGCTCCAATAGTACCCGTGGGAATTCTAGGTACTGAGGGTTTATGGCCATATGGTGCTAAAATGCCTAGATTAGGGCGTAACGTTCAGATGTATGTTGGTGAGCCGCTATATTTTGATGATTATTATGGTATGCATGAGAATCATGAAGTGGTGCGGTATGTAACTGATGTGATGATGCGTGAGATAAGGAAACAGTCGGGTTGGCATGATGTGCCAGATGATAAAATAATTGAGCTGTATAACCACTATAAAAATATTAAAGCACCTGTGATATAGTAATTATCACTTGAAAAAACAGATGTACATTTATCAATTTAATATAATTAATAAAATATTGCTTATAATATATAGATAAATAACTTAATTTGCTTGTTGCAATTGAGGAAATACAAAATTAACATTCTGCTAATATTATTATTATTAATTATTTTACCTCCAGTAATTATTGGAGAGATACTCTACTCGACATCTAGAAACAGAAATTATATTGATCTTCCACTCACTTCAAATATTATTGAGGTAAAAGATAGTCCTGAAATACAGACTTGGTATAGTAATCAGTCAGATACTCTTCTCATAGTAGTTCATGGCCATGGAGATCATTCTTCAATTTTATATGAGCGATCAAAGAATGTATTCATTTCTGATAAATTTGATGTGTTGTATATGGATATGCGAAATCATGGACGCAGTGGTAAGAAAACTCCTGTAAGCATGGGCCTCTATGAGAAAAATGATATCTCTGCTGTACTTGACTGGGTAAATAGTAAGCACTGGCAGAATGTATATATTTTTGGAACATCAATGGGCGGAGTAGCTAGTCTATTTGCAGTAGATTCTTATAATAATACACAGAAAATAAAAGGATTGATACTAGATTCTTTCATAATTGATCCTGTTGATGCAATTGATCGGAATTTGAAAAAAGATTATGTAATTAATCCATGGAGGTGGCTTACAATAAATTACATATTCCAGATGAGAGCAAGAAACTGGCATTATCCCGATATTTTGAAAGTACTTGATAGGATAGATATACCGGTTATTATATTTCAGGGCAGTGAGGATGTGGTTGCACCATCATCTGTGCTTAAGCATGTAGATAAGCTCAACAAGACAAATGTAGAGACTGTACTGATCAAAGATGGTACACACAGTAAATTATTTGATTTTCTGACGTTTCAATCAAAATTCGATGAATTTATAAAAATCTAAATTGTTTAATTTTTTCTATGAATATTACAAAAGTTTCAGCATACTCAATTAATTTTATGTTATTTAAACTTATTATATATTGATATGGTAGCTAAAAAAAAGACAGGTAAGAATAAAGAATCTATCAATGATATGACAATAAAATCTTTGATCTCCATTCTGGAAGATGAAGATACTTTGCCTGCAAAAATTCCACCTAGAGTTACAAATAAGAAAATATTGGAGAAATTATTTGAGATGGAGAAAAAAATGCTTAGAATGGAGAAATTACTTCTTCTTCTTGTTGATGATGATTTTCTGAAAAGAGATGAGATGGCTCGTGTAGCCAAGATAGAGCAATTGGTGAAGGAGGGAAAACTGGACGAATTGGAAGAACTGATGAAAGAAAATAAATTCTAATGAAAATTATATCATTCAATTGAAAATAGATATTGCAAATGTAAAAAAATAATACACATTCAAATAAATTGCGGTATTAATTGAAAAAAACCTTTTCAATGCCTTTAATTTAACTTGCATGTGTTAAATAATTTTTTAGATAAATACTCATTAAAAAGAAAAATCTTTTTTGCATTTTTTGTAATTTTCATTGTGTTCATTTCACAGGTAATTGTATCAACAAACTCTGTATTGCAATTACAGGGAGATTATGAACTAAGTATCACACAGAATATAGTAAAAGATGAATCAAATGCAATCCTACAATTACAGGAAAGAATTAGTTCAGATCTGAATCATTGGTCTTCAGGCCTGGATATTGAATTTGTGGATGATTTTGAGGATATACTCTTTAATCTTGATTTTCTATTAAATAATACATATCTTCGATTTGATGCATTGAAGAATGCAACTGATAGATTAAATGATAATCCAAGAAATGAGATATTAAATATGACTGAGGGTAATAATCTGTTTTTAGCCACTTCTGGAATTTTGAGTGAGTATTACAGAAATAGATTATTAAATGTGACAAATTATCCATCATTCTCATTGAACAAAGAATATAAATCAGAATTATTCAATTTGAAATTCCAGATAAATGAATTGTTATCTTTAATCAATAAATTTATGCTAAATCAGACAACAGATACTATTATTGAGATAAATCTACTCAAGGAGAATATTCGAAGTAGTAGTAGAGATTCATTGTTGAATTTATTCTCATTCAATGATGAGTTGCATACAGAATTCACAAATTACAATATCGAATTGGGTAATAATATCACCGCAATTATTCAAGAATCTAGTGATCTTGTGACACTGATAGATAATACATTGGATTTTGTGAATACAAATATTACTGAATTTGATGCGATATATGCTTCATTCAGCCGTCTTATAGATTTTGTTGATAGTACTGAGAATATTGTTGATATAGAAGTTGATCGTCTAATTGAACTTGAAAATACATTGACACTAGTTCTCAATCAGGCATTTGATACAATTCTCAGTGTTAAAATACCACTTGTTGAATTGATCAACTGGGCATCTGCTGGACAATCATTGACGGTAAAAAGTTTCCAGAGAACTATGGTGAATCAAATACTTATCTTGCTCATTTTTGCAATAGTAGGTGGTTTAATTCTTGCAGTAGTGTATAGTATGATCAAGCGTGAGATTATCTCTCCAATTGGTATAATTGCTCTATGGTCTGAATACATTGCAGAAGGGGATCTGACAAAGACACGTAAGCTCAGACAGAGATTTGATGAAGTTGGTGTACTTGAGAAAAGTTTCAAACATATGAATAATAATCTGCGTACAATCATCAAGGATGTGCATGATACAAATGAATTGATTGCATATACTTCAGAAGAATTGAGTTCCAACACCGAGGAGATCAATGCAACAGCAGAGGAGGTGTCTGCAATCGCTCAATCAATGGCTACTGGTTCCACACAACAGGCCGAGATAATCACCACTATTGTAGAGGAATTAAATGAGGCAAATGATGTGGTTGACAGTGTAATCAGTCAGATCACACATAACTTATCAATAGTAAAAGATCTATCTGAGCAGACAAATGTGTTGGCACTTAATACTGCAATAGAGGCTGCAAATGCAGGAGATTACGGTCGTGGGTTTGCAGTTATTGCTGAGAATATACGTAAAATGTCTGATCAGTCATCAAGAACTGCTAAAATTATTACACGGGATTCAAAAGCAATTCTCAATCAATTACAGATATCTTTTGGTATAATCACTGAGAAAATAGAGAATGTAGCTGCTGTAAGTGAGGAAACTGCTGCAAGTGCAGAGGAAGTGGCTGCAAGTGCAGAGGAACTTACTGCTACAATAGAGAATATTTCTGCTAAATCTGCCATTCTAAATGATCAATCAGTTCAATCCATGATCTCAGTGAGTAAATTTGCATTGAACAAAGAGGATCTTGATAGAAGGGAGAAGAGTAATTTAGCTGTACACAAGGAGCTTGTGGATGATGATATTGATCCTAAAGCTGAGATAAAAGATATAATGGAAAGTAAAATCAAAGAGGTGGTATATGCTGATGAAGTGCTCGAGGAGACTATTGTAAAAGAGGAGATAAAACCAGATGAGATTCCCGATAAGATTGATAGTATTGAGGATGAGATAAAACCAGATGAGATACTTGATAAGATTGATAGTATTGAGGATGAGATAAAACCAGATGAGATACTTGATAAGATTGATAGTATTGAGGATGAGATAAAACCAGATGAGATACTTGATAAGATTGATAGTATTGATGAGGAGATAAAACCAGATGAGATACTTGATAAGATTGATAGCATTGATGAGGAGATAAAATCAGATGAGATACTTGATAAGATTGATGAGGAGATAAAACCAGATGAGATACTTGATAAGATTGATAAAGCTGATAAAACGCCAGATAACCCTTATGATCTATGATCTATAATACATATAGAATAAATATAAACTAGATATCAATTAAAATATAAGCTTGCCAAGCATTGTCTATTTGCTTTAGATAGAAATCATGCATTGTAATTGCCTTGATATCATTACCTCTGGTATGTAACTCATCATTGAATTCAGTACCATGAAAATTTCCCTTTGCAACAAATTTTCCATCTTCTTCAAATAATTTTATATCCATTGATTTTGGGAAAAATAATTCCGCATCCTTGTAATACAGTATCTCTGCCAGTACATTGTATAATAATCTCTCGTAGCTACTAGCATTCAGTGAGATTGGAAAAACAAGATTAGCATCTAACAACTCAATATCTGTCTGTAATTTGAATAATACCGTACATGCCTCGATAAATATTCCCTCAAGAGTATCAGAATCAATGATAAATGCGATATCTGCAATTGCTTCATCATCCAAAAATTTCACTGGCATGAACCATCTATTGTTTTAGAATATAATAATTTAATTTTTGTTGTTAGTAAAATAAAATGATTTGAAATTTATTACATTTAAAATCCTGCAAATTCAATTTTATTTCGACAAAAAGAACTAAATAATCACCATATAATCAAATAAAT
>JAJRQD010000260.1 GCA_024280435.1 archaeon | reverse complement strand
TACTGGGATATTGTTGATAAAAGACCAGACAAGGTAAAAGGATTTGATCCAATAGTTCAGGATGCATTCAAAATACTACCACTATCCACCAAGACTAGAATGTCTGGAATACTTGATCTTAGAACTGTGAAGGGATATGCAAGATGGAAAAATATGAACTATCTACCCTCATCAATCATGGATTTTGCAAATAAGCTGGATAAATCCACACACACAGAATACCCCATAATGTATCAGTCATTCAATCTTAGAGAGGAGAATACCAGTAATGAACAGATGCATAGCAGACAATTGAAGATGGCTGAGAATATAGGCTCTGATGATCTGATGGATGAACCAATGCTATGGTACAGTGATCATTCATTCCTGCTCCCAGAAAACAGATATTTCGAGAGATTATACGATAATTTCAGATTGAAGGATATATTCAAAGAGCCTGGATCTGATGCCATGCTGATGGGATACTTCAACCCACTTGGTATAAATCTGCAGGATCTGCAGGAACTATTCAAAAACAAGGATGAAGAAAGCAAGTCTGCAATAGAACTGGCATCATTCGCATTCATTTCAAAGATTGATCTAAGTGGAGGTATCGATACTTGGAGACATACCAGAACCAACAGAATGGTACAACCAATATACCATGCACTTGACAAAGGAAACAAACTTGCCATACCTGCAATATATCGCAGAAATGAGGGATCTGAGATCACAGATACCTACATGGAGAAATCAGAGGAGGCACTCTCACTCTATCATCAACTTGTCAAGGAGGGAGTGGAGAAGAAAGAGGCAATCAATGTATTACCACACAATTTTGAGCTGATACAGGTGGAAATGATGGATATATTCAGCTTTCTCAATCTGATGGCCATTCGTACCTGTATTCATGCAAGACCTGGAGTACAGGAATGGGCAAAAGCACTGCTGCGAGAGACAGGTAAGATTGCTGATTTCAAGGGAATAGATAATATATCAGATGAGAGATCGAACCTACTCGCAAGAGGAATTGTATTCTCCTACTGTGCAGAGCTTGGAAATTGTAAAAAATGTGGCAAGGATGTGATATATCTACCAGATCCATTTAGAGGGTGAGTTTGTTTGTGTGAAGAACGGAAAAAAGTGGGTCAAAATGTAAAAATAAAAATGGGTCAGTAAAATAAAAGTGGGTCAATAATTTCTTTAAATTTAATATGGAAATTTATTTTATAAACAATCAATCAACAATCAACATTATAAATTAATTTGAATTAGAAGAAATTATTAATTGAAGTGAATCAAAATTAAATATATTTATAAATTCCTTCACAGATTGAAGTTGGAGTAAAATTCGATCATTTAGTCTTTCCTTTAATAGACCAGGTTGAACTCCAATTAACCTAAATATTGTACCTTGGTTATTTTCTATTAATTCAATTAGTTGTATAATCGATCCTTTGTGAAATATACTACTCTTTGTAAGTCTATATTTTATTTGTTCAATTAATATATTAATATCTCCCCATTTAATTGAACGCAATAACTGCCCAAATAATTCATCAATATCTTTCACCCTTCGACCAGGATTTGGTTCAGATGAACTTTTTACGTGTACAAATTCAACTACCAAAGTATTATTAACTGATTGAAAAACTATCAAATCACAAATTTCACCACTGCCATGATCAAAAAATACTATATCCCTCTTGTCACTGTAATAATCTAATAAAAAGGATTGAATTGAAATGCCCTTATCAGTTAACAGATTTGCTTCATTTGTAATATCAACATTATTTTGATTCCAATCTAATGAAATAATGTTTTCCATATCAAAACTTTCAGATAAAATTGGTAGATCCCATTGTTCCATTCCTTGTATCAAGGATAATTTATTTGTGTAAAATATAATTGGATTATTATTAATAAAAGATAGAAAATCAATTTCTTCATCACCATTTAAAACCTTTAAAACCGGATTTAATTCTGATCCTTCTTTAAAAAATGGATATGATACTCTATATTTACCAATCCATGTAATATCATCATTAAAAACTTTGAAAGTAATCAAATCAGATGAAGAAGCATTTATTTTAATTGAAAAATCAATCAAAATATTTTCTTGTAATTCATTGGAGGGAGTTAAATAATTAACTCTGTATGAATCTTGATAAACACTTTCATGCCATTGAGCAAAAATAATATTACTAGGAAACTGATTAATTTTTGATCCTGTTTTCAAATTATCAAGTTGTGTACCCGTGAAATGAGTTTCATCATTATTCACTAATAAATTGAGTTCATTACACCATTCTATAAAATCGGGAATAAGAGCACTATTACTACTCCAAATTTTAGAACCACTGCTTACACCAATTGTTTTTTGAGTTTCACCAACTTTACTATTTCCAACAACATGTCCTCTAACAAATCCAAATCCATCATTTTTAGAAATTGATTTATCTACATTAGTTCCAGCAATAATTCGATACGATTCTTTATTACCGCCTATTGTACGACGTCTCATTCCAATATTGTAAAATTCAGGGTTATTTAAATATTTTAATACTTTATTTATTTCAGATGATAATAGGGGACTATAAGGCCCTGCTGTTATTTGATTTATTATTAAATCATATAAAATATTTGATTTCTGTGAAGAATTTATAAAAACCAACTTAGAACTCTCAATATAGTAAACTATAATTAGATCAAACCTAACAGTATCTAATATATTTGATGAAGTCCATTTTGGTTGTTCTACAAATTTAGTTAATAATACTAAACAGGATAATTCAGAACTATATTCCTGTTTAACAATTGTTGATTTTGGTAATTTAATATTGTTTTCTAAATTAACGGTCCCAGTTACCCTAAATACCTTTACATGCAATCTAGGTCTAAAATTGGATAATGATAGATTTTCTATCCCTTCATAGATATTTTGATTGTTCTGAGGAATTTCAATAAATGAATAAATAGCATCCCTTAATTTCATTTCTTTTTCTATTTTACTTTGATAAAGATCTGGGATAATATCTTGCCATTTTCGATCTTGTCCATATAATCCCATAGCATCACTTTTTATTTGTTGAGGAATAGCAATAAATTTAGCTATACCAATTTGTTGGTCACCAGTTCTAGCGAATCTACCAATAAATTGTAATAATATTCCAAGGGACTTGTAAGTAGAATGTAATGCGGCTATTTTTAAATTAGGTATATCTATTCCTTCATTTAAAATATTAATGGCTATTACACCATCTATCATGTTAGATTTTAATTCACTTATTATTTTCTTAACATATTTATCAGAGTGACTGCTATTTAATAGTTTTAAATTCAACTTAGTGTGTTTATCATAGATATTTTTTAGCTCTTTAGAATTTTTAATTGAAGAAGATTTTACCATTATTAGATGTGTTAAATTCATTTCTTGATCTTTTATATAAATTTCTTCTGTCTTTTTAGCAATTAAAATATCGGAGTTTGAATCTTTAATATCATCTCCCTTTATCGTTACAGGAATAAATTTAATTTCACCAAATATTTTATCTTCATAGGCCTCCCTAATTGAGAATTCATAAATTATCTTCCCAATAATTCCTTTAAAGTCATTTCTAAATGGTGTTGCGGTGAATAAAATCTTCATCGAACCATCAAAATAGTTTGAAATTTTTGCCCAAGTAGTTGCAGGTAAATGATGCCCTTCATCAAATAAAATTAATTCAAAAGAATTTTTAGGTATTTGATAAATCTCTTTATATGATGGGCTTATACAGTGTGGAGTTGATACAATAATATCATTTTTTTTAATTTTATTCCATTGATTTAATGATGATAATCTCTTTTTTAGCTCATAGACTTTGGGTGACTTGAGATTTTTTGGAACTACTCCTACTTTTTTAAGCAAATTTAAAGAGTTTAACTCTTCTACAATTTGAGATCGTATTAATTTACTTGGAACAATAATTAAACATTTTTTAACTCTAAGTAAAAATGGAGATAATATTAATACTGCTGTTTTCCCACTTCCCGTTGGGAGTACAATAATTGCAGGGTCAAGAAGAGATCGATCATTTTTCCTTGTATAGTACGCTGCGATTGAATGGATTGCACCCAATTGAGCTCTCCTTAAGCCGGATTGGCTTTTAGTTATTATAGGCAATTTAATTTCTGAATAATATTTTTGAAAATATGTCATAAAATCCCTTCCAGTTACATATCATTAGATATCAATAATTAATTTAGTTATTAAAGCTATGTAACTAAATGTAGTAATTTTCAAAACAACTATTAATTTTTACTCAAAGAAAATTATCTTCAATGGTTTACACCCACTTTTCTATATATTTTTTTTTATTCACCTTATTAAGGTCAATTGGATAAGCATAAACTGACCCACCCCTATTGGTATTTTGCTTAATTAAACTTCCAATTGTTATTATTTTTTCTTCATTAGTGGTATTTACAGATGATTGATATATAAGAATACAATTTCTAAATTCAATTGGTAAATCAATATCAATCATCAATTCTCGAATATAGTTTCCAGCTTGCTGAAAATCACTTATTATTATTTTATGTTTATACTTGGCATCCAAAATTAGCCTTAATTCACTATTTTTATCATAAATAAGAATATCTGGTTGTTTAGTAAATTTATTTTCCAAACTAATTCCATACCTCTTATTTGATTTACCTACTGATTTATCCACAGTATATCTATCTGCTAAAAAGTTAATAATTATAGTCCGTACATATTTTTCAAAAATATCCCGTGCATTGAAGAAAAAGGATTGAAATTTCGAGTTTCCTTCAAGAAGAGAAACTTCATTTTGATTCAATATCAATTTACAGATTGAATGAAGCACCTTGTAATGATAAGTTGATTTATCATATATCCTGCTTGATAAGCAGCATCCTGCCTGTTATCACTGAAAATCAGTGTTTTTCTCTCATCTTTTTCAAGATTGGATAGGGTGGTGGTGACAATATTAGCAACTCCAAAGGCTGCACCCATCACAACAGAGGTAACTACCTCCCGTTTTTTACTACCACCCCCACAAGAGGGACATTTGAACATAGTTGGTGGGAATATTGTGATGTTTCTTGTATCTTCTTTACAGAGGGGGCATTTCTTGTGATCTGTTAAAATACCACATTTACTACATAAATTTACCTGATTGAATTGTATCTCAGATGCCCAGTCATCACCCTCATCTTCCATTAATATCTTCTGCTCCGTAGTCATTCTGAAATTATTTAAATTATCTGTTGCAGAGTATATTTTCTCATCTTGAACATTTAATATATTAAAATCATCAATTTCAACTCCGGCTTTCCAGTAATCCTGACCACAATTACGACAAATCTCCAATTTAATTGCTTTGTGTCCACAGACATTGCAGATATCCTGGCCATCTTGAATAAGTGCCCCACAGGAAATATTAGTACATCTAGATAAATCCCAAAGACCTCTGAAAAATATATGTAGTTTTGGACGGAGTAATGGTACTCCATCTCTTATCAAATGAGAACCCAATAATAGATATGCAGTCAGCTCTCTTTTCAGAAAATCAATTAATAACAATCGGAACCGAGCTTTATTCTCTAGAATTAGAATTTAAAACGGTAAAACTTAATTTACTAACACAATAAAACATTAAAACATTAAAACATTAAAACACGCATCACTTTTAATTAACCCTCCCTAACATTTATAAAGAAACTGTCTTATTAAACTCATGGGATCTATGAATAAAAATTCAGCAGTTGAAATATCAGGAGATTATTTCACAAATAAATTTTTCAAAAATTTAATCAATATTTATATCAAACAACCTGATTTTTTCACAAATCATTTTCTAAGATTGGGGGATTACAATGAATTTCTCAAGATAGTTAAAGCTGCCATCGAAGAAGCTACTGGAGAAAAAGAAAAGAAAATTCGCAAAATTAATGATAGAAAATTTCTAAATGATACGATTTTACAATTATCTGGTATTACACCAAGATATGGGATAGTATTATCAGATTATGTTATCTCCACATTTTCAGATGGAGATATCAAATTTGAAGACCCTAATATCATAAATACTGGGATATATGAGCGAGAAATTTTACCTGAAGAATTGAAGGATACATTTAACTCAATTAACAATATTGATATTATGGAAACCGAATTTGTTCCATATTCAGGGGAAGAAACACCTGGATATATGACAATTGAATCAAGTAAATTCACCCGTGAAGTTGTATTTGATTATATGAGAAATACTATGAGTAAGGCTTTTGAAAATGCTAATTGGAATAATGTATCTGATTATTCGAGTCACATAACCTACCTACATATGGTTGATTGGTATGAATACTGGCTCGACAATAAATCTCATGAAAAAGCAAAAGAAACATTAAATAAGTCATTTGAGGATTTCAGAAAGATCTGTCTTGAGTTTGGCATTTTGTTTGGAAATGAGGTTAATTCTGGTGATTTGAATGAAGTTCCAAATGATATCATAGAATTATTAAAGAAAGCTAAACCTGAATTTAAAAAATCATTTTCAGAAAAGAAGGATTACAAGAAATTAAAAGACGTTGTTGACAAAATTACAAAATCTAGATATCAAGGTAAAAGTTTCCCTGTATTTCCTGGTAAGGTAAACCACGAAACGGTTACTCTACTTCCACCATCATTTTCAGAGGGAAGATTAGAATCAGAACCAAATCAGTATTTGGTTAGGATATTTGGTGATGGTTGGAGTTCAAACGAAACACTTGAATTATTACTTTATCTAGATTATTGGTTAGATAAAATAACATTCAATGAAATGACCATAAAACCATTTATTGAAAGACTCAAGAACGCGTTGAACTTATTCTTTGAGACATTAGGGTTTGACAATTCGATAGTTGATAATAATGCATATTCAGAATTAATTAATCGATTTGATCGTTCAGGTGACCCCAAAAGACTATATAATCTTCTCAACCCATTGATTGATGCAAATCCAAATTATCATCTAGTAAATGTCAAGGATAATAATGGGAAAGATAAATTAAATATCCAAACCAAACCTTCTGCATTTGAGAGGATACAAAAAGTACTATTCATAGCCAATGACTATGGAAAATCAGAAGAAATATCCAAAGGGTATACCAATTTATTTTATCAAAACCGTTCAATAATCCCAGAAGTGGTACTCTCCCTATTAACAAATGCTGGAATTTGGCCTAATAAAATTGAAACACATATTATGTACCTAAATATGAAAATCAACCGAGATAAAAATTGGGATAAAAGCAGAAATAAATCCATGTTAAGATGGATCAAATCAACAATTGATGGAATAATACTAAATAAATTAATGCAGGGCGATATATCAGTTAATTTTGATCATCCATTCTCACTTAAGAATGAAAATGAACATTTACTTATCATACCTTTATTTCATAGATATAGTACAACAAAAACAAAATCAAATGCACATAAATACTACTATGAAATTTATGAAACTTTAATTGCATTGAGTGAAATTTCTCTTGACCAGAACATTGAAGGTAGTGAAATTCCTTTTCCGAAATTAAATATCAAACAACGAAGAAGCGAAAAAAATCAATTTAGTGAACTTCTGCATAATTATATCAAACATAATCTTAGCAAAAATAATGATAATAGTAATATTTCAAATCGTTTCAATCTCCAATGTTTTGATACTATTAAGAGTATAAAGGATTTTGATGAAGATTATGAAACTATCTCAAATACCAATTTGACTAGAGAAAATTTTAATTCAATAATCACAAATTTCAACAAAGCTGCAAAACAGTCATTTGAGAGTGTATTATGCTATGGGAAAATTTCTGAGAACCATGCCGATATTAATATTCCAGAAAAAATATATTTCATACCATATCAACCCAAGAATGGAAACTATCGTTCAATCCCTGAATTATTCTTTTTGTTGAAACTATTAAAATTAGGTAAAACTCGAAATAAGCTGCTTTCTGATAATGTATTACTTGCCAAAGCAACAGATTTTGAAAGATTAGTCAATGAATATTTTGAAGATGAAGATATTCTTGATATAGCACCAAAATTAGTGGGAGGCTTTGTAAGACCTGATTTCATTTTTGGTTCTTTATTGAATGCATCATCTTCATTACGTAGGACTGAACAGGTTGATTTGGATCTAAACATTAATGGTAAGAATCTTGAGACTAATTTAATTGAAGCAAAACAAGACTTTCTAACAATTTTAATAGAAAGTCACCCAATAAGTTCTGTGGATTCTGGGAATTATGAGAATTTGTTTCGAGTATTAATTATTCATTTTACAGGTGCCCATTCACCAAAATATATTTTGAATGAATATTTCCTTAACAATAAATACAAGGATACTTCGGATTACCAGGAATTTATAACCAAAATCATTTTCAAAATTATAGCAGAGGCTGATAAATATAGCTTTAGTAGAGTTAAAAATTCATCAAGATCAGGAGAATACCTTGCTAAAACGTATGATACAACTGTTTCTGAAGGAGCTTGGCGTCATTTTTCTCATTTAAGTCTACAATATATAGAGGAGTTAAAAGAAAAATCGAAAACAGAAATGCCTAAAATTTGGGGTTATATACCGCAATTCATGGCAATCCCTCAAATTAACTTTATGAAAAAGACAGATCCACGATTGGTACAGTTTTCTTTAGAAACTGGAATTTCAAAAGGCGATGCTATTAATCCAAAGCTACCAAAATTATTCAAGGCACATGTAATGATGTTGATTAAACCTCAATCAAAAGGATTTGAAACATCAGATGGTAAAGAGAAAGATAGAGAAGATGAAACTGAATTGAAAGTAAAAGGTATCTATGCTACAACTAATGCCATAATCAATTTTCGGCCTCAACATGTTAATTTCTCCACAGAACAACAAGTAAAGATTAAGAATTTAATAACAGTAGCATCAATTATTGGAGATGAACTTGGTCAAATTAGTCTAGCAGGGTTTAATAGGTTGTTTTATCATCCTCATTCTGATACTGAACGAAAACTGATGTCACCATCCTTGCTAATCAAGGGAGTTGACTTCTTTGAATATAAGGAGAAATAATTATGACCGAAAAAAATCAATCACCTGCATTAGTAGATGTTTTTATTTATGGTGAAATGTTTGAACTATCTGCTTTGATTGGAATATATGAACACATCCAAAAATATGAACTTAAAGATAAAATTGAACTATACGCGGACTTGGAGGTAGATGATACTTCAGAGATCTATTTACCAAAGAAGATGAATAGGTTTGCATCAAGTGTTGAGGAAACATACAAGGAATCACTAAATAATATTAGAAGTATGATCGACCAAATTACACTTGGTGAACCCTTTGATGTAAATCAATATGTATCCGAAAAAAGAGATGTTTTCAGGAGGTTCATCCGTATTACAATAGATTATAATCTTAATGCAAGAAGTAATTATATTGAGAGACCAACAGAATCTGAAATAAAATCTAAAATAGAAGAATTATTACAAGACTCAAATGCCTTAAATATTGTACTTTTGACCCAGTCAGGCTATAATACAGGACAATATTTCGTAGATTTTTGTATTATGAGATATGGCGAAAATTTTTCGATACTATTTGAAACGGAAGTTGAGAAGGAAGGTACATCAAAGACCTTGAAGCCAGACATTATTGTTGTCAAGAACGGAAAAATAGTTTTGGTTGGAGATTTAAAGTCATATTTTCCATTTTTATCATCAAAATTTGGGTCGATTTTAAAAGATATAATTGGTCAAATTCCATTCTATACTTCAAATAGTGATATCCTTGATGATATTCCAATTAAAATTAACAAAATGTACATGTCACGTTTCAAATCTAGATGGAATCTCCTTTTAAGATATTTCAAACTACTGAGATACATGCGTTGGATTTATGAGAATGCATCTAACATTGAAGCACTTCATCCAAATCTTGATGGGGTTATTTTGTTCCCTTCTAAACCAATATTGTTGAACATTTCTGGAAAGTCTGATATTGCTAAATTCCAGAACCGATTACTTCAAACAATAAGTTTTGATGTTTCAATCAAAAATGTAAAAAGCAGAAGATGGGAAACTGTTGATTTACTAGAATATGCTCGTCAACTTCATGGTCTAGATTTAAAGAAAGAGTTGCGTGACGGTGATATGTATATTGAAACACCAGAAGATGATACAAATATCACTAAGTATATTGTAAAATCAAGGATATGGAATAACACTTTAGAAAAGTCTGAGCAAAAAACCATCGAGTTGATTTCTACAATCGATGATTTTGAGAATTTAGAGACTACAAAGACCTATTTAGATAATGGATCATTTAAAACAACAAACTCAAACTACTTTCAAAATGCTAGAATGGATCATCTGAATGTGTTTCAAAAATATTTGAGTAATTTAAATGATATTGAAGGTGTAAAAGTAATTGTAGATGGCTCAGACCAAGGTATTGGCAAGAATTATTCATTCTCCAAATACGTTGCGAAACTGATTAGAGACAATCAAAATAGAAAAATATTGTTTGCATGTCCAAGAAAAGAAGCAATTCGACAAACTGTAGAAGCACTGATGATCAACCTTAGATCTTTTGGAATAAAAGGAAAAATTGATTATTCTAAGTTGTTAGAAGGAGAATCACATATTGACGATGAAAATGAATTTCGAATTTCTTTAGTCCAATCTGATTACAAAGGATATGTGATTTCTAATAAATACGGTTCATTACAAAAAATCAGACCTGAGGGAGGAAAAACTGCCCGTGAAAAGTTAAATGCTATTCTTGTCTCAAACTATACAGGTTTAGAACTTGTTATGATCACATCAGATACTTTACCTAGTTATTTAGCAACAAAACGTATTTCAAAAAGTCAAAATACATCATTGAAACTATTTCAATATTTTGATGACTTTGTTTTCGATGAATTAACAAATTCAAGTCCAACAGTTCGGGAAGTATTTGTTGACCTATTAAAATATCGTGCACTCCATAATCGGATCTCCCTTAATAAAAATTTACGAGGTAATCTATTTTTGATATTGGATGCCTCAATCACCTCGTCTACATTGTTTAAACATTCATTGCAAAAGCTAATGAAAGAACAAAATGCACCATATTTTGTCCCTAGTCAGGAAATATTGGAAGAAAAAGGTACTCGAAACTATGAAGATAAATATCGTATCTTTTTTCAGAACACAAACTTTCATGTACATTATATCCGTCATTTAATAGACTATCCACTTAAATATGGTGTAATTACTTTGGGATTAGATAGCTATAAATCAAAATATAGCCTTGAAATATTGAAAAACCCCATTGATAATTTGATTTCTCAAACTAACTTAAATACCAATCTCCATGACCTTTTGGAAAACGGAGAATTACTGATATATGTGGATAATAAAAATATAATAGATGATTTGAAAGATGAATTTGTCAGTAAAGGCTACAAAACAAAGTTAGTCACCATGGAAGAAAAAGATGGAAATTTTGCTGGGTTCAATGTAATTGGAACAAATGCTCTGGCCTATGGAACTTCATTCCCAGATAAAAAATTAATGTTGATATTTCCTCCAACTTCTGGCTCTGAATATTATCAATTTAAACATATTATTGAATTACATCGTCAAGTTATGAAACGAATGAGAGGTAATGTGATAGAAACAGAAAGGCTTGTAATATACCATACTTTTCCTACAAAAGACAAATTATCTGACACAGCTTATTTACAAAATATCAATATTCAAAATGGGATACTAAAAAATTATATTAAATTTTTCATCAATAATCGCTTCTACAAGCAACTGCCGTCTTTTAGTTCAGTTTTAAATTCAACGAACTGGATAGATTCTGACGATGATGAGAATTATTATGAAACTATATATAATATAATTTATCATAATACGGACAATGACCTTCAGATCAAATATGTGCCCTTGGAGATCTTCTTAAAAGAGGAGTTACCTAAATTAAAGAGAATTTTTAGGAAATGGAAATTCTATGTAACAGAATCATTTGAAATAGTTTTCAATAGTCAGAATATTGTGAAAAGATTACCGATTCCAGGTTTCTTGCCATTTAAATTGTCAGATACATTTTCTCCTCGTCATTTTAACACAAAATTAATTCACTTCAAAAAGGACCTTGAGAATCAACCTTCAACAGAGTACCCTTTAGAAAAGCTCCGCGAATATTTAAACAACCCTCCAAAACAGGACATGATGACATTATACAATTATTATAAATTTAAGGATGAGCAGGTTCAACTAACCGATGAAGAAAAAGTTGAAAGAATCATTCATGAATTATCTAATATTATAAAGGAATTAGATGAAGCAGAAGTAAGAGAATCTGAAAAACAATCTGAACTTGAAAATAGGCTGAACTCTCTGTTTAGCATCATTCATTTGGAGACGAGTGGGACCTCATTTTTACTCTCATTTGAAATAGCTGTATCAAGTGAAGATTTTTATGAAAAATCGAAAGTTGGCATATACGAAGTTAAACCACTTGAAAATCAGAAATACCTTTCAAAGCTTTGGAATTTAGGATCTCCAATCAAGACACTATTTACAAGTTCATCGGATTATTTCGAACTTCCAATTGCAATCAGATTTAGAAATAGTACTCTTCATACAGTGGGTTTCCTTTGTTATTATCCAAGATTTTCTCATTATAAACCAACAACTAGGTATATGCAATTGTTCCGTAAAACTTTGATACAAGAATTATTTAGAGAAAATGTTGTATACATACCCAACCTTTTGAGAGATATTCAATCATCTTGATATCTACAAATCAATTTTAAAAATAATCATATTTCTCTCATTCCGCACTAAAAAATTAAACAATTTTATTTTAAGTGGCATAAATATTAGCTGAAAGCTTTATATTTTCCATTTTTTGATGCATAAACTGCGCGGGGTACGAGTATCGCGTAGATTCAAATCACCTTAATTCACTAAATTTTAAGGTCTTATAAAAATTAGTAGACTATATTTCGTTTATTTAGCAAATATATGGTAAATACTTATATGTAAGTATATTGGCATCCACATGGATGCCAATTCAAAGCACAACACAAAAGATGCATCATTTAGGTATAGTTGCTGAAATGTGTGATG
>JAJRQD010000259.1 GCA_024280435.1 archaeon | reverse complement strand
TAATATGTTTATTGAATTCTTTATACTAACTGCGATATTATTTATGTTCCCTGCTTTATCACAGCTGCGGATATATCTTAAAACGAGAATAAGGGCATATGCTATGTTGGGTATGGCATTCGTTGTGGCTGCTCTTGATAGCTTTCTGTATGGATTAATTGGAATTGAGATTGCATTTTACATGGTGCCTAATCAGATCACATATTATATGACATACATTTTGATGTTACTTGCCATTGTTGATGCAGCACCTGCTAAACACAAGGTGTATATTCTTTTATTTTCATTTCTTTCGATTATATGGAGTTTAATCAGTATTTTATCAGATATTTTACCTAGGGAGGGAACTGGTATTTTCATGGAGCTATTTAGGATAGTTATGGGCACTATCATGGTATATTCGATCTCTCATGGTAATTTTATCATAAAGAAAAGGCATGTGGTGTATATAAAATATGCGACAATGATTATTGGCGTTTTATTGGTTTTGATGGGTTTAATTAGGGGATTATATTTTGTATCCTTTCTGTGCTGTGATCCTGTCATAACATGGGAACTTATGGAATTGTTATCTCAATCTATTTTTGCAGTTATTTGTGTTCTCGCATTTGTGATGGCGATATTCTTTCCCCATCTTTTTTTAATCACATTCTCGCAGCTTTTGGTGGCATATCATTTACATATGGGGGCTATGGCAAGAAATCATGGTTTTACAACTGAGACTATGTTACAGGAGTATATGGATAATATTCCGGAGGAGATAATGATTTTACTTGGGAAAAAGGATCAAGGTATCACATATTAATAAATTATTTTGATAATTGTGATGTATTTTTCACCCAGTTAGCAATACTGTTACTGTTCTCGGTGACCTTTTTGATGACTTCTTCCTCAAAGCCTCTTTTTCCTTTGATCTTGGCAGATATCCAGTTTGGATTGACTGTTTCTATGGTATCTCCGCTGTTTACCAGTTCTATAAATTTGTCTGCATTTTTGTTTATTTTATCATTATCATTATCATGCGTGATGAAACAGGCCCCATATTTTATGGTGTGCCCATTTCTTCTGAGTTCATTATGTAGTTTTTTTACCCATTTTGTTGATGTTCTGTTTATATTCAGTTTTCTTATTGTATTGCCAAGTAGTATTACATCAGGCCTATCTTTTGCAACAGTCTCATAAGAGATATCATTATAATGCTCTATGAAGACCTGTTCTCCCTCAAATGCTTTTCCTAGTATTTTTGATAGGAATTTTGAGTTCCCTCTTTTAGAGTCATGTATTATGTAAATTTTCATTATGCTATTATATTGTAAATGCATTCTAATAAATGAATGCATAATAGCTAATTCTATTGTTGATTATTTTGGGTGTTATGTTCGTGTGATTGTTGTATATTGTCTGTTCGCACTTCATTTATTTTATGCCGGTAGTCACTAGTGTACCTGTGGTATAATTCGTAATTTATCATTAGTCTGATATTTGGATTTTTGCATATTTTTCTCACTACTATACTAACAGTACAGTACTCAATAACCAATACATTAATATATCACTTCAACCATATTGTTATTGTCAAGCAGTGAAACACCACAAAAAAAAGTGTTTCTACTGAATAAATTAGAGGAATGATAAAAATGGCAATGACCTACTATCGACCAAAAAACAGATCCCGCAATATGAACAACACTCAGATGGCTAAGGTTGACATCATCGAGACTGATGAGGCGTACATCGTCAGAGCCAATGTACCCGGTTTCACCAAAGATGAGATCGAGATCGAGGCTGACTTTGAGACCCTGAAGATCACAGCAGAACGTGAGATTAATGAGGAAGAGATAAAATATCTTTACAGAGAACGTTTTGCAAATACATTAACACGCACCATGAGTTTCAAAAAACCAATTGAGGCATCAAAAGCCGAGGTCAAACTTGAGCTGGGTGTACTGGAAATTATACTACCATTCGCTGAGAATGCAAAAACTGTGAAACTATCACTAAATTAAGGAGGTACAAAAAATGAGCTATGCAAATATATTCAATGAACTACTCTCAAAACAGACTTACATACCACTCGATATTGTCGAGGAAGATGATAAGATGATCATCCTGGCAGAGGTTCCCGGAGTGAACCCTGAGGACCTTGATGTAAAACTGAATTTTGACAGTGTGGATATTACTGTAAAAAATACACGTGATGAGAAAACAGAGGAAGCACTCAACTATATCCATCAGGAGATCCCATATGGTACTGTAAGGCGTAAATTAACCCTCAACAAACCTGTCAACACTGAAAAAGCAAGCATGAAGCTGAACAATGGTATACTTATCCTTGAGATACCATATGCCGATGAGGCCAAAACAATAAAATTGAAAATAAACTGAAGCAATTGATCTGATTGAATAACTCTATCCCTCCGGGCTCTCCTCACACAGAGGAGAGTTTCTCTTTACAAATACTATTTTTTATAATAATAAATATCGAAGATGTTTTTATCAAATATTGGATATTAAATGGAAATTATTGGGATAATAAATTGTAAAACATAAATAACAGTGGTGAGAACATAAATTATTGAATTTTGATATAGTATTTAAACGAAATGGAAATGAATATGATGGTACATCATGGTCTCCGGGGGATAAAATTGAGGTAATACTGAATATGTCATCAGCTGTGCGTTCAAAGATATCTTTGTTGGATAATAAATCGAATATTAGGTATTTCTCAATACATGGGGGTACATCTAATTCACTTCTTGCAACTATATCAGATGATACTCGGTATCTTGGTGAATGGGAATTGTTGATCTCAATTGTGGATAACAAAGATACCAGATCCAAGAGCTTCAAAATAAATGTGTCAAAAAATTCAACACAGCATACCAAAGAACTGCTTAATTTGGAAGATACTGGGGTAAATGATGATGGCTTATCGGACAATTATGGTTCAGCAGATATTGTAAAGGCTGATTATATCTCATCTGAAACTGAAAAACTGTATGAGGTACATGATGTGTCTGTGGGATCTCAAATTCCAGTTGAAGATTATTCAGAAAAAAACAAGACTAATGTATCTGATGTCTCAGAACCATTGATTGAGGTTGCACTTCCAGATATTATCATCAGTGGATTGACAGAAGTTGAAATTGCACAGGTACTTGATGAGGTGAGATCAGAAGATGATCTTGATCGTATACTTGGTATTGGATTATCTAATCTTCAAATAGTTGAATTTGATATTCCTGTGGCTGAGATAATGGATATGGACCGTAAATATATTTCAATCCTTAAGGATAATGATATTCTGTACATTGGTCATATGATATGCATGAAACCAATTGAGGTCATGAAGCTCACGGGTGCTTCACTAGATGAGATAAAATCATGGTACATGTTCATCTACAAAGTTTATATCAATGAGAACCATATGCTGAGAAAAGAGTATAGACGTATCAGAATGGACTATGAGGAGGCACAACGTCAGCTGAAAACACTCCGAGATTCTGATAATGCACAGGATACTCTTGAGGTACTATCTGGTGTCAGTACCCAGGCTAAAGATAAATTGGAAGAGGTGGGTATTGTCTATGTTGTAGATCTATTGGAGCGTACGTTACTGGAATTGATCAATCTTGAGGTTGATAGGGAAAAACCACTGTTGCCAAAACTTTGGTTGGCAAATGCCAAGTCTCATATTGGTGTGATGTGAGTAATTTCAAAGTTTACTTAAATATTCCTGGATTTCTCAATTATATAATCGGCAACTGCTTTCAGATCGAATTTACCTGTGTATCCATTGAGAGTGTCAAGTATCTCAATCAGATCATCAAGTATGATATATGTCTGTTCTTTAATTGTTACTGCCTTAATCTTGATGCTATCAATATCAAACTCATCAATATATGGCTCGATTTTCAGTAGAAATGAAATCAGATTGTTCAAAAGAATATAATCCTTGTCCTCTATTGGAATAATTGCAAATTGAAATATTGTCTTCAGATCCTCATCCATCTGTCGATGCAGTGTATCCACCATTTCCTCCAGTTCTGTTTCATATTTCTTGGACAGTTCTGATATGTGCCTGTTGTTATTATCAATCATATTCAATACTCCCTCATATCCATACTTTACCAGTAGCTTGCGAATTACTCTACCATCCTCTTTCAGAGATTTCTTCATAATTCATATATTTCAGTATCTTTTTTTTTTAGTATTGATATGCGTTTGAAAATCATACATTGATTAATTCAAAAATTGTATAAAACAGAATTATTGAATTTTTTAACAAACAATTTATATTCTCAAATGGAAAGTAAATCATGTTATCTGGATTGTATATTATCAGCTCCGCAGGTATACCATTGTATTTTCACAGTGAGATGAAAAGTGAGGG
>JAJRQD010000258.1 GCA_024280435.1 archaeon | reverse complement strand
TTACTTTGATAGCAGATTATCTTTTATGGTTATATGACACCATAATTCCCATTCATTCAAGATCCAGATCAGATGAATATTTATTCTATATATTTCACAATCTGCAAGTAATTCTATTCTCAAGCTGTAATCCTGCTGATCTGTTTGAATGTATACATTCAATTTATTGATCGAATTCAAATATCGATGAAAGTTACAATGTATACTTTCTTTTATACCTAACCTTTCTATCGCTGATAAATTATATACAATGTATTCATTCAATCATCGATTTTACAGGAAAAATAAAAAAAATATCAGATGTTCACACTGGAACTATGAAACATCAAACAAATATCATAAACTAATTCAAAAATATCGCAATCAATATTGCAACCCAGATAATGAACAAAACCGGTGGGATGATCAACTTACCCCAGGGTATCGGCTCTCTTTTCACTCCTGCACGACTCTCCCTCATTCTTCTCAACCTCTTCTTATTCCTTCTCTCCCACCTATCAAGCTCTCTACCAATAGAATTCAAACTATTGGATATCTCCTGTAATCTAATTCTATCCTGATCTGATCTGGGCTTTAAACTATCTCTGAATGAAGTTGACAAGGTCTCTCTGCATGTGGGACAGTTACTCTCAGTAAGTAACCATGCCGCAAGATGATCATGATGGTAGTCATTCAAACAGCGAGGACACTTAATGCCCTTCTGATCAAAATAAATATCATTATAACAAATATTACAACGCATTCGCAATTGAGTTAAACATACTAAATTAATAAAAGCTATCCAAATAAAATCACTAATATACAAATATTCCAATAGTTATGATCATTTAATATGGCTAAATATAAAATATGCTTTAATACCCTCTGTAATCACAATAAAATACATTCAATACTAATTATAAATCAAAACATTGAATTCTAATAACTTGATGTTCTAAATATTTATTCCAACAAAGAAACCTATAATATATGTGATAAGAGCACCTGCCAATCCCAAAACGAGATTCTCACTACCACCCTTGATTATACTCGACCGTGTGACAAATGATTTTATCCCACCAATACTGAATAAACCTATTGTAGAGAGAATTGTAGCAATGATAATACCTGATATTGGTGTGGTGACAAAGAAAAATGGTAATACAGGTAATGCAGAACCTAGTAAAAATGCAATTCCAACTATAATGGTCGCCTTCAATGGAGATCGCCTCTCCTCCTCTACAATACCAAATTCAGTCATCATCATATCCTTAAGAAATATCTCCTCATTGCTTGTTATCTTGTTAATAACCTGTTCCAATAATTCACCCTCAAAACCCTTCTCCCGGTAGAATTCCGTCAATTCCTTGACCTCGTGATCACGGTAATCTCTGATGTGCTCCTTCTCAACCCTGACCTCTGCATCAAATACCTCTTCCTGACTCTTCGTTGAGATATACTCTCCTATTGCCATTGAAATTGCACCTGCAACTGTACCTGCAATACCTGCAAGTAATATAATCTTGGGGTTCTGACCACCACCAGCAACACCAATGACCAATGCAAATAATGAAACAAGACCATCATTTGCCCCCAGTATAACATCACGCATATAGTTCCTATAACTCATATGCTCGCCGATTAACTCCTCATCTGTCTTAGGTACAACCTTTTTAACAGACTTATCTGTATCAGATTCTGTCATATTACACACTATAAAGCCTCATATATTAACATATATGGTTGTTCTAAATGTAATTTGGCAAATAAAATCGAATTATCAATGTATTTATTGAAATAGGATATTTCCAATACAACAAGCTATAAAATAAATAAATACAAAACAAAAATTATGAATGAATATAATCTGTACTCATGGAATGTCAATGGCATAAGAGCTGCTTCCAAAAAAGGTATGCTTGATTGGATTAAATCAAACAAAATTGATGTACTGGGTATACAGGAGACAAAAGCACAACCTGATCAAGTAGGAGAGGATATACATAATCCACACGGAATGATATCTGTATGGCATTCTGCACAGAAAAAAGGATACAGTGGAGTGCTTAATTACTACAAAAAATCAATGAAGGCTGAGAATACCTGTAAAATCGGTGTAGAGGAATTTGATAACGAGGGAAGGATCATAATATCTAAATTCAAAGAATTCACATTTATCAACTGCTACTTCCCCAATGGAAAGAAAAATGAAGAGAGATTGGATTATAAAATGAGATTCTACGATAAATTCCTTGATATTGTTGTAGATCTGAAAAATAAAGGTGAGAGAGTAGTAATCTGCGGTGATGTCAATACTGCACACAAAGAGATAGATCTCGCAAACCCAAAACCTAATTCAAAATATTCCGGGTTCCTACCAAAAGAGAGGAAATGGATTGATAAACTAATTGAGAATGGATTTGTAGACACTCTAAGACATAAAGAGGGCGATAAAAGTGGATTGTACACCTGGTGGTCTGTCAGATCTAAAACTGCAAGAGTAAATAATGTAGGCTGGAGAATAGATTACTTCTTCATCTCTGATAATCTACTACCAAACCTAAAAAATGCTAAAATACATGCAGATATAAAAGGATCTGATCATTGCCCAATATCAATAACTCTAGCTTTCTAAATACCCATATTCAATATATTTAATAGCAACAACAAAGCATTAAAAAATATGAGCTACACAAAATCTAAAGATGGTTCTGAAATATACTACGAGATGAATGGAGAGGGGAAAATCACTCTGTGCTGGATATCTGGTGGAGGAGGATTAATTGAACACTGGAAATTACAAAAAAATATATCATCAGAATACAAAATGCTGTATATTGACTTTGCAGGACATGGAAAATCCAAATCAAATCGTGAAAAATACACAATGCATTCATTTGGAGAGGATGTAGCAGCAGTTCTGGAATGTGAAAACTTGCAAAATGTAATTCTCATTGGATGGTCAATGGGTGGACCAATAACTCTTGAAGCTGCAAAATTAGTAGCTGATAGAGTAATCGGATTGATTGGAGTGGATACTTTCTTTCCATATCCGGGTTTATACACTGCTAATACTAAAGAAAATGTTGATAAGATAATGGAACAGTTCAAAGAAGATACAGATAACAAAATAATTGATCTGTACAGGTATCACATGAATAACGGGATAAAAGTATCCGATGAACTACAACAGGAATTTATTACCCTGAATTATCCTGATAAAGAGGTATTTCTGAGTGAAGTTGAGGAATTGGCCTACTGGGATGTATTACCATTTCTGAAAAATACAGTATATCCAATAAAAGCTGTAATGGCAGGATTATCCGTACCTGAAGAACAAAGAAGATATTTTGCAGAATATAACATCGATGCTGTATTTATGGAAGGTCATGGACATGCTTTGCACTGGTCTGGACCTGAAGAATTCAATAAATTATTACTCGAGAAGATAAAAGATATAGAGAATAATGCAAATCAAAGCCAGAAAATAGCATCCGTATAGATACAAAAATAACTCAATAACAATGAATTTATCACTTGTAGTCTGCACCATACTCAATCCTTAATTAATTAAAACATAAAATCTATTTGTGAGCCTTGAAGATAAATTCAAATCTGCAAAATACCTTGCAAGCAAAGAAATCGTTACAATTGCTAAACTTGCAAATACACTGGAGAAACCTATACTTATAGAAGGGCCTCCCGGTACTGGAAAAACATCATTTGCATCCGCAATCGCAGAGATAAATAATTCCAAACTTTACAGAATACAATGCTATGAGGGAATAACCGCAGAACAGGTTATTGGAGAGTATAACTACCAAAAACAACTGATAGAGATCGCAAGGAAGAATGGAAAAGATGTGTTCACACCAGAATACTTCATTGCAAGACCTCTACTTCAAGTACTGCAATCAGAAGAGGCAAGTGTGTTACTAATTGATGAGGTGGACCGTGCAGATGAAGAATTTGAGGCATTTCTACTAGAAGCACTGGGTGAGAACCAAATCACCGTACCTGAGCTTGGAACTATCAAGGCAAAATCACAATCAACCATAATATTAACCTCAAATGGTACAAGAGAACTATCCGGTGCATTGAGAAGGAGATCTCTCTATCTTGCACTTGATTATCCAGATAAAAAAAGAGAACAGGAGATAATAAAAATACATGTACCCGAACTTGATAAAAATATCTGTACAAAAATTATAGACATGATTGGAAAAATCAGAAGAACTGATGCTATCACACAGGCCCCGAGTATATCCGAAACAATTGATTTTGCAAAAGCAATAGTCATGCTTGGAAGTGAATATATGGATAAAGAAAGAGTATCCCAATTACTGGGATTGCTTGCAAAAAACCCAAGTGATCTACAAACTTTGGAGATTATGCTGAAATCTGATAAATTAATGGGGTGAATATAATCAATAATATGGCAAATCTCGGTACAATCATAGACAGATTGCAAAGAGCAGGCTTCTCAATATCATTATCTGAGAGAATAGATTCACATAAGATCCTTACTCTCAGTACGAATCTTGAGGAACTGATGCTTGGATTAAGGATGTTATTTGCCAAAAATAGACAGCAACAGCAATTATTTGATCTACTATGGAAGCTTGGTGCAATACAACCTGATCAAATTGATAAAAAAATCAATCCCTCAACAGTGGAGGAACCCCTAGATACAGGTATCACAGATGGTCTGATGGGATCAAAAGAATGGTGTGCCACCGGTATAATGCCTGGAGGTGGAGGTGGTCAATCACAGGGAATGGGGAGTGGAATACCGGGTATTGATAGTTTCACAGCACTTGTTAAATTCAGCTCAGAATTCAAAGGTGCTGTCAGACAACTGATCCAGGGAAATATAAGAAATGCAGCTGCAAATATGCTAAGACATATCACAAAAGGAAGTTATTCACTTGATGAACTGATGCAACGCAAAATAGATGCAATGGAGGAGATAGAAGATATGGTGAGAACTATCACACCACAGTATGCAGATATCCTTCTAAAAAAGATGGATAAGGAATATATCTCATTGATAAAAGAGAGAATAGAGCTATTAGACCAGATAAAAGTAAAAGATCCATTTTCTGCTGTCGCAATAGAGGATCTACCACTGATCTCACTCACTCCCTCAACAGAGCTGACATTAACATTGAAAAAACTCGGGAGAAAACTTGCTATGAAGCATAAACGTATGAAAAAAAGTGGTAATAGAAAAATCAATCTACGTCAGACAATAAGGGCAAATATCCAACACGGTGGAACAATTCTTGAATTGAGGACAGAGAAGAGAAGAAAAGATAAACCAAAACTTATGTTACTCACCGACATCAGTTCCTCAACACTTCATGCAACAAGATTATTCCTTAATATCATTTGGCATGCAAAAGAAGTCTTTTCAGATATTCGTTTCTATCAATTTATTGGGTCTTGTATTGATGTAACAACAGAATATAGAACTGCAAAATCAATTGATGAGGGTATCAAGAATGCATTGAAATCCTGGGATGATAATGTATTCGAGAAAGAAAATTCTGATTATAACAGAGCACTTATCAGTTTTGAGAAGATGAATAAAAATCAATTGGGTTCATCAACAACTGTGATTATTCTTGGTGATCTAAGGGATTGGCTTGGACCCTGGAAAAATGGACAACCCAATTCTGCCAAAGTTCTTGGAAGGATAAAAAGAAAGGCTAAAAAAGTATTTGTGTTAAATCCAGAAGAGAAGATGATGTGGGATACTGGTGATAGTATATGTAAATATTGTATTGATGAGGGTGTAGAAGTTTACGAAACAACAAATCTTGATAAATTGATAAAAGTAATACTCGATATTTTATGAGATTATGATCTTTCTATGTATTACTGTAAATGGTGCAATAGTGCATGAAAAGGGTAATTATTCAAATATAATCGCTCTATGGGCAGTATTTTCAGGTGTTGGTGATTGTATATCTGAAATAATTGAATTTGAGAATGGGGTTCAGGTGATCTTAGATATTTTATCCAAGTAAATATTTGTTATCCTAAAATTGCAGTAATTTATTTTAATGATGTATATTTTAAATTAATTCATTAATTTTCATTTTAAAAATTGTAAATTCATATTAATTAGATAATTATTAACATTAATATATTGATTATTAATTAGGAATACTACTGATTACATATGTAAAATTTTCTTCTAGATTAAATAATTTTGTTCTAGATAAAAAATTTTTGTTTGATTATTAAAAAAACCGAAAGTATACACCCTTTTTAAAAAACGTGTTTTTTTATGTTTAGGACTCGGTACAGTGGTAATGGATGTTTACTATAAATATTATCAGCCACAAACTTTATTTTTATATTTCAGATAGTTTATCCGAATAATTTTGCATTTAATTTTTTTCTTCACTTTGAAGCAGTGTACTCTCAATATTTTCATTTTTTTTTCGTTTTAATGTAAGAGTAATTAGATTTGATTATACTTTGTTTTTCTTAAATTATAATGACGTTAAATTGAAATTTTATTTGTTAATTTCATAGTTTGAATAAATAATTTACTGATTATTCTTAGGTTTTAAATCTCGGTTTGTTGATTTATTTTTTGATCGAATTTATATAAATTACAAATTTGTTGCTAAATAGATCATATTTAGGCTTTTTTTTATGAAATATTAAGCAACAACATTCTTATTTAAAAAGAAACACGCAGATTAGTAATAAAACATTTTTTATTAAAATCAATAATTCAATTAATGAATTATTTTAAATGGTATTTATTAGTTTTAATTATAATATTTTTCATAGTATTATGACAAATATATTCCATTTTTTTTTATAATTATATATGCTTTATTTTTAGAATTTTGTTCAATTCCAGGTTATATTTCAATCAATATTCTAAAGTTGATTTTCTATCATAATTGATATAAATTCTATATAAATTAATGCTCTGTCAAATCTCATCCAGATCAATATCCTGGCTTTGACAATTTGATTTGTTTTCTCTTTTTGCTAATTAAAAATAATATAGTTGATTTATTAATTAAATAGTTTTTTCTAAATGCTGGTATATTTTTATCCCTAAATTTGCTTTTTATAAATCTAGATGTTATCAGGATGACATATCAATTGATATGAAAAATATAGCTACTTGTTATCATAATTATTTTCATTCACTCATTTTTGCTATAGTGTCAACTTTTCACTACGGCATAATTATTACTTTTTTTCTACTATTCTCCAATAATTCTATTTTTCATTGAGCAATCGGGAAATATTTTTAGATATTATGATCGAGCTCTCCATAGTGGGTGAAAGTGTATCTACTCCTGATGAGTAGTATAGGCCATCATCTATTTTTATTTCCTCGAAATTATCAAAAGATATGGGTTTCAGTGATGGATATGTGTAGGGCACTGTGTGTCTCTGTACCTCATTAATCTCTAGAAATATTTTTTCAAGTAGTTCATCAGCTATGGCATCATGTGCTGAGATCACCCAAACATCTTCATCTTTTCTGAGTTGTGTCATACCAAACATTGGTATACCTTTTTGCTCAGTTACCAGTATCATCTCAGGCATTTTATTTGTGTTGAAGAATGACGGATTTATTCTACCTGCCACAATAGTTTTGCAATATGCAATATATTCTCTATCTGCTTTTATTTTTTATCAATATTGATCAACTCGATTTTTGCAATCTCCATTGGGGTGGCAATCACCACCTTATCGTAAAGTATGGTACCGTTCTCAGAGGTGATACTATATCTATCTCCCTCTTTCTTGATTGAGGTAACCTTATCCTTTAAAGAGAGAGTAACCCTGGCCTCCCTCAATAATATCTCACAAAGTGTTCTGTTACCTTTTTTGATGTAGTATATTGGTTCATCATCGGATGCAATCAGTGATACATAGCCTGCGAATCCATTCATCCCTCTGTTTCCACACTGATGGTAGATATATTTTGTTGCAGGTAGTGCTAATTCTGTCTTAATCTTCTCCTTCACACCGAAATTGCTGAGATTGCTATCGAAACTTTCCTGGTATATCTGATCAAATGACATCATCTTGATCATCTCAGGTACTGAGTGAAATACCTCATCTTTTTCATAGAATTGTTTGATATTGGATTTCACAAGTTTGACAATTGATTGCATCTTTATCAGATTGAATCCAAATCTTATCAGTAGCTTCAATGTTGTGATGAGATCAGAATTGTTGGTCTGGTATAACATTTTATTTCCATCCCATAATCCAAAATTATCTGAGCTCAGTTCTACTTTTTCTATACCGAGTTTCTCAGTCAGTTGCATAATATTGCGATTTGCAGTGTGAAAAAAACCTGCTCCAATCTCTACTGGTCTCCCTTTGAAATCCACATGCCGCATTCTTCCACCAACAATTTCTCTGCTCTCATAAACAGTTATTTCCATATTGCTATCTTTTAAGAAGTAAGCAAGGGAACTTCCACCTATTCCAGATCCAATTATTGCTAATTTCATATTTTTATGTTAAATCAGTTCCTAAAAAGAATTTTTCTGAATTTTCATATTAATGGTTGGTATTTTATATTTAATCAATTGCAAATATTATGTGACTTGATGTTTCTAATTTTGTGATATTTTGCATTCTAATCGATATTGAGTATACTTGCTCTTTGATGTGTCTCCAGGCTCTGTATTCGTATTTTATTATGAGTGTACTGTGCTATCCTGAAATTCCTATTTTTCCCTTAATTAAAGAATTACAATAGATTGCCTATTTTCACTCTTTAATTTTATATCATTTTACAATTATGATTGATATTTATTATATAGGGCAATCTCATTGATTTCATGCTACAAAATTAAAAAATTATCGAACAAGATAGTTCGTAATATTAATTGAAATCTTGATAAACTATTCCTCGATCATTTTAGAATTGACACTCAAGTAGGTTTTTTCTCTCACAGGAAGATAAAATAATTAACTTGGATTAACAAAAATTGAATTTATGTTCAATTCAAATCCTTGTAATATGGTTGATCTGAACAAATCATCATTTATTAATTTTACACCATCAAATTTTGTATTTTTTAATTTATACACTAACATCGATTTTTCAAATGGATCTATTATCCAGTATTCTTTCACACCATATTGTTCATAGAGATCTTTTTTGTAAAGTAAGTCATGATTCTTATTTGTTGATAGTACCTCTATCAATAAATCAGGAGTACCTTTGATATTTTTTTTATCAATTACAGTATTTTTATCTGAAATAAATACAAGATCTGGAATTACCACATCTGTTTCAGATAAAATTACATCAACAGGTGCAATCCATATCCTCCCAATATTATTCATTGTCAAGTACTCTTTGATTTTTATTGCAAGATTTAACACAATATCTTGATGATTTAGAGTGGGAGATGGAACCATAAATAATTCTCCATTGATAATTTCCAGAAGTGGACTAACGGGCCATTCAGGTAATTTCTGAAGATCAGAAAATGTGAAAATAATTTTACCTTCCTTATTGACCGAATAATGATCTTTATGGAGCAATGATATGGTCATTTTCATAAACATTTTCCTTTTAATGGTAAATATAATTACGTATTTAAAAATATATAATTGCAAAATATTCTCAAATTACCTGCTTGTATTGTTAATTATTATTGATTGTTAATATTAAAAATTTGACCTATTTCATTTGCATAAATTCTTCATCAAAATTATAAATAACGAGCCTACTTGAATTTCTTAATCTATGTATATTTTCAATCCTAAAGTATCTCTTGCATAAATTCCAATGGATCAATTTTTATCTGTTTCTTACCTTCCAGCAGATGGTATTGTAATCTGATGTAATCAAATTTGATCTGATTATATTTACTTTTAATATCACTTAAGATATTGTTGTATAATTTATTACCACTAAAATAATAGATATTTGCCAGAATTAGTTGTTTGAATATCGATAATTCATCATTACAATCCAGTGTTTCTAAGATCTCTTGACAACTATCGAACTCTTTCAAATTCAATTTGACAAATGCTCTTAAAATTTCTCTCTCATTTATATTATCAATAGTATCAATATATTCCTCTGCTTTACAGTATTCACAATTCAATAGTAGATTATTTACTTGTAAATACTTTTTCTGCATAAATGTTCTTGATATACTAGATTATATTTTTATAAATTATTTGTGACATTAATATGAACTGATATATTGTTTTGTACACATTTTAAAAACTATATTCTACACCAGTGAGTTCTTCAGATACTTTCCATAATCTTTCACCTACTGATTTATTTCTTGCAACTCTCTTGGACCATACTTTTCTTGGCTTATGTGGCCATAGATAATTCAAAATCAATGGTCCATAATAATCACCTCCCATCGCTTCTGTATCAGTTGCAGCTCTTATCTGTGGCATTGCACCCTTGTATGCGGAGTAGCCCATTATAAAATTGGCAAATGATACCATTTTGCGATTAAAAGATCTACCCGACATAATTGTTCCTTTTGTCTGCAAATGTGTGGTGGCATAACCTGGATGTGCGGCAACTGCAATTGTACTTTTGTTATTGGCAGATAATTTTCTCTGCAATTCATTTGTAAAAATCAGATTTGATAATTTGGATTGGGCATATGCACTGAACTTTCTGTATTTTCTTCTCTCAAACATAAGGTCATCAAAGTTTATTCTTCCCAACATATGAAATAAAGATGCAAGTGTGATTATTCTTGAATTCTCTGCATTCAGAATCTTATCAAGTAATATTCCTGTAAGTGCAAAATGACCTAGGTGATTTACCCCAAATTGTGTCTCGAATCCATCAACTGTCTTCGATTGTGGTATTGCCATCAAGCCTGCATTGTTGAACATGAGATCTATCCTATCCACTTTCAAATTATCTGCAAATGTTTTAATTGATGATAGATCTGCAAGATCCAACTGACTGAGTACTAGATTTGCCTCTGGAATATCTTGTAGTATCAGTTGTTTTGCATCCTGTGCTTTTTGCATATTTCTACATGCCATTACCACAGTTGCACCTTTAGATGCCATAATTTTTGCTGTTTCATATCCCAGACCGCTGTTTGCACCTGTGATAACACTGATCTTATCACTGAGATCGGGAATTGTATCAATTGACCACTTCATTAAATTCTATTTTTATCAGATTATTAATTATGTTACTAGAAATGCAAGAATAATTGTACAAAAATATGATTGTTAAAATGTGGATATTCCTATATTATTAATTTACCATACCCATGTTTGTAGATCTATCATGGTATTGGAAAGCTTCAGACAGTGGAGGGTACAATTATAAGGTAGGGGGTACTCTGATTGTTTATAGGGTGAAAATATTGTATCTATGGGGCTTTATAGTATATTTGGCAATTCCGCATTGGAAAAGAACTCTGGTGCTGAAATTGTATCTTTCAGAATGACTAGATATTTAAATTGGGATAATAGTTGAATTAAAACATTCTAATCATTATTTTCCAGGAATTTATGAAATATTCTATCTAGTACTGATCTTTCTATACCTGAATAGCTGTATTGCCTGATTATCCCATGATGTGACTCTCGTTGGCTAAAGAATGAAATTATGAATGAATTAAGAACTTTGATTTGACTACCAATTCCCAACTCATGAATGTCCATTTTTCTCGATAACAACTTGTTGAACTCATCCAGTACATCTCTGGATATATCCAATGAATTAATTGTATTGGCTATTTTTGGTTCTGGTATCTGATTGTATCTGATGACATACAATGCATTGATCACTCCTCTCATCACATATAGATATTTTTTCAACTTGACCTCCTCTTTCCCATCAATATATCTACTCCAGTTAGAATGTGCCAAAGATCGGTAGTGTTCATAAAGTGCAATTGCATTGATCTCAATAATATCTGAAATTAGTTTCTGATTTACTGATCCCATATACACTATATCTGATTGTAGCCATTCAAGTGCGGTTGGATTACTATTACTCAGTAATCTCAGGAACTTTCTGATATCCCATCCAACAAAATCAAACTCTCCTTCAAGATACTCCAGTGTTTCATTTTTATTGTTGAATACTGAGAGGTAATGTTTCTGTGATCTGATATAGATAAATCTTACATCATAATCACTATTCCAACTTGCCATTCCCCAAAGTCTTGATCCACTCTCCACAGCAAGTAGAATACGTATCTCATTCTCATTTGCAAATAATAGAAGTTGATCAACTATCTCCTCTCTGCTAATCATTATTAACTGATATATCGGGTATTTTTATATCTATCATTGCAGTACATTATTCTGTGAACCATCCTTGATATTCTATCAATTTACTGATTTATTCCTTAATTGTTTTTCAGAAATCAAATAAACAAGCTGGGTGACTTTTTCGTTAAAGAAAACAGATGGGTTAGATAAGGTATTCTTTCAGATTGATTCTCTTTTTAATAGACGGAAATTTGGAATTAATTGTTTCACAATACTCTCACACTCAATTAAATTGCTATGTATTGTATCTCTATCTGTTAACTTTATATTGGCAAGCATTCCAACTGCATTGGCAAATATTGTCAATCCTATAGTCTCATCATCCCAGTCTATTTTTCTCAATAATTTATGTATTACTGCTCCAAGTATTCTCAATTCATTGCTTACATCTTCAAATGTGTGATATTCAATATCAAGTATATTCTTTTTGTGCATCACAAATACTAGACATGCATCAATGGATACTGAATTATGACCTCTGGGTCTTGCTTTGCGTTCTATCATCAATGGTTGTACACTTGATACTATTAGCTCTGTTCTTGATATTGCCTCACAGATGGCTGCCCATCCATTAAGAGTGGAATGTGAATATATGAATGATACCACTCCTTCATTAGTCAGTACGCGTTCTGTCTCGGTAAGTGTCCTACTCATACCATCCACATAGAATCCATGTGGGTCTTTGCTGCGATAACTTGATGCAACCAACTCCTGCTGATGATTTGTATTATTATCAAACAGTGAGAGTTCACTGAATACATGATATTTCCAGCTATGAAAGAAGTCTGCTAATATACTGTAGTAAATATTATCATAGTAGGGTGGATCTGTAACAATTGCATCAAATGTCTCATCCTCGAATGGTAATTCTCTTGCATCTCCAAGTATTACCTTACCTGGATTATTCATTTTATCCAAAGAACCTACTCCTTTGATAATTCTATCCAACTTTTTCCATAGATTTGCAGGTCCTCTCAACAATGGATCGATTTCACAATAATCCCAGTACATCGCTACTCCCGGACCACTGAATGCCCTGCCCGGTTGTCTGTTCTCTGAAATCCACATAGTTATTCTTGAATTCCAATCAACTAGCTGATCAATCAGTGCAGAGAGTGTACTCACGATAAAATTGCTAGTGTATTCTGAGTAATTATTGCTAAGAATACTGTATTCTGATCTCAACAGATCTATCAGATGTAGTATAATTAATTTCTGACGATTATTCAGAAAATCAAAATAGGTGACTACACCATACAGTGCAGGATTGACAATACCAGACCATTTTGGGATTTTTGAGAATTCAGAAGATGTTATAGATAATTTCTCAAGCATGTCATCAATATTTGGACTATATTGTTCTTTTTTATTCAACACTATCTCTTTCTTCATTCCTTTGATATGTGCAACCACAATATCATCACAATCTCTGATATCTGCATTGAATTTATACCTGCATTTTGGACATTCAAGAGTTTTGAGTGGAGATTTAGACCTATACAGCCTGGTATATTTCTTTGCCTCTGATTTTGGTACCTCTATCAGCTCAAATGTCTGTTCTGTATCACTATCCATTATTCTCAATCCAATATATGGATCTGATTTTTTATCCAACCAGGGACGCTTTGATAGGAAGAAAAGATAGGAACAATTCTTACAATGATATCTGTATGTTGTTATATACACAATTACATCATCATCTCTCTCATAATCATCAGATGTTATCTCTTTCAATTCAGTCAGTATCTTCCTACCAGTTGTTTCAAGTAACTCAATCAGCATATCTTTTGAAAGCTCTGATTTTGGAAACAACTCAATCAGGTTTTTCTGTATAAATACAGATAGTGGATTGATATCCATAGAATAACTCTGAATACCCAGCTCATATGCAGATATGGGAATAGTCCCCCCACCTCCAAACATATCCAGTACTTTTGTATCCTCTGCAATGAATTCATCCACATTAGCTGTTTCATCAAGTGATGATAATTGTTTCATCATATCTACTGCATTTTTATCTGATGATCTGCATACAGATGCAAATACAAGTGGTTTCATTGCACTGAAAGGACGTCTGGCCCACCATACATGGATTGTATGTGCAGTTTTTCCATGTCTATATCTCTCTGTGCCACCTTTGAGAGAGGCATTGTAAAAATAAGTACCCCTATCAATTAATCTATGATTATTATTTTTGAATGATGCAATCTGTGGAAATGTCTCATTATCTATCTCATTACTTTCTTGAGACATAGTTTACCTTTGATTTTCATAGATTTAAACTATTTATATTCATTATCAACAAATTGTCCATTTACAAAATCCAGGCTATATCACGCTTCCTACTTAAATCATAATAAATAGTTCAGGTATCAAAAGATTAACTTGGATCCACAATCTGTACTCACACAAAAAAATACAATTAATATATTATCAACACTCTTGAAATGATCTGAATTAGGCCTTTTAATTTTGTTCAAAAAATAGTGAGAACTGAGATATATCGTCTTAAAGTTAAAGATTATGGAATAATACTTGATATCATTAATGGGGAATTAATTATATTAGTACTGAAAATAGGGCATAGGAGAATTATTTACGAGAAATGAATGATATTAAATTATAATTTCTTCTCAAGAGTATAGCCATCCAATCATCTTCAAATTGCAATATTTGTGTTTTCAGAATATAGACAATATTGTTCCCGATTTCTACTTAATATATAATTACCTATATTATAATATGGACAATTACTCTGCAACAACATTGAATGAAAGATATATGCTACAGGATAAATTCAGTATAATATTCAACTCTTACAGTATTATCGAGATAGATCGGCTGTCAAAGGATGAAATGTTATATGATGTGATCAATTCAATAGTACTGAACATAACCCTGACAATAGATACCAAATCACAATTATTACTGTTAATCATACCGGATCTCAATAGACTGATGGAAATATTACTGGATCTATTTGATAGTGATTGTTTACAATTCAATCAATATCTGGAAATAATAGATTATATTGGTCAGATACAATACAGCATGTTTTTTGCATGAATAAATTGTTGGTAGTTATATTCAGAATATTTGTTCTCTATTACTCTCTCTTGTATTTACATCATTTAATGTT